>CALDKM010000113.1:0-23323 GCA_937898875.1 uncultured Pseudomonadota bacterium | reverse complement strand
CCCGCCGATGGACCGGGCCGAGGTGACGATTGCCGACGTCGAGGCCGCCCGCGAGCGCATCCGCGGCGGCATCTACGAGAGCCCCTGCGTCGAGTCGATCCCGCTGTCGAATCTCACCGGCGCGCACGTCTTCTGCAAGCTCGACTACCTGCAGCGGACGGGGAGCTTCAAGGAACGCGGCGCGCGCAACGCGCTGCTGCGCCTGCCCGAGGACGCGCGCCGCCGGGGCGTGATCGCAGCCTCGGCGGGCAACCACGCGCAGGGCATCGCCTACCACGGCAGCCTGCTCGGCATCCCGGTCACCGTCGTGATGCCGCGCTTCGCGCCGCTGATCAAGGTCACCAACTGCCGCCACCTCGGCGCCGAGGTCGTCCTGCACGGCGAGGACCTGACCGAGGCGCGCGCCAGGGCGACGGAGCTCGCGACCGAGCGCGGCCTCGCGTTCATCCACCCTTTCGACAACGCGCACGTGATCGCGGGCCAGGGCACGATGGGACTCGAGATCCTGGAGCAGGTCCCCGGGGTCGAGGCGATCGTCGTTCCGGTCGGCGGCGGGGGCCTCATCAGCGGGATCGGCCTCGTGGCGAAGGCAAGGAAGCCCGCGGTCGAGATCGTCGGCGTCGAGCCGGAGAACGCCCCGTCGCTCGCCGCGGCGTTCGCGCGCCACGGCCCGGTGCAGGTCGCGCTCTCCCCGACGCTCGCGGACGGCCTCGCGGTCGCGAAGACCGGCGAGATCAACTACCCGATCGCGCGCCGCGTCGTCGACCGGCTCTGCACCGTCGACGAGGCGTCGATCGCGCTCGCGATCCTGCGGCTGATCGAGCTCGAGAAGAGCGTCGTCGAAGGCGCGGGCGCCGCACCGCTCGCCGCGTTCCTCGCCGGCAAGCTCGAACATCTGACGCGCAAGGTGGTCGTGCTCGTACTGTGCGGCGGCAACATCGACCTCACGATCCTCGACCGCGTGATCGAGACCGGCCTCGTGACCGACGGGCGGCTCGCGCGCTTCACCGTCTCGATCTCCGACCGTCCGGGCGGGCTCGCGCGGCTCACCGCCGTGATCGCCGCGAGCGGTGCGTCGATCAAGGAGATCGTGCACGACCGCGCGTTCTCCGGGCCGGACCTCTCCGCCGTGCGCGTCGCGTGCGTCGTCGAGACCACCGGACACGACCACGTGAAGGCGCTCCGCTCCGCGCTCGGCGACGCGGGTATCAACGTCGTCGTCTGACGCTTCAGTACGCGATGCCGAAGCGCCGGTAGGCCCTCCCGAGGAGCCACGCGGGACCGACGAGCAGGAACCGGACGTCCTCGAGGAAAGTCGGCCTGCGGCCCTCGATCCGGTGGCCGACGAACTGGCCGATCCACGCGGCCACGAACACCGCGACGGCGACCGGCAGCGTCGACGCGCCGAACCGAGTGAGCGGATAGACCATCACCGCGGCGACCGCGAGCATGCCCATCGCGATCGGGAACGATAGCGTCAGGTAGTAGGCGACCGCGACGCCGATCAGCACGTAGGCCGCCGCGGGCGACCACGACCACAGGAGCGCGAGCAGGCTCCAGGCGATCAGCGGCACGCAGACCCGGTGGATCGCCTCGTTCGTCGGGTGCCGGTGCGCCTCGCCGTAGCGGTCGAAGAGCGCGTCCACGCGCCGCACCCCGGTCGGCGCTCCGTCTTCCCCCGGCCCGGCGACGCTCATGCCCCCGCCGGGCGCCGCACGAGCCAGCGCACCGCGACGACCGCGACGATGCCCGCGATGCCCGCGACGTCGCTCCACGACGCCGGGTAGACGAGCGCCAGGCCCGCGAGGATCAGGACCGCCCGTTCGAACGCCGAGAGCCGCCCTGCGAGCCATCCCTGCACGCCGAACGCGAGCGACGTGATGCCTGCGAGCGCCGTCGCGGCGATCCACGCGACGCCGAGCCACGAGCCTTCGGGCGGCGTCTTGAGCAGGAGGCCGACGCCTTCGGGCGACAGCACGAACACGAACGGCACGACGAACGCGGGCAGCGTGTACTTCCACGAGTGCAGCGTCGTCCTGTACGGGTCGCCTCCGGTGATCGCGGCGGCCGCGAACGGCGAGAGCGCCGTCGGCGGCGAGACTTCCGAGAGCACCGCGTAGTAGAAGATGAACATGTGAGCCGCGAAGTCCGGCACGCCCAGCTTCGTGAGCGCGGGCGCCGCGATCACGGCGCAGATGATGTAGCTCGCGGTGACCGGGACGGCGAGCCCGATGATCCAGACGATCGCCGCCGTGTAGAGGGCCGTCAGAACCAGGCTCCCGCCGGCGTACGCGATCACGATCGCCGAGAACTTGAGGCCCAGCCCGGTCTTCGCGACGACGCCGACGATGATGCCGGCCGCCGCGCAGGTCGCCGCGACGTTGAGCATCTGCGCGGACCCGTCCTTGAGCGCCGTGATCAGGCGGCGCGGGAAGAGCGCGTTCTCGCGGTCGAGGAAGCTCACCGCGAACGTGACGACCGTCGCCCAGAACACCGACAGCACCGGCGAGAAGCCCAGGAGCAGGAACGCGACGATCGACACGAGCGACACGAAGTGGAAGCCGTAGCGCCGGGTCAGGTCCCACAGCGACATCACGCGGGCGGCGGCGACCTCGGACATGCCGAAGCGCCGCACGTCGAGCTCGACCATCACCAGCAGCGACAGGTAGTAGAGGCAGGTCGGGACGACCGCCATCATGATCACGTCGAGGTAGCCGATCTTCAGGAACTCGGCGATCAGGAACGCCGCGGCGCCCAGCACCGGCGGCGAGATGATCGCGCCCAGGCCTCCGGCGGCGAGCAGTCCGCCGGCAGCCTCCTTTCCGTAGCCGGCCTTCGCGAGCATCGGCCAGGCGACCGATCCGATCGTCACCGTGGTCGCGACGCCGGAGCCCGAGGGCCCGCCCAGAAGGAACGACGCGAGCACGACGGTGCGGCCGGCGCTCGAGTGCTTGCCGCCCATCGCGGCGAAGCTCCAGTCGAGGAAGAAGCGCCCCGCGCCCGACTGCTGCAGGAACGCGCCGTAGATCGTGAACAGGATGATGAGCGTCGACGACACGTCGACCGCCGTGCCGAAGATGCCCTCGAGCGTCTGGTAGAGGAATCCCGACAGGCTCGCGACGTCGTAGCCGCGGTGCGACCACTCGCCGGGGAGCCACGGGCCCACGAACGCGTAGGCGATGAACGCCCCGATCACGAACGTCATGATCCATCCCGACGTGCGCCGGCAGGCCTCGAGCACGAGCAGCAGGAACGCGAAGCCGAAGAACGTGTCGCTCGCGCTGGGCGTGACGTTCCGGTCCCAGATGTCGTCGCCCCCGGAGAGCAGGTAGGCGATCGTCGCGAAGCCGAGCGCCGCGCCCACGACGTCCCACCACATCAGCCGGTGGCGGTAGCGCGCCGCGATCGGGAACAGCAGGAACACGAGGACCAGCACGAAGCCGACGTGCACCGGGCGCAGCACCTGCGCGGGCACGATCTCGAGGGCCGCATACAGGTGGAAGAGGCTCATCGCGACGAGCAGCGCCGTCGTGGCGTGCCCGAGCAGGCCGCGGTAACGGCTGGTCCCGCCCTCCTCCTGCTCGACGTAGGCTTCCGCGACCCGGAGACGGTCCTCGGTCACGGCGGCGTCGGCCGCCCTGTCCGGATGCTGGGTCTCTTCCGCCACGGACGCTTCCTTCTGCTCACCCGATGGGCGGCAAGCGTAGCACGCACCCCGTCCGGTGGCGGCGCCGGCCGCCCGCCGTCACCACGATCGAAATCGATGGCTCGCGCCTCCCTCTGCGAGCGCTCCGCGGACGCATCGCACGGCGGCAATCCCCATCGAATGCGCGACGGAGCGCGTGACGGAATTCGACGAAGGCGTTCCAAAGCAAGACGGGCGGCCTTCGAAGCCGCCCAGTCTTTCCGTCCCGCGTCCGGCGAGCGCGTCAGTTCGCGAACTTGACGCCCTGCTCCTCGAAGTACTTCTTCGCTCCCGGATGCCACGGGACCGGCGAGCCGAGCGCCTGGTACTTGAGGTCGATGTTCTGCGCCTCCTTGTGCACGGCGACGAGTTCCGGCTTCTTCTCCATCAGCGTCTTGACGACCTGGTAGGCCATCTCGTTGCTCATCTTGTCGTTCGTGACGAGGATGTTCCAGACGTCGATGTTCTCGACCGCCTTGTCCTGGCCCGAGTACGAGTTCGGCGGGATGATGCCCTTCACGTAGAGCGGCCCGTGCTTCGCGTTCATCGCCGCGATCGCCTCCGAGTGGTCGATCAGCCTGACCTTCGTGCCCGGTGTCGCCGCGAGGTCGGTGATCGCCGCGGTCGGCACGCCGCCGACCCAGAAGAACGCGTCGATCTTGCGGTCCTTGATCGCGTTGACGCTCTCGGCCGCGCCAAGACGCTCCTGCCTGATGTCCTTCTTCGGGTCGATGCCGGCCGCCTCGAGCACGCGCAGCGCCATCACCTCGACGCCGCTGCCCGGCGACCCGGTCGACACGCGCTTGCCCTTCAGGTCCGAGAGCCTGGTGATGCCCGTCCCGTCGACCGTCACGACCTGCATCCGGTTCGGATAGAGCACCATCAGCGTGCGGGCGGCGACCGGCGCGTCCTTGAACTTGTCCTGGCCCTTGTAGCCGTCCCACGCGGCGTCGACCATCGAGAAGCCGACCTCGGACTTGCCCGCGCCGATGAGCTTCAGGTTGTCGACCGAGCCGCCGGTGACCTCGGCGGTCGCGTGCATGCCGGGCACGTACTTCGACAGGATGTTCGCCATCCCGCCGCCGAGCGGGTAGTAGACGCCTCCCGTGCCGCCGGTCGTGATCGAGATGCGGTTGCCTTGCTGCGCCATCGCGGGCGCGCCGGCGCCGAGCGCAAGGGCGGTGGTCGCGGCGAGCGCCGCGCGAATGATTGCGTGCATCGATTCCTCCAGAAGACTTGCCGGTGTCCGGCGGGTGTGGCGCGCTCGCCCGCGCGACCCTCGCGGGTCGTGCCCCCGGGTCGGCGCGCCTGTCGCGAATGGGACGGGGGGATCTTACCGCAGCCCGCCGCTCCTGCCAGCGCCTCCGGGCAGGCAGTCAGGCCGCGCCGGAGAGATCCGGCTCGAGCCGTGCACGGCGCTCGAGCGCCGAGACCCGCAGCGGGAATGCGCCGTCCCGGCGGTCGAGGAAGTAGTTGCGCAGCGTCCGGGCGATCGTGCGGAACGCGATCCGGTCCCAGGGAATGTCGTCCTCGTGGAACAGCCGCACCTCGAGGCTCTCGGGACCGGGGCCGAAGTCGAGGTCGAGGAGCCGCGATCGGAACATCACGTAGACCTGGCTGATCTGCGGCAGGCTGATCACCGTGTAGAGCTCGCCCACGTCGACGCGCGCGCGGGCCTCCTCGATCGTCTCGCGCGCGGCGCCGGCCGCGAGCGTCTCGCCGTTCTCCATGAAACCCGCGGGCAGCGTCCACAGGCCGTGGCGGGGCTCGATCGCGCGCCGGCACAGGAGCACGCGGTCCTCCCAGGTCGCGAGACAGCCGACGACCACCTTCGGGTTGCGGTAGTGGATCGCGCCGCACGCGCCGCAGACCTCGCGCGGGACCGTGTCGCCGTCGGGGATGCGCCACGCGACGTCCGGCGAGCCGCACTCGCTGCAGAACTTCATCCGATCGCGGGGGTTCATCGCGTCAGGCGGGATCGATCCGCAGGAAGTGCCGCCGGTAGTGCTTCATCTCCTCGATCGACTCGTAGACGTCGGCGAGCGCGGTGTGCTTCGACTCCTTCGCGAACGCCTTCGCGACCTCGGGCCGCCAGCGGCGCGCGAGCTCCTTCAGCGTCGACACGTCGAGGTTGCGGTAGTGGAAGTGGTCCTCGAGCGCGGGCATCCAGCGCGCGAGGAAGCGCCGGTCCTGACAGATCGAGTTGCCGCACATCGGCGAGCCCTTCGCCGGAACGTGCTCGCGCAGGAACGCGAGCGCGACCGCCTCGACCGTCGCTTCGTCCATCGTCGACGCCTTAACCTTGTCGATCAGTCCCGAGCGACCGTGCGTGCCCTGGTTCCAGGAATCCATGCCCGCCAGCGTCGCATCGGATTGATGCACCACCCAGACCGGGGCCTCGGCGACGGTGACGAGCGACGCGTCGGTGACGACGAGCGCGACCTCGATGATCCGGTCGCTGTCGGGCCTGAGCCCCGTCATCTCCAGGTCGATCCAGATCAGGCGGTCGTCGGCGGCGGAAACCGGGGGCGCGGCAGCGGGCATCGGGTCGGCGGCGTGGCGCCGCTCGCGTAGAATGAAGCAGCCATTTTCGCACAGCCGCCCGCCCGCCGCCCCACGTGACCGCGCCGACGTTCACCGCGATCTTCCTCGCAGCCGTCGCACTGACGCTGGCGCTGGAGCTCTGGCTCGCCTTCCGGCACGTCGCGCACGTGCGCCGTCACCGTGACGTGGTCCCGGCGGCGTTCGCGAGCCGCATCGGCATCGACGCGCATCGCAAGGCGGCCGACTACACGATCGCGCACACGCGGATCGCCATCGCGTCGGCGGTCGCGGGAACGGCGCTGCTCGTCCTGCTGACGCGCGGCCGCGGCGTCGCGTTCCTGACGGGAGCGACGGGGCTCGTCGACGTCCCGCCGCTCGTGCAGGACCTGCTGCTGATCGTCGCGATCGTGCTGCTGTCGGCGCTCGTCTCGCTGCCGTTCTCGGCCTACCGGACGTTCGCGGTCGAGTCGCGCTTCGGCTTCAACCGCACGACGGCCGGCACGTGGCTCGGCGACCTCGGCAAGGGCGTCCTCGTCGGCGCGATCCTGGGGCTCCCGCTCGCGGCGCTGGTGATCGCGCTCATGCGCCACGCGGGCAGCGCGTGGTGGCTGTGGGCCTGGGGCGCGTGGATGGCGTTCCAGCTCCTCGTGCTCGCGCTCTACCCGACGGTGATCGCGCCGCTGTTCAACAAGTTCACGCCGATGCCCGACGGTCCCGCGCGGACGCGCATCGAAGCGCTGCTCGCGCGCTGCGGCTTCGCGTCGCGCGGGCTCTACCTGATGGACGGCTCGAAGCGCTCGAGCCACGGCAACGCCTACTTCACAGGCTTCGGCCGCGCAAAGCGCATCGTGATGTTCGACACGCTGGTCGAGCGCCTCGCACCCGAGGAGACCGAGGCCGTGCTCGCGCACGAGCTCGGCCACTTCAAGCTGAAGCACATCGCGAAGCGCATCGCGTGGTCGGCCGCGATGTCGCTTGCGTTCTTCGCATTGCTGGCGTGGCTCGCGCGCTCCGACTGGTTCTACGGCGGCCTCTACGTGCCGCCGTCGCCCGAGCGTCCCGGCGTTGCACTGGTGCTGTTCTTCCTCGTCCTGCCGGTGTTCACGTTCCTGTTCGCGCCTATCGCATCGTGGTATTCGCGGCGGCACGAGTACGAGGCGGACGCGTACGCCGCGCAACAGGCGTCCGCGGGCGCGATGGTGTCGGCGCTCGTCCGGCTCTACGAGGACAACGCGGCGACGCTGACGCCGGATCCGCTGCACTCGGCGTTCCACGATTCGCACCCGCCGGCCGCGCTGCGCGTGGCCCGCCTCGAGGCGCTGGCGGCCGGAACCGCGACGCCCGCGGCCTACGGCGCATGAAGCCCGGGCCGGAGGCGAGACCGACGACGGCGGCACTCGCCGCGCTCGAGATCCGCGCCGGCGCGTCGAAGCTCCCGCCCGGCACCGTCGGCGCGGCGCTCGACGCATTGCCCGGCTGGACCGTGGACGACGGCGCGCTGCGCAAGGCGTACCGCTTCACGGACTGGCGCGGGACGATGGCCTTCGCGAACGCGGTGGCCGAGATGGCCGACCGGGTCGACCACCACCCCGAACTCCGCGTCGGCTGGGGCCGGTGCACGGTGGCCTGGTGGACGCACGACGCGGCCGGGATCACGCAGAACGACCTCGCCTGCGCCGCCCGCACGGAGGCCCTCGCGGGTGCGGGCATCTCGGAGCCCCCTGCGTGAAGCCCCGTGAAGCAGGCCTGGTCGTGGCCGCCTGGCGCCGCCACTACGCGGTGCTGCTCGATGCGGGCGGCACGCTCGAATGCGTGCTGAAGGGCCGCCGCACCGTCGTCGCCTGCGGAGACCGCGTGCAGGTGGCGCCCATCGCCGGCGGCGGTGCCATCGAGAAGGTCGAGTCGCGCAGCTCGCTCCTGTACCGGTCGGACGCGTTCCGCGAGAAGGTGCTCGCGGCGAACGTCACGCAGGTCGTCGGCGTCGTCGCGCCGGACATCGCGGTCGACGAGAACCTGCTCAACCGATGGATCGTCGCCGCCGAGCTGGAGCGCTGCCGCTTCGTGCTCGTCGCGAACAAGGCCGATCTGCCGGGTTTCCCCGCGCTCGTGACGAGGCTCGCGCCCTACCGCTCGCTCGGCTACCCGGTCGTCGAGTGCGAAGCGACGCGCTCCGCGGGATCGCTCGCGGGGATCGTCGCGGGCGAGCGCAGCGTGCTGATCGGCCAGTCCGGGATGGGCAAGTCGACGATCCTCAACGCGCTCTGCCCGCACGCGCGTGCGCGCATCGGCGACGTGTCCGACGCGCTGGGCAGCGGCCGGCACACGACGACCGAGACGGCGCTCTTCATGCTGCCGGGAGACGCCGACGGCTGGATCGTCGACTCGCCGGGCATGAAGGTGTTCGGCATCGCCCACGCCGATCCCGCGATGCTGCCGGAGGCGTTCGTCGAGATGCGTCCGCTCCTCGGTCGTTGCCGCTTCCGCGACTGTCGCCACGATCGCGAGCCGGGGTGCGCCGTACGCGACGCCGTCGACGACGGCCGCATCGCTCCGCAACGGCTCGCGCTGCTGCACGCGCTGCGCCGCGAGGCCGAAGCCGCGCGGGACAAGTCCAGGTAACGCGCTGCGTCACCGCGGTGTCGGACACGGTGACGGGCACCGCGTCCGACGCCGACTACGGCAGCAGGTTCGCGAGCGTAACGAGCAGGATGACGACGAGCCACAGCACGAGCGCACGCCAGACGAGTCCCGCCGCGGACGGCAGCACCTCGGGCTCGACCGCGTCGCCGGTGCCGAGCTCGGGACGCCAGTCGGGCTCTCCCGCGGGCGACGGCAGCGGGCCGCCGAGGACGACGCCGAGCGCCCCGGCACCGCTCGCGAGCACGATCCCCATCGACTTGCCGCCTTCCTCGCGCGCCCAGCTTGCCGCCTGCGTCCGCCAGCTCGCCACCGCGTCCTCGAAGTCGCCGACTGCGGCGAACGCGATCGCCGTCAGTCGCACCGGTATCCAGTCGAGCAGCGCGAGCAGCCGCCGCACCGGCATGCCGAAGGCCTCGCGCTCGCGGTCGAGCGGCGTCAGGTCACCGCCTCGCGGCGCCTCGGACCATTCCTGCCCGAGCCTCGCCACGGCGCGGTAGAGCACCGCGCCGGCGGGCCCCGGGAGCACGACGAACCAGAACAGCACCGCGAAGACCTGCCGGTAAGCCTCGACCAGGCCGCGCTCGATGGCGATCCGCGCGACGTCGCCGGACCCGAGCTCCGACGACACGCGCCCGCGCCAGCTGCCCAGCACGCGTCGCGCCACCTCGAGATCGCCCTCCTTGAACGCGGCGACGATGGCCGACACCGCGTGGCTGAAGCGGCGGAACCCCATCAGCACGTAGAGGACCAGCACGTCGAACGCGAACCCTGCCATCGGGTACACCGCGTCGAGCGCCCACCCGATCGCCGCGGCGAGCGCCACCGGCGGGACCACCGCAATGGCGGCAGCGACGGCGCCCTGCCCCGCTTTCCCGCCGTTGAACCTGCGCTCGAGGGCGCGCGCCTGGCGCACGAATGCGCGCTCGATCGACACGCGCCACCGCGGCGCGTGCCACTGCTCCAGCCCCAGCGCCGCGAGGATCGCGAGGAGGCTCACGCGCGGCCCCTCACGACTTCAGCTCCACGCGATCGCGGAACTGCTCGAGCGCCTCGGGATTGGCGAGCGCGTCGACGTTCCTGACCGGCCGGCCGTGGACGACGTTGCGCACCGCGAGCTCGACGATCTTGTTGCTCTTGGTGCGGGGAATGTCGGTCACCTGCACCACCTTCGCCGGAACGTGCCGCGGCGTCGTGTTCGCGCGGATGTGCTTCTGGATCCTGTCGACGAGCGCCGGGTCGAGCGCGAGCCCGTCGCGCAGCTTGACGAAGAGCACGACGCGCACGTCCCCCACCTCGCCGGGCGGCCAGTCCTGCCCGATCACGAGGCTCTCGACCACCTCGTCGAGCTGCTCGACCTGACGATAGATCTCGGCGGTCCCGATGCGCACGCCGCCCGGATTGAGCGTGGCATCCGAGCGCCCGTGGATGACGAGTCCGCCGTGCGGCGTGATCTCGGTGTAGTCGCCGTGGCACCAGACGTTCGGGAACCGCTCGAAGTACGTGGCGCGGTACTTCGCGCCATCCGGATCGTTCCAGAAGCCGACCGGCATCGACGGGAAAGGCCGCGTGCAGACGAGCTCGCCGCGCTCGCCCTTCCCGGGCGGGATCGAGCGCCCGTCCTCGTCGAAGACGTCGACCGCCATGCCGAGCGCGCGGCACTGGATCTCGCCGCGCCACACCGGCAGCGTCGGGTTGCCGATCCCGAAGCACGACACGATGTCGGTGCCTCCGGAGATCGACGCGAGCGCGAGATCGTCCTTCACGCACTGGTAGACGTAGTCGAACGACTCGGGCGCGAGCGGGCTGCCGGTCGAGAACATCGTCGCGAGCGTCGCGAGCGTGTAGTCCTTGCGCGGGACGAGCGCGATCTTCTTCAGCGCGTCGATGTACTTGGCCGACGTGCCGAAGTGGGTCATCCGCTCCTCGTCCGCGTAGTCCCACAGCACGCGGCCGGCGCGCACGAAAGGCGATCCGTCGTAGAGCAGCAGCGTCGCGCCGGCGGCCAGCCCGGAGACGAGCCAGTTCCACATCATCCAGCCGCAGGTCGTGTAGTAGAAGATCCGGTCGCCCCGCTTCACGTCCCCGTGCAGCCGGTGCTCCTTCAGGTGCTGCAGCAGCGTGCCGCCCGCACCGTGGACGATGCACTTGGGCACGCCGGTCGTGCCCGACGAATAGAGGATGTAGAGCGGATGCGCGAACGGCAGCTCGACGTAGTCGATCGGGCCCGCCGCATGGGGGGCGAGGAACGCGTCCCACGACACCGCGCCGCGGATGGGCGAGAGGTCGCCCGGTCCCGCGGCGCCGCCCAGGTACGGAATCACGACGACGCGCTCGACGGTCGGCAGCTTCGCGACGATCTCGGCGATCCTGTCGCCGAGCGGCAACGCCCTGCCGTTGTACCAGTAGCCGTCGACGGTCACGAGCACCCTCGGCTCGATCTGTCCGAAGCGGTCGAGCACGCCCTGAACGCCGAAGTCCGGCGAGCACGACGACCAGATCGCGCCGCGCGCCGCGCCGCCGAGCATCGCCATCAGCGTCTCGGGCATGTTCGGCACGATGGCCGCGACGCGGTCGCCCGCCTTCAGGCCCATCGCGTCGTACGCGCGCGCGACCCGCGATACCGTCGCGCGCAGCTCGGCGTGCGAAACCCGCGCGCGCGCCTTGTCCTCGCCGCGGAACACGAGCGCGTCGCCCGCGTCGTCGTCGGGACGGCGCTCGATCAGGTTCCGCGCGAAGTTGAGCGTCGCATCCGGGAAGAAGCGAGCGCCGGGCATCCGGTCGCCGTCGACCAGCACGCGCCTGCCCGGCGTGCCGATGACGCCGGCGTCGTCCCACACCTCGCGCCAGAAGTCCTCGGGGTGGTCGATCGACCAGCGCCAGAGCGCGTCGTAGTCGGGCAGCGCGACGCGGTGGCGCGACTCGACGCGCCGCGAGAACGCGGTGATGTTGGCGTCCGCGACGCGCTGCGGCGACGGCGTCCAGAGGGGTGCGACCATGCAAGGCTCCTTCAGCGGCCCGCGTCCCCGAGCGTCGCGCGCACGTGGTCCGGCAGCGGCACCGATCTGCCGCCCGCGAGGTCGATCCAGACGATCTTCGCGTCTCCCTCGGCCATCCGCTTGCCGGCGCAGTCCAGCTCGTAGTGGCTGCCGATCGACGAGCGTCCCGGCTCCGAGAGGTACATCCGCACCTCCACGTCGCCCGGGTACACCAGCGGGACGAGAAAGGTGCAGCTCGCGTTGACGATCACCGGTCCCGTCCCGGACCGGTAGTCGGCCCCATCCTCCGCCATGGTCGAGAGCCACTCGATGCGCGCCTGTTCCATGTAGCGGAAGTAGACGGTGTTGTTCACGTGGCCGAGCGCGTCCATGTCGCCCCAGCGGATCGGCTGGATCGACGTGTGGACGAGGACGCGGCGGGATTTCATCGGGCAGCGGAGGTCGGGGACGGAAACCTGCGGCGGCCGCCCTCGCGATGCGGCGAGGGTTCCGCCCGGCCGGACATTATAATTCGCGGACGATGCCCCAGCCTTCGCGGGCCGGCGCGACCGGCCGTGCCCGCGCCCAGCCCTCCGACCGAAACGAGGACCCATGACGCGCGAATCGATGGATTACGACGTGGTGATCGTCGGCGGCGGGCCCTCGGGCCTCTCCGCGGCGATCCGGCTGAAGCAGCTCGCCGCCAGCGGGAACCGCGAGGTGTCGGTGTGCGTGCTGGAGAAAGGCTCCGAGGTCGGCGCCCACATCCTGTCGGGCGCGGTGATCGATCCGAAGGGGCTCTCCGAGCTCATCCCCGACTGGCAGGCGCAAGGCGCGCCGCTCGACACGCCGGTGACCGAGGACCGGTTCCTCGTGCTCACGCCGGACCGCGGCTACCGGATCCCGAACGCGCTCCTGCCGCGGCTGATGAACAACCACGGGAGCTACATCGCGAGCCTGGGCGACGTGTGCCGCTGGCTGGGAACGCGGGCCGAAGCGCTCGGCGTCGAGATCTACCCCGGGTTCGCCGCCGCCGAGGTGCTGTACGACGGGCGCGGCGCGGTCGCAGGCGTCGCGACCGGCGACATGGGCATCGCGAAGGACGGCTCGCACAAGCCCGACTATGCGCCGGGCATGGAGCTCCGCGCCAAGTACACGCTGTTCGCCGAAGGCTGCCGCGGCTCGCTCTCGCAGGAACTGATGAAGCGCTTCAACCTCAGGGACGGCGTCGACCCGCAGAAGTACGGCATCGGGCTGAAGGAGCTCTGGCAGGTCGAGCCGTCGCGCCACCGCAAGGGGCTCGTCGTCCACAGCCAGGGTTGGCCGCTCGACAGCCGCACCGGCGGCGGCTCGTTCATGTACCACTATGGCGAGAACCTCGTCGCGGTCGGGTTCGTCGTGCACCTCAACTACGAGAACCCGCACCTGTCGCCGTACGACGAGTTCCAGCGCTTCAAGACCCATCCCGAGGTCCGCGACACGTTCGCCGGCGGCAAGCGCCTCGCGTACGGCGCGCGCGCGATCAACGAGGGCGGGCTGCAGTCGGTCCCGAAGCTCGCGTTCCCCGGCGGCGCGCTCGTCGGCTGCGCGGCGGGATTCCTCAACGTCCCGCGCATCAAGGGAACGCACAACGCGATGAAGACCGGCATGCTCGCCGCCGAAGCCGCGTTCGCGGCGCTCGGCGCCGGGCGCGCGCACGACGCGCTCGACGACTACGACGCGGGCTGGAGGAAGTCGTGGGTCTACGAGGACCTGTGGAAGGTGCGCAACGTGAAGCCGGGCCTCAAGTGGGGCATGTGGGCGGGCACGATCCACGGCGGCTTCCACATGTGGATGAACGACCTGGGCCTGGGCGCGCTCGTTCCCTGGACGCTGC
Source organism: uncultured Pseudomonadota bacterium (assembly GCA_937898875.1). Lineage (GTDB taxonomy): Bacteria > Pseudomonadota > Gammaproteobacteria > Burkholderiales > Casimicrobiaceae > VBCG01. Next base: position 9,603 of record CALDKM010000113.1, on the reverse strand, counting down.
GCCACGGCAAGCCCGACAACGAGACGCTGAAGCCCGCCGGGCAGATGCCGCGCATCGACTATCCGAAATACGACGGCACGCTGACGTTCGACAAGCTCTCCTCGGTGTTCCTGTCGAACACCAACCACGAGGAGAACCAGCCGTCGCACCTGACGCTGCGCGACGCGGCGACCCCGGTGAACGTGAATCTCGCGCTCTACGACGGGCCCGAGCAGCGCTACTGCCCGGCGGGCGTCTACGAGTACGTCGCGGACGAGTCGGGGAGCGGGAAACGCCTGCAGGTCAACGCGCAGAACTGCGTCCACTGCAAGACCTGCGACATCAAGGACCCGCGGCAGAACATCCGCTGGGTGACGCCCGAGGGCGGCGGCGGGCCGGTCTACCCGGGCATGTAGCGGCGCGGCGACGCCGCGGGACTACTCTGCGGCGGCCCCGGCCGTGCGCCGGCGCGAGACCGCGTGGCGGACCATGCGCGCCCACTCGACGAACGGATAGGCGACCGCCTCGTAGAGCGTATTGCCGTCGGTCGCGTTCTTCACGCCTGTGTTCTGCGGGAACACGCCCGGCTCGGGATGGTGGTAGGTGCGAAACAGGCGATCCCAGAACGGGAAGAACGCCGCGAAGTTCACGTTCCCGTACTCGGGCGTGTGGTGGTAGCGGTGGAACTGCGGGCCGCTGATCCAGCGGCCCAGCGGACCGAGCCCCACCTTCACGTTCAGGTGGATCCAGTAGCCCCACAGCAGGAACGTCGTCCAAAGCCACGCGATCTGCGGCGGCTTGAAATCGAACAGCGCGGCCATCGGCACGCCGATCACGAAGACGCGGAAGATCTCCTCGCTGAAGTGGTAGCGATGGACGGTCGTGACGTTGAGGAAGCGGTCCTGGTGGTGGAACCTGTGCTGCACCCAGAGCCAGCGCCAGCGGTGCTGGGCGCGGTGCCACCAGTAGAAGAAGAAGTCGAAGACGACGAAGAACGTCACCGTCTGCAGGACCGATCCGACGATACCATCGGGATAGTGGATCGGCAGGCCGAGCGAATGGCGCTTCGCGAACGGTTCGACCAGCTCGGAGAGCGGCGGGACGAGCAGCATCGTCAGGTACAGGAACAGCAGCGCGATCGCGAGGTTGAAACCGAGCGCGCGCCACGACTGCCGCAGGTGGGCGGGACGCAGACGCTCCAGCGCGAGCCCTCCCGCGAAGGCCACCGCCGCGAACTGGAACTCGGCGCGGAACGCAGGGGAAAGGAGGTCGATGGCCATCGTCGTCGGTGCCCGAACCGCCCGGATGCGGACCACCGTTATTCTACCCCTGCCCCGCGCCCGCGGCAGGCCACAGCCACGCCGCCCCCCGGACCCCGCTCGAGTCGCCGTGCCGGTGCTTGACGAGCCGCGTGTCGACCCGATCCGAGAAGACCCACCTTCCCCAGAGCCGGGGTACGCTGGCGTAGAGGCGGTCGACGTTCGACAGCCCGCCGCCCAGCACGACGACGTCGGGGTCGAGGAGGTTGATCGCGTGGGCGAGCGCACGCGCGAGGCGTTCCTCGTAGCGGGAAAGCGCCGCCTCGCAGGCGGCGTCGCCGGCGACCGCCCCTTCGACGATCGCCTCGGGAGCACGGTCGAACCCGGTGGCACGCCGATGGTCGCGGGCCAGGCCGGGCCCCGAAAGGAAGGTCTCGATGCAGCCGGGCTTCCCGCAGAAGCAGGCCGCTCCCGGGCGCTCGTCGTCCCGGGGCCATGGGAGCGGGTTGTGGCCCCACTCGCCGGCGATGCCGTTCGGCCCGTCGAGCACCTGGCCGCGCACGACGATGCCCCCGCCGACACCGGTGCCGAGGATCACGCCGAAGACGACGTCGGCGCCGGCGCCCGCGCCGTCGGCCGCCTCCGACAGCGCGAAGCAGTTCGCGTCGTTGGTGATGCGCACGTCGCGTCCGAGGCGGCGCGCGAGGTCCTCGCGGATCGGACGGCCGTTCAGGCACACCGAGTTCGCGCCGCGCAGGAGCCCCGTCGCACGCGAGATCGATCCCGGTGTGCCGACGCCGATGCTCGCGCGCTCGCCCAGCGCCGACTCCGCCTCCGCGACCAGCCTCGCGATCGCGTCGATCGTCGCCGCATAGTCGCCCTGCGGCGTGGCCACGCGCTGCCGGTGGCGCTCGCGGCCCGCGCGGTCGATTGCCAGCACCTCGATCTTGGTGCCACCGAGGTCGACGCCGATCCGAAATCCACCGCGGTCGCTCGATCCGTCGCGTTGCGCAGACGTCATCGCACGATCATAGCGTGTCGCGCCGGGGACGATCGTCGTCGCCCCCCTTTCGCGGCCCGGTCGGCTACACCGGCCGGCACACCGCCCCGGGTGGCCGTCGGATGCGCGCAATTGGTCAGGCCACTTGACCCCTGGACCTCGTCGTCCTAGCATGGTCGCCCGCTACGTTCCCGAGTCCGCGCCCGATGGATGTCCGCCAGCCGATCCACAGCGACCACGTCCGCACCCTCGACACCGAGGGACTGCGCCGCCATTTCCTCGTCGACCGGATCTTCGTGCCGGACGAGCTCGCCCTCACCTACAGCCAGATCGACCGGATCATCGTCGGCGGCGCGCTTCCGGCGTCGCGCCCGGTCGGGTTCTCGCCCGCGCTCGCGAAGTCGTTCGCCGTGGCGAGCTTCCTCGAACGGCGCGAGCTCGGCGCGATCAACGTCGGCGGCCCCGGCACGGTGAACGTCGACGGCACGGTCCACGAAGTCGGCCCTCGCGAGGCGATCTACGTGGGCATGGGCGCGCGCGACGTGAGCTTCGCCAGCCGCGATCCGGCGACCCCCGCGCGCTTCTACCTCAACAGCGCGCCGGCGCACCGCGCGTGCCCGACGCGCCGGATCACGCTCGCGCAAGCGTCGCCGCAGACGATCGGCAGCGCGGAGACCGCCAACCGGCGCACGATCTACAAGTTCATCGTCCCCGGCGTGGTCGAGTCCTGCCAGCTCACGATGGGCATGACCGTGCTCGAGCCCGGCAGCGTCTGGAACACGTTCCCCTGCCACACGCACGAGCGACGCATGGAGGTGTACTTCTACTTCGCGATGCCGGCGGACGCGGTGGTCTTCCACCTGATGGGCCGGCCGGACCAGACCCGCCACATCGTCGTCGGCAACGAGCAGGCAGTCATCAGTCCCTCGTGGTCGATCCATTCCGGCGTCGGCTCGCGGTCCTACACGTTCATCTGGGGCATGGTGGGCGAGAACCAGGTGTTCGACGACATGGACCACCTCAAGCCCGCGGACCTCCGCTGACCATGGTCGCGAGCTTCCGCCTCGACGGACGCCGCGCGATCGTCACGGGGGCGAGCCGGGGACTGGGCGCGGCGATGGCGCGCGCGCTCGCGGAAGCCGGGGCGGACGTCGCGGGGGTGGCCACCGGCGATCTCGCGGCGACCGGGTCGATCGTGCGCGACCGCGGGCGCCGCTTCGTCGCGATCGCCGAGGACCTCGCGGATCCGGACGCGCCGGGCCGCATCGTGACGCGGACCGTGGAGACGCTCGGCGGGGTCGACATCCTCGTCAACAACGCCGGCATCATCCGCCGCGCGGACGCGCTCGACTTCACGGCGGGCGACTGGAACGACGTCCTCGACGTGAACCTCAAGGCGGCATTCTTCCTGGCGCAGGCGGTCGCCCGGCGGCTCGTCGAGCAGCGCCACGGCGGCAAGATCGTGAACGTCGCCTCGATGCTCTCCTACCAGGGCGGCGTGCGCGTGGCGTCGTACACGGCGTCGAAGAGCGGCATCCTCGGGCTGACGCGCCTGCTCGCGAACGAGTGGGCTGCGCGCGGCATCAACGTCAACGCGATCGCGCCGGGGTACATGGCCACCGACAACACCGCGCCGCTGCGCGCCGATCCGCATCGCTCGGCGGAGATCCTCGCGCGCATTCCGGCAGGCCGCTGGGGCGAACCGTCGGATCTCGACGGCGCGGCTGTGTTCCTCGCGTCACCCGCGTCCGACTACGTGCACGGCACGACGATCGCCGTCGACGGCGGCTGGCTCGCACGCTAGCGCGCTGCGTATCAGGGTGGCGTGCAGAACACGCTGCCCTCGACGAGCCAGTCCTCGTCGGCCATGTGCGCGATCTCGGAGGCGCTCGTCAGGAACCGGTGGTTGGGCGCGCCGCCGTCCATCAGGTTGTAGACGCGCGTGACGCGCATCCGTCCCGCCGGGCAATCCTCGGCCGAGGGGAGCGTGGCGCGGAAAGCCTGCGCCTCGAACCGCCACAGCGGATCCGCGGCGAGAATCGCGCATTCGGGCGCCCAGATCGAGTAGAAGTGCGAGTAGACGCCGCTGCGGCTCGTGAAGTAGCGGCACGACGCGTCGCCGTTAGCATCGTATCGGTCCCAGGCCTTGAACGCGAAGCCGGTGCGCCGCCAGCCGGGCACGATCACGCCGGCGTCGAGCATCGCCGCTTCCTCGGCATCGGCCGTGTAGAAGAAGTGCGCGAGCTCGTCGTTCTGGAACTCGACGACGATGCGCTCGCCGCCGGATGCCGGCGCCGGCGCCGTGTAGTCGACGATCCGGCGGTCGTCGCCGCCGCCCGCCACCCGCTCCATGCGCTGCAGCGTCGCGCGCGCGCTCCGGTCGTCCTGCGCGTGCGCGGCGAGGAACGTCAGTGTCCAGGTGAAGATGTCGCCGGTCGACGGGAGGTCGAAGCCGTGCTCGACGCCCTCGAGCGCGACGAGGATGCGGGACTGCGCGAGCCGCCGCATCGCCTTCTCGGTGGTGCCGATCGGCGCAGTCGTGTCCGCGGTTCCCGAGATCGCGAGCACCGGCACCGGCAGCATCCCGTCCACGCCGCTCTGGTCGCGTCCGAACGCGGGAAAGATCGGCTGTCCGAAGTAGGGCACGTAGCTCGTGATGGCCTTGAGCCGCGGATCGGACGTCACCTGCTTCGACGACAGCCCGACCGACACCGTCAGCTTCGCGCCCGCCATCAGCATCAGCGACTCGCCGCCCTGGCTCGCGCCGAATCCGGCGACCTGCGTCGCGTCGAGGCGATTCCTCCATCCGGGGCCGTCGAGCACGTGGTCGAGCGCCGCGGCCAGTGCGAGCGGCCGCACGGCCTGCATCGCCGTGAACTTGCTGAAATTGGCGATCGCGTTCAGCAGGTCGGATGCGTCCTCGAGCCGCAGGTTCGCGATCCGCTGATCGCCGTGGAACGGCGCGACGACCGCGTAGCCGTGGCTCGCTAGCCGCGTGAGCACCGAGATGTAGTCGCCCGAGATCGGGCTGCCCGCGTACCCGTGCGAATAGAGCAGCACCGGCCAGCGCGCGCGCGCCGAGGCGAGCAGCGGCGGATCGCCGCCCCTCTGCATGCGCGGTACCGACTTGCCCGTAGGCAGCGCGTAGTCCGCGTACGGATTGTCCGCGTCGGTCGGATAGCAGACGACGAGCGCGATCTGGACCGACGTTCCGGCATGGGGCCCGTAGAGCTCGCCGTCGTCCGGGACGGGAATCGTCAGCACCGGCGTCGCCGACGAGGACAGAAGCGCGGTGACGTAGCGCGGCGTGCCGTCCTCGGTCGGAACCCCCTCCCACCACCACTCGGCGTTCTCGCCCTGAGGCACGCGCGAGAAGTCCTGCTCGACGCTCGAGCAGCCGACCGCGTAGGGGCCCGTCCCGAGCGGGGGAATGGTCGCGAGCGAGTCCGCCCGCGACGGCGGAGCGGCAAGCGCGAGCGCGAGCATGGCCAGCAGGGCGGCAGTTCGCAGAGGCGGTCGAGTCGGGGTCTCCCCGTGCAGCGCCGTCGAGGTCATCGTGGGATCGGGGTCAGGGCGGCGTGCAGAACACCGCGCCTTCGACGACCCAGCCTTCGCCCGCCAGCGATGCGGCCTCGCTGGCGCTGGTCGTGTAGCGGTGGTTGAGCGCACCGCCCTTGAAGTTGTTGAACACGCGGACCACGCGCATCCGGTCGGCCGGGCAATCCTCGGCCGCGGGCATCTCTGCCCGGAACGCATACTTCTCGAACGTCCACGCGGGATCGGCCGTGACCGTCGCGCACTCGTCCGCGTTGATCGTGTAGAAGTGCGTCGAGACGCTGCCGAAGATGCCGAAGAACCGGCAGTTCGCAAGCCCCGGCGTCGCCGACGCATCGATCGCGTTGAACGCGAGCCCCGTCCTGGCCCAGCCCCCGGCGCCGGTGTCCAGGCCGGCGATCTCGTCCTGATCCGCGGTCACGAAGTAGTGGCCGAAGCCCGCGTGGTAGAACTCGACGACGTTGCGCACGTCGCCGCCGGCCGGCAGCGGCGCCGTGTAGTCGATCCGGCGCTCGTCCACCGCCCCGCCCGCGACCGAGGCCATCCGTTGCAGCTTCGCCGTCGCGGCGGCGTCGCGCCGGAGCTGCGAGTCGAGGAACACGAGCGACCAGGTGAAGATGTCGTCCGGGTAGGCCGGCTCCAGCTCGTGCGTCAAGCCCTCGATCGCAACGAGCGAGCGCGTTCCGCCGAGCAGGCGGACGGCCTGCTCGGTCCGCTCGATCTGCGCGAGCGGGTCGTCGGTGCCGGCGATGGCGAGATAGGGCAAGGTGACGCCCTGCACGCCCAGCTGGTCCTCGCCGAACGACGGCAGCCACGACATGCCGAAGAACGGGATGTAGCCGACCGCCGCCGCGAGGCGCGCGTCGTGCAGGACCGGCCTCGAGTCCTGGAACACCGTCGTCGTCAGCGCGGCGCCGCCCATCAGCATCAGCGTCTCGCCTCCCTGGCTGATGCCGAAGCCGCCGACGCGCGCGAGGTCGAGCGTGTCCTTCCACTGCGCGTGCGCGGTGAGCGCGTCCAGCAGCGACTTCGCCGAGTTCGGCCGGATCGCCTGCATCGCGACGTAGTCCTTCCACAACTCCTCGGCCGTGATGCCGTCCTCGAAGATCGCCTCGAAGCCGACCAGCGACCAGCGCAGGTCGCCGTGGAACGGCGCGACCGCCACGTAGCCGAACGACGCGAGCGTCAGCATCGCGCCGAGGTACGTGCCGTCGAGCGGGCTGCCGGCGTAGCCGTGCGAGTACAGGACGACCGGCCACGGCCCGCCCGCGGGCAGGATCGGGGCATCGCCGGCGCGCTGCATGCGCGGCACGACGTTGCCGTTGGGCAGCGCGTAGTCGGCGCGCGCGTTCGCGGACGTCGTCGGGTAGCAGACGATCGCGACGTCGGTGACCGTGCGTCCCCCGTACCGACCGTAGAGCTCGTCGTCGACCGGCACCGGAAACGCGTACGTCACCGTGTCCGCCGGCTCCGCGAGGAGGTCGGTGACGTAGCGCGGAGCCCCGTCGGCACGCGGCAGGCCGCGCCAGTACTCGCTCGCGGTCTCCATAGGCTGGAGCCGATCGAAGTCCTGCGCGACGTTGCTGCACGCGACCGGATGGGGCCCGGGCCGCGCGACCGGCGCGACGACCGCGAGCGAATCCGCGCCGAACGCCGGCGTCGCGACCGCAGAGATCGCCGCGCAGAATCCGAGAGCCGCTGCGCTCGTCCGAATCATGCCCTGCCCCCTTTCGCAGCCATGCCTGCCTCTAGAACCGCTCCGCCGGCAGCGAGACGGCCGCTTCGGCGCCGCCGGTCGCGAGCGCCGCGTACGACTCGGCCTGCGGCATCAGCGCCTCCGCGTAGAACCGCGCCGTCGTCACCTTCGCCCGCATGAACCCCGGGTCGCCCTCGCCTGCCGCGAGCTTCCGCTTCGCGATCTCCGCGGCGCGCGCCATCTGCCAGCCGCCCGCCACGAGGCCCCAGAGCCGGAGGTAGCCGACCGATCCGGCCAGCGCGACGCGCGTGTTGCCTCCGAACGCAGGCACGATCCATTCGATCGCGCGGTCGAGCGCCGCGACCCCTGCCGCGAGCCGCGTGCCGATCGCCTCGAGGTCGGCGTCCGCGCTCGCGGCGAGGCGCTTCGCGACCGCGCCGATCTCGCGCGACACCGCCTTCGCCGTCGCGCCGCCGTCCCGCGCGGTCTTGCGCCCGGCGAGGTCGTTCGCCTGGATGCCCGTGGTGCCTTCGTAGATCGTCGTGATGCGAGCGTCCCGGTAGTGCTGCGCGGCGCCCGTCTCCTCGATGAAGCCCATGCCGCCGTGCACCTGCAGCCCGAGCGACGCGACCTCCTGCGCCACCTCGGTCGACTGGCCCTTGACGATCGGGATCATCAGCTCGACGAACGCCTGGTGGAGCTTTCGCGCCTCGCCGTCCGGATGACGCGCCGCGCTGTCCATCGCGGCCCCGGTGACGTACGCGACCGCGCGCGTCGCCTCGGTCCACGCGCGCATCGTCATCAGCATCCGGCGCACGTCCGGGTGCTCGATGATCGGGCCGGTCTTCGCGCCCTTGTCGAGCCCGGCGGCGCGTCCCTGCACGCGCTCGCGCGCGTAGGCCACCGCGCGCTGGTAGGCGCGCTCGGAGATGCCGACGCCTTCCAGACCCACCGAATAGCGCGCGAGGTTCATCATCACGAACATGTACTCGAGGCCGCGGTTCGCCTCCCCGACGATCCAGCCGGTCGCTCCGCCCTTGTCGCCGTAGCTCATCACGCAGGTCGGGCTCGCGTGAATGCCGAGCTTGTGCTCGAGCGAAACGCAGTGAACGTCGTTGCGCCTACCCGGCTTGCCCGAGGCGTCCGGGATGAACTTCGGCACGACGAAGAGCGAGATCCCCTTCACGCCCTCGGGCGCGTCCGGCAGGCGGGCGAGCACGAGGTGGACGATGTTCTCGGTGTAGTCGTGCTCGCCGTAGGTGATGAAGATCTTCTGGCCCGAGACCAGGAAGGTGCCGTCGGCCTGCGGGACCGCGCGCGTGCGCACCGCCGCGAGGTCGGAGCCCGCCTGCGGCTCGGTCAGGTTCATCGTGCCGGTCCATTCGCCGGCGACCATCTTCGGCAGATAGCGCTGCTTCAGCTCCTCGGAGCCGTTCAGCTCGATCGCCTCGATCGCGCCCTGCGTGAGCAGCGGACAGAGGTCGAACGCCATGTTCGACGCGTGCCACATCTCTTCGACCGCCGCCGCCACGATCTGCGGCAGCCCCTGTCCGCCGAACTCGGGGCTCTTGGCGAGCCCGTTCCAGCCGTTCTCGACGAACTTCCAGTAGGCGTCGCGGAATCCCTGCGGCGTACGCACCGTTCCGTCCTCGAGCAGGCGGGCGCCGCGCTGGTCGCCGCTGCGGTTCAACGGGTCGAGCACGTCGGTCGCGAACCGGGCCGCCTCCTCGAGGATCGCGGCGACCGTTTCGGGCTCGGCCTCCTCGCAGCCGGGCATCTTCGCGACCTCGGCCAGGCCGGCGAGATCGTTCAGCACGAATTGCATGTCTTCGAGGGGGGCGCGGTAGGTGCTCATCGAGATCGGCGTGAGGAACGGAAAAAATAAAGATTAGCCCGCGCAGGTTAGAGCGCGGGCTCTAGAAGCGGGGTCGGACGGCGTCCGCTCGACGACGGACGCAAGGGATGGCGGCGGGCAACGCCGCGCGCCGGCACGCCGCGTTCCGCGGCATCGGTCGCGGAAGCGGGTCGCCTGCATTGCGGGGAGTCCGATCAGCGTGGGGGAAGCGCGTCGACGAGTTGCGGAACCACGTCGAACAGGTCGCCGACGAGGCCGT
>CALDKM010000112.1:0-2729 GCA_937898875.1 uncultured Pseudomonadota bacterium | reverse complement strand
CGGGCGCGGCTACTACCTGCACTACTACGCGGCGCTCGGCCTCGCGCGCATCGTCGGCATCGAGCGCGATCCGGCGATCGCGGCCGTCGCGGCCCGCGCGCTCGCCGGCGCGCCCGCGGCGCAGGTGCTGGTCGGCAGCGCGACGTCGCTGCCGCTGCCCGACGGCTGTGCGGCGGGCATCGTGATGAGCGAAGTGCTCGAGCACGTCGACGACGACTTGAGGGCGCTGCGCGAGGCGGCGCGGGTGCTTCGCCCGGGTGGCGTGGTCGCGCTCACGGTGCCGCACGACCGCTATCCCTGGCTGTGGGACCCGGTCAACCGGACGCGCGAGCGTCTCGGCGTCGCACCGGTGCGCGAGGGAGCGCTGGCGGGCATCTGGGCGGGCCACCTGCGCCTGTATTCGGAACGACAGCTTGCCGCGCTCGCGGCGCAGGCCGGCTTCGACGTCGTCGAGACGCGCCGTTTCGGCCGCGTGAGCTGGCCGTTCGCGCACAACCTGATCTACGGCGTCGGCAAGCCGCTGCTCGAATCGGGACGGGTGCCCGCGTCGCTCGCCCGCGCGGTCGACCGCCGGGGCGGCGAGGGCGCGTCGCGGACGTCGCCCTGGCGCGCGCTGCGTGCGGCATTCCTGTGGCCCGATCGCTTCAACCGGGACGACGAAGGCCCGGCGGCCGCGACCGTGAACCTCGCGATGAGGCTCGTCAGGCGCTGACGCGGCGCTGGGCGAAGAGCAGGCCCTGGCCACGATGGACCGGGCTCGGCGCGACACGCACGGCGAATCCGCTCGCCTCGAGCTTCGCGACGAGCTCGTGCACTCGGCCAGGCGGGGCCGGATGGATCTCGACGCTGATCCGGTCGATGGCCGCGAGCGTCGCCGCGTCGCATCCTTCGAGCAGCAGCGCGTACTCGCCGCCCTCGACGTCGATCTTCATGAAGTCGCAGCCGCCCGGCAGCCGCGCGACGAGGTCGCCGAGCGTGGCGGAGGCGACAGGCGTTCCGCGGCCGGTCGCCGGCCTCGTCGCGCCGAGGACGGGATGCGCGTCGGACGCGAGCTCCAGCGGTCCGCCGTCCGGGCTGGCGGCCAGCGCGAGCGGGACGACTCCGTGTGCACGGTTGGCGCGCACGTTCTCGCAGAGCAGCGCGAAGCTCGAAGGATCCGGCTCGCACGCGACGACGCACCGCGCGCCGCCGAGGATCGCGGCGGTGACGGCGAAGTCGCCGATCCCGGCGCCGAGGTCGAGCACCCGGTCGCCGGGACGGACGCGGTGGCCCTCCGGCTCGTAGTCGCGGTCGAGGCACGTCTCCTTGACGATCCACAGGTCCATCGCATCGCGGCAGCGCAGCGTGACGCCGTTCCGGAGTGCCACGCGGGTCGGACGGCGCCGCCCGGCCAGCGACCACGCGGTCGCGATCGGCGAGCGCACGCGCGCGGCGAGCGTCAGCATCGATCGCGCGTAGTAGAGCGCCCGCGAGCCCCCGTTGGCTTCGCGCACGCGCAAGCCGTGCAGTGAGGGCGTCGAGCGTGCCGACGAGAAGCAGGGCGATTCGGCGGGCGACGCCGGCGAAGGATGGGTGCGGTCGGTGCGGTTGCGCTGGATCATGGATGTCGCCCGGTCGACGCGCCGTCGGCACGAAGTCCGACGACCGCGGCAACGCCGGAGTCGTTCCTCCCCGGGAGGGAAGCCGATCTCAGCGTCACCGGCGGCGCCGCAGACGATAGAATGCCCGATCCCGACGCGGGCATGGCGATGTCCCCTTCCTCCGATTCCCCGGCGACGGCCGTCGCGCCGCGCGCGCGCCGGTCGGCATGGTGGCGCGCGCTGCGTCCGCACCAGTGGTCGAAGAATCTCCTCGTGTTCGTGCCGGCGGTGGCTTCCCACCGCTACGGCGACCCGGCCACCATGCTCGCCGCGCTGGCGATGTTCGTCGCGATGGGGCTCGCGGCGTCGGCGATCTACCTCGTCAACGACATCGCGGACCGGGACGCGGACCGGCGCCACGCGCGCAAGCGTCACCGGCCATTCGCGTCGGGCGAGCTCGACGCAGGCGCAGGCGCCGCGGTGGCGGCGGTGCTGCTCGCGCTCTCGGCGTCGCTCGCCGTCACGACGCTCCCCCTCGCCGCCGTCGCGTGGCTCGCCGCCTACGCGGCGCTGGCGCTCGGCTACACGTTCGTGCTCAAGCGCTGGGTCGGGGCCGACGTCGCGGTCCTCGCCGGCCTCTACGTGATGCGCGTGGTCGCGGGGGGTGCGGCGATCGGCGTGGACGCGTCGCCTTGGCTCCTCGCGCTCTCGTTCGCGCTGTTCGCGAGCCTCGCGCTCGCCAAGCGCTACGCCGAGCTGCGCGAGGCGCAGCACGCTGCCGCGGGCCGCCTGCCGGGACGCGGCTACGAGCGGCGGCACCTCGCGCCGCTGCGCGCCGCCGGTCTCGCGTGCGCTGCGGCATCGGCGCTGATCATCGGGTTCTACGCCGCGAGTCTCTCGGGCTCGCGCTATTACGCGCATCCGGGCTGGCTCTACGCGCTCGCGCCGATCGTGCTCGTGTGGCTCGCACGCGTCTGGACCCGCGCCGGCGACGGGCGCATGCACGACGACCCGGTCGTGGACGCCGCGACGGATCCCTGGGGGCTCGCGATCGTCGCCGCGGGCGTCGTCACCTTCGTCGCCGCGCTGTGACCGCGGTCGCGGCGGCGGCGCCACCGTCGTTGCCGTGCGCACGCCGGTCGTGAGCGA
>CALDKM010000111.1:0-2287 GCA_937898875.1 uncultured Pseudomonadota bacterium | reverse complement strand
GCGCGGCAGTCCGACAGCGCGTTCTTCGTCGTCGAGGCGGACGAGTACGACACCGCGTTCTTCGACAAGCGCTCGAAATTCGTCCACTACCGGCCGGCGACCGCGATCCTCAACAACCTCGAGTACGACCACGCGGACATCTTCCCGGACCTCGCGGCGATCGAGACCCAGTTCCACCATCTCGTGCGCACGGTGCCGCGGAACGGACGGCTGGTCGTGAACGGTGCGGATGCGGCGCTCGGGCGCGTGCTCGCGCGAGGCTGCTGGTCGGAGGTCGAGCGCTTCGGGCTCTCCGAGGTCGCGGGCACCGGGCCAGGCTGGACGATCGCGGTGAACGGAGCGATCGAGCTCGGCGGTGCGCCGCAGGGCACGCTGCGCTGGCCGCCCGACTCGCCGCAGCTGGGCGTCCACAACCGGCTGAACGCACTCGCGGCGATCGCCGCGGCGAGGCGCGCGGGCGTGCCGGTGGCGCAGTCGCTCGCGGCACTCGCCGGGTTCCGCGGCGTCGCTCGGCGCATGCAGGTACGCGGCAGCGCAGCGGGCGTCACCGTCTACGACGACTTCGCGCACCACCCGACGGCGATCGCGACGACGATCGACGGGTTGCGTCGGGCCGTGGGCAGCGCGCGCATTCTCGCGGTGCTGGAGCCGCGCTCGAACACGATGAAGCTCGGCGCGATGAAGGACCGGCTCGCGGCGAGCCTCGCGGGCGCCGAACGCATTTGGTGCTATGCGGCGAATCTCGGCTGGGACGCCGGCGGCGCGCTCGCGCCGCTCGGGACGAGGGCGAGCGCGCACGAGGACCTCGACGACCTCGTCGCCGCGGTGGCCCGCGAGGCGCGCGCGGGCGACCACGTGCTCGTGATGAGCAACGGCGGGTTCGGCGGCGTGCACGACAGGCTCCTCGCCGCGCTGCGGGCGCGCGAGGCGGGCGCACCGGCGCGCAATGCGTCCGCCTGAAGCCGGGAAATGAGGGCCGGACCCCCGATTTCGGCTGCGGGCGGAAGCGCGTTTCCAATGGGTCTGCCCTTCGTTTCCGGTCGGCCTCGACAGGGGCCATGACGCCGCTGATCGTCTACCTGCACGGCTTCCGCTCCTCGCCGCGATCGGTGAAGGCGCAGGCGATGATTCGCGCGGTTGCCGCATTGCCCACGCACGAGCGGCCGACGCTGGCCGTCCCCGATCTCGGCGACCGGCCCGCCGCGGCGATCCGCAAGGTCCTCGACATCGTCGCGCACGAGCGCGGTCCGGGCGCACCGCTGGCCTTCGTCGGCAGCTCGCTCGGCGGCTACTACGCGACCCACCTCGCCGAGCGCTTCGGCGCGCGCGCGGTCATGATCAATCCGGCGATCCGCCCCTACGAGGACCTCGCACCGTACAAGGGCACGCAGACGAACATGTACACGGGCGAGGCGTTCGAGGTGACCGACGCGCATTTCGACGAGCTGCGTGCGCTCGCCGTGCCGCGCATCACCCACCCCGAGCGCTGTTTCCTGCTCGCGCAGTCCGGAGACGAGGTGCTCGACTACCGGGAGGCCGTCGCGTACTACGGCGGCGCCTGGCAGTACGTGCAGGGCGGCGGCGACCACGCCTTCCAGGGCTTCGAAGCGCAGATCCCGGCGATCCTCCGGTTCGCGTCGGCAGGCGAGCCGGTGCGCTGAATGGACGCCCCGCGTCGTGAGAATCGAACGCATTCCGCCCCGCGCCCGGGCGGATGCGCATCGCCGCGCGGTGCGGTAGCATGCGAATCGGTCACGCCCCCTCACGAGGTCAACGAGATGCCGTCCGCTCCGTCCGCCGTCCGCAGTCCGTCCTTCGCGCTCATCGCCGTCGCGCTGTCGCTGGCGTTCGCCGCCGCCGCGCAGGCGCAGCAGACGATGCGCACGTTCAAGGCGGGCTCCGGACCCGACGAGCTGTGGGACACGACGATGAAGATGGAGATGCCCGGCATGCCGATGGCCATGCCGGCGCAGACGAGCCAGATCTGCCTCAAGAAGGACCGCAAGACCGAGGACGCGATCCCGAGGCAGGACGACTGCCGGCTCGTCGACTCGAAGACGGTCGGCAACAAGGTGACGTTCACGATGGACTGCGCCGGCAAGGAGCCGATGATCGTGCGCGGCGAGATCACGTCGACGCCGAACGCGTACGACGGCGTGATGCGGATGAAGTCGAAGCGCAAGGGCGACGACACGGAGTTCACGCAGACCTTCTCGGGCAGGAGGGCCGGCGCGTGCACCGACCAGACCGAGCAGATCGTCGCGAAGTCGAAGTCCGACATGGACGC
>CALDKM010000110.1:0-4242 GCA_937898875.1 uncultured Pseudomonadota bacterium | reverse complement strand
GATCGATCAGCTGCGCGAACTGCGCTTCGAGCGCGACGAGCGCGGCACGGACGTTGGCGACCAGCGGCGCGAGCTCGCCGTCGTGCGCGCGCCTTCCCAGCGCCGCCACGAACAGCCCGAGCGCGTGGAGAGGCTGGCGCAGGTCGTGGCTAGCGGCGGCGAGGAGCTGGCTCTTGCCGCGATTGGCTTCCTCGGCCGCCGCACGCGCGTCCAGCGCCGCGCGCGTGCGCATCCTGAGCTCCGCGATCAGGTCGGCATTGCGGTGGCGCGTCGCGAGCGCGTCGGTGAGGACGTCGTTCAGCCGATGCCCGAACGCGAGCACGAACGCGAGCACCACGGCCATCACCAGCGCCGTGTACAGGTGCACCGGGCCGCCCTCGGCGCCCACGCGCAGGATCAGCGGGACCAGCGCGGGAAGCACGAATCCGTAGAACGACGGCTTGTAGACGGCCGTCAGGTTGAGACCGCCCAGCACGACGCCGAACAGGCAGACGATCGACAGCGCCTGGCGCGCGGGGGACCCGGGAAACATCGCGACGGCGGCGATGCCCCACAGCGCTCCCGCCGCCGTCGAGCCGATCGACCAGTAGCATCCCCAGCGCCGCATGGCCGACGGACCCGGATGTGCGCGACGCCACGCGCGCACCAGCATTCCCCGCCAACACTGGTTGGCGACGATCAGCGCGATCCACGCGCCCATCAGCGCGGGCGGCGCCTCCTCCCACATCGCCGCGCAGAACAGCGCGCCGCCGAACAGCATCGACGCCGTCGTTCGCGCCCAGCTCGCGTAGAGCGTCGCGACCTGGTCCGCGCGCGCGCGAGAGAGCGGCGACGGCGCCGCGAGCGCGGATGCGGGGCCCGCGTCCATGCGCGTCCCGGTGCGCGGGTCAGCCGACGCGGACCGACTCGACGTCGACGCCGCGCCGCGCGAGTTCGACGATCGCCTGCGTGCGCGTATGGACGTTGAGCGCCCGCAGGATCGCGGAAACGTGGACCTTGACGGTGCCCTCGGAGAGCGCGAGGTCGCGACAGATCAGCTTGTTGGGCTTGCCCTGCACGAGCAGTCTCAGCACGTCGGACTGGCGCTGCGTGAAGCCGATCTCCATGCCGACCGGCCAGGATCCCGACGGCCGAGCGCGCGGATCCGAGGCGCTCGCGACGGGCCGTCCGCCGCGCAGTGCGGCCTTGACCGCGGCGATCACCTCGGCGGCATCGGCGCGCTTCGCGAGATAGCCGCGCGCGCCCGCGGCGAGCGCGCCGTCGATCGTCGCGCGGTCGTGCGTCGCCGAGAGCACGACGATCGGCAGCCGGGGGCGCTCGCGCCGCAGTTCGGCCAGGAACGCGAGCCCGCGCGTGCCGGGCAGCGCGAGGTCGAGCAGCATCGCGTCGCAGTCGGCGTGCAGCGCGAGCACGCGCAGAGCATCGTCGCGCGTGAGCGCCTTCAGGAGCGTCCAGGCGGGCTCCGCCTCGGCGACGTACTGCGCGAGCGCCTCGAGAATCAGGGGATGGTCGTCGACGACGAGCAGCTTCATGGCGGTCTCCCGGCAGGCGCGCCCGGGCGGGCGGTCGGGAAACGTTAGGCCGGCGGCGCGAGCTCGGCTACTGTCAGTTCTGACAGGGGGCGGCACGCGGTGCCGGAGTCCGGCGTGCGGCGACGGGCCGCGGGCGCGAGCGTCCCGCACGCCATCGAAGGGCCGCCGGTGGAGCGTGCGACGGCGTTCGGAGCGCCTCTACTCGTGCCGCAGCGCCTCGATCGGCACGAGCTTCGACGCCTTGCGCGCCGGGTAGTAGCCGAAGAACACGCCGACGGCCGCGGCGAATCCGAACGCGAGCAGGACCGCGCCCACGCCCATCTCGGTGCGCCATCCGGCGAAGTGGCCGACGGCGGCCGAGGCGATCGCGCCCAGCACGATGCCGACCAGCCCGCCGATGAGCGAAAGCGTCACCGCCTCGACGAGGAACTGCCGAAGGATGTCGCGCGCCTTCGCGCCGACCGCCATGCGCAGCCCGATCTCGCGCGTGCGCTCGGTCACGGACACCAGCATGATGTTCATGATGCCGATCCCGCCGACGACGAGCGACACCGACGCGATCGCCGCGAGCAGGATCGCGAGCACCTTCGAGCTCGCCTCCTGCGCCGCGAGCACTTCCGAGAGGTTGCGCACGAAGAAGTCGTCTTCCTGGTTCGGCTGCAGCTTGTGGCGCTGGCGCAGCAGCTCGCGCATCTGCTGCTCGGCGCTCGCGACGTCCGCGCCCTGCCGCACCTTGACGGTGATCGTCCCGACGTTGCGGGCGCGCACCTGCTGGCCGCCGAGCACGCGCTTGCGCGCCGTCGAGATCGGGATCAGCACGACGTCGTCCTGATCCTGGCCGATCATGCTCTGCCCCTTGCGGTCGAGGAGCCCGACGATCTCGTGCGGCACGTTGCGGATGCGGATCGTCTCGCCGACCGGGTCGGACTCGCCGAAGAGCGTCCGCGCGACCGTCTGGCCGACGAGCACGACCTTCGTCGCGCCGTCGACGTCGGCGCCGGTCATCGGGCGGCCCGAGGCCACCTCCCACTCGCGCGCCACCAGGTAGTCCGGCGTCACGCCGAGGATCTGCGTCGACCAGTTGCTGTTGCCGAACACCACCTGCCCGCCGCCGCGCAGCTGCGGCGCGGCGACCTCGATCTCGGCGACCTCGCGCGGCAGGGCCGCGGCGTCGTCCTCGGAGAGCGTGAGCTGCGCGCCCGAGCCCATCCGCACGCCGCCGGAGGTGACGTTGCCGGGCAGCACGATGATGAGGTTCGAGCCGAGGCTTCGGATCTGGTCCTCGACGCGGGCCTGCGCGCCCGCGCCGATCGCGGTCATCGCGATCACCGCGCCGACGCCGATGATGATGCCGAGCATCGTCAGCGCGCTGCGCAGCTTGTTGACGCGCAGCGCGGCCAGCGCGATCTTCAGCGTCGCGAGGAAGCTCACGGGACCGCCCGCCGCTGCGACGTCCCGCTCGCGCTCATCGCGGCCTCTGCCACGCCGCGTTCGCGGGCGCC
The DNA here is from genome assembly GCA_937898875.1 of uncultured Pseudomonadota bacterium. Taxonomy (GTDB): domain Bacteria; phylum Pseudomonadota; class Gammaproteobacteria; order Burkholderiales; family Casimicrobiaceae; genus VBCG01. The sequence goes on along the minus strand of CALDKM010000110.1, from coordinate 1,208 downwards.
GGCGACGGGACCGGCGTCGCGACGGCGGCGGAGGCGAGCGCGACGCGGGGCGCGTGGCGGACGTCGGAGACCACGCGGCCGTCGCGGAAGTGGATCGTGCGCGACGCGAAGGCCGCGACGTCGTTCTCGTGCGTGACCACGACGATCGTGATGCCCCCGCGATTGAGCGCCTGCAGCAGCGCCATGACCTCGATGCTCGTCGCGGTGTCGAGCGCGCCGGTCGGCTCGTCGGCCAGGATCAGCTTCGGGTCGTTGACGAGCGCGCGGGCGATCGCGACGCGCTGCTGCTGGCCGCCCGACAGCTGCGACGGATGGTGGTCGGCTCGACCGTCGAGGCCCACCTGCGCGAGCCGCTCGCGTGCCCGCGCGTGCCGCTCGTCCGCCGCCACGCCCGCGTAGAGCAGCGGCAGCTCCACGTTGTCGAGCGCGGAGGTGCGCGGCAGCAGGTTGAACTGCTGGAAGACGAAGCCGATCTTGCGGTTGCGGATCGAGGCGAGCGCGTCGGGGTCGAGCACCGCCGTGTCCTCGCCGTCGAGGCGATAGCCGCCCGAGGTCGGCACGTCGAGGCAGCCGATCACGTTCATGAACGTCGACTTGCCCGATCCCGAGGGGCCCATCACGGCGACGAACTCGCCGTGCGCGATGTCGAGCGTCACGCCCGCGAGCGCGTGCACCTCGGTCTCGCCCATCCGGTAGACCTTGACGAGGTCGCGGGCCTCGACGAGGGGCGAGGTCCCGCCGCGCGTGGGCGTGGTGTCCGTTCGCTCCATGGACGTCGAGTCGCGCTCCGTCAGAAGGGCAGGCGCGGTCCGGTGCCCGCCTTCGCGGCGGCTGCGTTGGCGAGCTGCGTGCCGACGATCACCTCCTCGCCTTCTGCGATCGGCCCCGACACGACCTCGGTCGCGTTGCCGTCGGTGAGCCCGGTCCGTATCGCCACTTCCTTCGGCGCGCCGTCGACGACCGTGTACACGCGTCCCGAGCCGCTGCCGCTCGGGCGACCGGTCTCGGCCGCGACGATCTCGGCGTAGCGCTTCTGCTGCTCGACGTTCAGGATCGCGTTGATCTTCTGTCTCGCCTCCGCGCGCATGCGCTCGCTGCGTTGCCGCCGATCGGCGTCGTTCAGGTCGCGCAGCTCCGCGAATCGGCTGCGCTGCTCGGCGAGGATCTCGTCGACGCGCGCGGCCTGCGCGGCGTCGAGCTTCAGCTCC
>CALDKM010000109.1:0-5141 GCA_937898875.1 uncultured Pseudomonadota bacterium | reverse complement strand
TCGCCTCGGCAGCGAGCCGGGCGGCGCTGCGCGCGTCTTTCGATAGCGCCGTCGCCGACTCGGCGAGGAGTTCGGCCAGCCGGTCTGCCGGCGGCGCGGCGCGCGCGGGCAGGGGGACGGCGCCCCTCATTCAGCGGCTCCCGACGGCGACACTTCCACCAGGCAATCGTAGAACGTTGCCGCGCGGCCGAGGTCGGTCAATGCCTGACCGGTCACCGCGTTGGCGTTCCGCCCGTCCGGCGACAGCTTCCGCCACCAGATCGACGGCGCGACGACGACGCCCGGGCGGGCGCGGTCCGTGACCTCCGCCGTCGCCTCGAATTCGCCGCGGTCGTTGCGGATGCGCACGACGTCGCCCGCGGCGATCGCGCGCGGCGACGCGTCGTCCGGATGGATCAGGAGCCTGGGCCCGCGCTCCTCCGCGACGAATGCAGGCAGGTTCGCGAACGACGAATTGAGGAAGTTGCGCGCCGGCGGCGAGATGAACGCGAGCGGATAGCGCGCGGCGAGCGCGGGATTGGACACCGGCGACTCGCGCGGAAGCACGACCTCGGGCAGCGCATCGTGGCCCGCGGCGGCAAGCGAGGCGCTCGAGAACTCGCACCTGCCCGACGGCGTCGGGAAACCACCCTGCGCGAACGGCGCGTACGCTTCGGGCAGCGCGAGGCGGCGGAAGCCGTCGCGCTTGACGGCGTCCCAGTCCCAGCCGGCGATCCGCGGGTCGTCGGCGCGGAACGCACGACGCGCGAGGTCGTCGTCGCTTTCGCGGAAGCACGGTTCCGTGTAGCCCATCGCCGCGGCGAGCCTGCGGAAGAGCTCGGTGTTCGGCAGCGCCTCGCCCAGCGGCGCGATCGACGGGTTGTTCGCCTGCACGTGCAGGTGCCCGTACGAGCCGTGGACGTCGAGGTGCTCGAGCTGCGATGTCGCCGGAAGCAGCAGGTCGGCGTAGTCGGCCGTGTCGGTGCGGAACAGATCGTGGACGACGACGAACAGGTCGTCCCGGGCGAACCCGCGCACGACCTTCGCGGACTCGGGCGCGACCGCCACCGGGTTGCTGTTGTAGACGAAGATCGCGCGGATCGGCGGATCGGACGCGTCCAGCGCGTCGCCGATCGTCGACATGTTGATGGTGCGCGGGTGTCCGCGGATCAGGTCGGGACGCTCGAGCGCGGCCGTGTCGACCGGGTAGGCGCCCGACGACGAAAGCAGCGCGCCGCCCGCGCGGTCGCGCCACGCGCCGGTCAGCGCCGGCAGGCAGGCCACCGCGCGCACGGCATTGCCGCCGCCTGCGTGGCGCTGCATCCCGTAGTTCACGCGGATCGCCGCCGGCCCGATCGTGCCGAGGTCGCGCGCGAGGCGCTCGATCTGGGCGACCGGGACGCTGCAGATCGCGGCCGCGCGCCCGGGCGTCCATTCCGCGGCACGCGCCGCGAGCGCGTCGTAGCCCAGCGTGTAGCGCTCGACGTAGTCCCGGTCGACGAGACCGTCGCGGATCAGCACGTGCATGAGCCCGTAGGCAAGCGCTGCATCGGTCCCCGGCATCGGGGCGATGTGCTCGTGACACTTCTCGGCGGTTGCGCTGCGGTACGGATCGATCGCGACGAGCCGGGCGCCGCGGCGCTTCGCCTCCTGCGCGCGGGTCCAGAAGTGCAGGTTCGACGCGATCGCATTGCTGCCCCAGATGACGATCAGCTTGCTGTCGATGCACGCCTCGACGTCCATGCCGACCGCGGCGCCGACGACGCTCGTCCAGCCGGCCTTCCCGGCGGTCGCGCAGATCGTGCGGTCGAGGAGCGACGCGCCCAGCCGGTGGAAGAAACGGCGGTCCATCGAGCCGTATTGCAGCAGGCCCATGTTCCCCGCGTACGAGTAGGGCAGGATCGTCTGCGGCCCCTCGGCCGAATCGGCGAGCTCGCGGAAGCGGCGGACGATCGTGGCGATCGCCTCGTCCCACGAGATGCGCTCGAACTCGCCTCGGCCCTTGGGACCGGTGCGCCGCATCGGGTGGAGCACGCGATCGGGCGAATACGTGCGGTCGAGATAGCGCCCGACCTTCGTGCAGAGCACGCCCTGCGTCGGCGGATGGTCGGCTGCGCCGCGCACCGACACCGCGCGACCGTCCTCGACCGTCACGAGCATCGCGCAGGTGTCGGGGCAGTCGTGCGGGCAGGCGCCGCGGACGACGCGGCGGCCGCCCATGACGTCGTCGGGGGCCATCGGGGATTCGCTGTCGGGATCGCCGATTGTATGCGACGGGCACGCCGCCGTTGCGCTACGCTTTGCGCCGTGGCCGATATCAGGACCGTTGCGTTCGCCGACGGCGCGCGGGTACCCGCGCTCGGTATGGGGACGTGGAAGATGGGCGAGCGACCCGAGGCCCGCCGGGCCGAGGTCGATGCGCTCGTCCACGGCTTCGACCTCGGGCTCGCGCTGGTCGACAGCGCCGAGATGTACGCGGAGGGCGGGGCCGAGGAGGTGGTGGGGCGCGCGCTCGCGGGACGGCGCGACCGCGTCTTCGTCGTGTCCAAGGTCTATCCGCACAACGCAGGCCGCAGGTCGGCCATCGCCGCCTGCGAACGCAGCCTGGCTCGCCTGGGCGTCGACCGGATCGACCTCTACCTGCTGCACTGGCGCGGTCGCATCCCGCTGGCGGAAACCGTCGAGGCATTCGAGAAGCTCGGGCGCGACGGGAAGATCGCGCGCTGGGGCGTGTCGAACCTGGACGTCGACGACCTGGACGAGCTTGCGGGGGTTTCGCATGGCCCGGCGTGCGCGGCCGATCAGGTGCAGTTCCACCTGCGCGAGCGGGGAATCGAGCGCGGCGTCCTGCCGCGCTGCCGCGCATGGCCGATGCCGGTGATCGCGTATTCGCCGCTCGACGAAGGGCGACTTCTCGACGATCCGGATCTGATCCGGATCGCGCGCGATGCGGGGACGGGCACGGCGACGCTCGCGCTCGCGTGGACGATCGCTCATGACGATGTCATCGCGATTCCGAAGGCCGCGACGCGCGCGCACGTCGACGCGATCCGGGCAGCCGCAGAATTCAGGATCACGCCGGATCTGTCCTCGGCGCTCGATCGCGCGTTTCCGCCGCCGCGCAGGCGGACGCCGCTCGCCATGCTCTGACGCGCACGCGGCGCCCGCAGCCGGCGACGCTGCAGGCCCTGCGGGAGTCCCGCCGACCGCTCGTCGGCTCGCTCGTTCGGGCGGCTCGGAAAAACAAGCACTTGCGCGGACATTCGGCCGCCCCCGGGCTGCGGTGGCACGCTTGCTGCTCTTCGGTCTGTGACAGCGGACAACCGCGAACCAGGACAGGAGAACGTTGTGAACTACACGCACTACGATTATCTCGATCTCGCCCCCGGTGCATCGACCGCGCGCGTCGAGGCGGCGTATGCGCAGGTGCTCCAGCGTTTCCAGTTCGGCCGCACCGACGCCGGTCAGGATCTCTCCGGGCTCGTCCGGATGATCCACGCGGCGTACCGCGTGCTCTCGGATCCCGACGCGCGTCGCGCCTACGACGAGCAGCTCGCCCACGAGGCGGCACTCGCCGACGCGGAGCTCAAGGCGGTGCTCGACGCGCAGGCGGCGAGGTTGCCGCGCTTCGCCCAGGATGTGCCGGCGGCACTCCGGGTCGTCGCGAACCAGCTCGCGGCCTGAGCGAGACTTTCCCCGGTCGCTGCATTCGAATTCTCGACTGCCAACACAGCGATGCGGTCGGCGACCGTTTTTTCTTCGATGCGCGCCCGGAGGGACGCGATTGCCGGGTGCCGGGATGCCCCCAGGGCTCGGCGTCCCCGGTCCCGTGGCGCGTTCGCTTCGCGGCGCGCGCACGGGCCCGCGGGTGGGTCCGTGGCCTCCGCGCGCGCTGAGGTGCGCGCCGTGGCGCGAAGACCTCGCCCGGCGCGCGCGCTGCCGCCGGGGTTCCTGCCGCTGGTGCGCCACTGAGCGGGACAACGACACGAACGAACGCGAGCTCGTCCGGATGGCCGAAGGCGGACTTGCGCGAACGATGGGAACGTAGGACTTACCGGCGAAGCATTCGCAACCCTCCGCGACGGTCAAGTGCCGTCGCGCCGAACTCGGGACGACGACCGTGGACCGCTGCCTCAACTGTCACTACTACGATCGCAATCCTTCGACCGGCGCCGGCGGCAAGTCCGCGAATGCCGGGCAGTGTCGGCGCAACGCACCGATGCTCTCGCCGGTCAATCCGAAGACCTACATGATCGAAGGCGTCTGGCCCACCGTGCGCGACGAGGACTGGTGCGGCGAGTACCGGGCGGGCGCCCGACGCGGCGAGACGAGCCGGGCCGACGCGCTCCTCGCCACCCTGTCGCCTGCGATGCCGCGCGTCGGGCCCGCGGCGGCCGCTCCGCTGTCGATCGGCGCGCTTCGCGGCAACGGCGACGACTGAGCCCCGCGACGATCCGCCTTCCGGAACGCCCGGGAGGCGAACGCCGCGCGTGCAGGCTCGCCCCATGAGCCAGCGGCGCTGGTAGAGTCGTCGCAACTCCAGCTACGCGCCGGGGCGGCGTCGTCCGTCCCGTCATCCAGCCTTCATGCCAGACGCCCTTGCGCGGGCGCTCGCCGGCGCGACCGTCGTCACGCCCAACCGGCGCCTCGCGCGTCATTGCACCGACGCCTACGACCGCGCGCAGGTCGCCGCGGGGCTTCGCGCGTGGCCGGCGGCGCGAGTCCTGCCATGGACCGCATGGATCGCGGCGATGGAAGGCGAGGCGGTCGCCGCGGGCGCATTGCCTGCGCGGGTGCGCCTGTCGACGCACGCGAGCGCGGCGCTCTGGAACGACGCCATCGAGGCGGACGGCGTGCCGCCGTCCGATGCCGCCGCACTCGCGGCATCGGCGGTCGAAGCCTGGGCGCACGTGCACGCGCACGGAACGGGTATCGAGAGCTGGCGTGCGTGGTCCGGCGGCGGCGACGAGCCCGCGGCGTTCGCCCGCTGGGCCGAGCGCTTCCGCAACGCTCTCGCCGCCCACGGCGCCATCGATGCGGCCACCGCGGCGGATCGCGTGGCCGAGGCCGCTCCGGCGATGCCGTCGTGGCGCGGCCGGCGCGTCGCATTCGCCGGTTTCGTCGAGTTGACGCCGCAGGCGCGGCGCGTGGCCGGTGCGCTC
>CALDKM010000108.1:0-1436 GCA_937898875.1 uncultured Pseudomonadota bacterium | reverse complement strand
CGCGCGCTCGGCGAGCGCGCCGGGGTCGGGCGGCGACGCGCCGGGCACGACGTCGAGCGCGAGGTCGCTGGACGTGAACCGCTTCAGCACGGTGATCGGCGCACGGTAGCGCCGGTCGGCCGCGACCTTCGCCGCCTCGCGCTCCGCGAGCGCGCGGATGCGGGGAACGACGGGACGGAAGCCGAGCCGCCAGTAGAACCAGAACGCGCCGGACAGGAGTCCCTCGCGGTTGTCCTGGCCGTACTGCGACGGCTCGACGATGAAGCGGGAGACGAGGAAGCGCTGGCGGTAGGTGCGGAGCACCTGCGCGAACAGCCACGCCGACTCGCCGCCGCGGAATGCGGGAAACACGTTGACGCCGATCCGGCAGCCGCCGGCAAAGGGCCATCCGCCGCCGTAGGCGACGGGCACGCGGTTGCGGAACAGCACGAAGCCGACGTGCGCGTCGAGCGTTCCGCGGCGAGCGGCGGCGGGCGCGTGCAGCGCGATCGCGAGGCCGCGCCCGAGGCGGTGGTACTCGGTGTCGCGCGCGCTCGTCGTCGCCATCGCATCGGTCTCCCGTCCGAGCACCGCGAGCGTTCCGCGGCTCGCGTCGACGATCGCCTCGCGTTCGGCGGGCGTCCGCGAGGCCGCGCGCGGCAGCGGCACCTCGATCGCAGCGGCGAGGTCGACGTCGCGTTTCAGCCGGTCGACGAGGAACGGGGCCTCCCCGGGGCCGCGCAGGAACGTGCGCGACAGTGCGGACCCGCCGGGCGCGAGCGTGACCCAGGCGCCCGCGGACTCGTGGAGCTGCTCGCGGACCCCTTCGGAGGCAGGCAGCGCGTCGAATGCGCGCACGAGCCAGGCAAGGCGGTCTCCCGCGCCCGCGAACGTCGCGGCGATCGCATTGCCGTCGAGATGCCCGCCGCCCGCGATCTCGGCCTGCATCGGCGGCAGCGCGGCGGCGAGCGATTCCGCGAGCGGCAGCGGCTCGTCCTCGACCGCGTCGAGCGTCGCCCTGCCGGGATGGCGGTCGACGAGCCAGCGCGAGAACGCGAGGCCGAACGAGGCGCGGACCGGCGTCCAGGCCGCGCCGCTCTGCTCGAGCGCGCGCCTTTCGGCGGCACGCCCGTGCTCCGCGACTTCGCGCAGCGCATCGGCCACCCGCCCCAGCTCGCGCGCCGCGATGCGGTACTCGTCGCGCGTCGCCGGATGCGAGCGCAGGAACAGCATCAGGTCGTGGTAATCGAGGAGCGCGCGCGCGTCGACGAAGCCGCAGCGCCGCGCGCGGGAGAGCGCCGCTCGCCGCGGCGTCGCGACGCCGCGGCCGAACCGGGACAGCGTCGCCCGCAGCTCGAGCACGGCTTCCAAGGTGAGCGGTGCGTGCGCCGCGGTCGGCATCGCGTCGTGCGAACCCTACTTCGGCGGCGCGATGCCCAGCGCGCGGCGGGCCTCGC
>CALDKM010000107.1:0-5599 GCA_937898875.1 uncultured Pseudomonadota bacterium | reverse complement strand
TCCGCAGCGCCGGCCGCTGCACGACGAGATCCACGCGCGGCCGCCCGCCCGGCTCTGCGCGCCCGAACGGATCGCGCACCTCGCGCTGCGCATTCCGCCCGAGGCGCGTGCCGCCGAGGAGGCGGCGATCACCGCGCTCGCCTCGCAGCACGGGCTGGCGGCACCCTCGTTCGCCGGCGGCTACCTGTGGATCGACTGCGGCGCGTTCCGGCTCAAGTGGGAGCGTCACACCGAGTACACCGGCATCACGGTGTTCCGCGCGATGGGCCCGGACGACCCGCCGGACACGCGCGCGCTCGACGCGGTGCCCGCGGTCTGGCGCGCGAGCCTGCCGGGCACGACGATCGTCTATGCGGAGGTCGACGTGCGGCGCGGAGGCGCGGGCGACCTCGATGCCGCGATCGGATCGTTCGGCGACGCGACGGTCATCGGCGCGCGGGTGTCGGACGGCTCGGGCATCGCGCTCACCGACCTCGGGATGGACGAGGACGGCTGCACGAGGTTCGTCGTGATCGACCTCGCGCTCACGGGCCGGCAGGCGGGCCGCCTCGCGCAGCGTCTCCTCGAGATCGAAACCTACAGGATGATGGCGCTGCTCGCGTTCCCGGTCGCGCGCGACGCGGCGGGCCCGCTCCGCGACGCGGAGCGCAGGCTCGCGGCGATCACGGAGCGGATGGTCGCGATGGGCGCGTCGGACGAGGGGGCGCTGCTCGACGACCTGATGCACCTCGCGGCGGAGGTCGAGCAGCGCGATGCGACGACGAGGTTCCGCTTCGGCGCCGCGCACGCGTACTTCGGCCTCGTCCGCCAGCGCATCGCCGAGTTGCGCGAGGAGCGGATCGCCGGGGTGCAGACGATCGAGGAGTTCATGGAGCGCCGGCTCGCGCCCGCGATGGCGACCTGCGCGTCGGCCGCGCGGCGGCAGGAGGAGCTGTCGGCGCGCATCGCCCGTGCGGGCCAGCTGCTGCGCGCCAAGGTCGAGGTGACGCTCGAGCGCCAGAACCAGTCGCTGCTCGAGTCGATGAACCGGCGCGCGCGGCTGCAGCTGCGCCTGCAGCAGACGGTCGAGGGGTTGTCGATCGCGGCGATCACCTACTATGCGGCCGGACTCGTCGGCTACCTCGCGAAGGCGGCGAAGTCGCTCGGCGTCGGCCTCGACGTCGATCTCGCGATCGCGGTGGCGATCCCGGCGATCGCCGTGGCGCTCTGGCTCGCGCTCCGCCGCATCCGCGGCGGCATCGGGCACGAGTGATCCCCGATGAGCGCCGACGAACGCAGCGTCCAGTTCGCGAGCGACAACAACGCCGGCATCGCGCCCGAGGCGCTGGAGGCGCTCGTGCTGGCGAACGCCGGGCACTCGGCGGGCTACGGGGACGACCGGTGGACGCGCGCGGCCGCGGACTCGGTGCGCCGCACGTTCGACGCGGACGTGCCGGTCTACTTCGTGCTGACGGGCACCGCGGCGAACGCGCTCGCGATCTCGGCGATCTGCCGACCGACGGATGCGGTCGTCTGCCACGAATTCGCTCACGTGAACGTCGACGAGTGCGGCGCGTGCGAGGCGTTGAGCGGCGGAGCGAAGCTCCTCGCCGTCGCCGGTCCCGGCGCGAAGGTGACGCCCGAGGCGTTCGTCGCGCGCGCCGTGGCGCACGACGAGCACGCTTCGCGGCCTCGTGCGCTCTCGCTCACGCAGGCGACCGAGCTCGGCACCGTCTACGCGCCGGGCGAGCTGCGCGCCCTCGCCGACGCCGCGCACGCGCGCGGGATCAGGGTGCACATGGACGGCGCGCGCTTCGCGAACGCCGTGGCGGCGCTGGGCTGCGCGCCTGCGGACCTCGCGCAGCACGCCGGCATCGACGTGCTGGCCTTCGGCGGCACCAAGAACGGGCTGCCGCTCGGCGAGGCGCTGGTCTTCTTCGACGCGGCGCTCGCCGACGAGTTCGCGCGCCGCCGCAAGCAGGCGGGGCACCTCGCCTCGAAGATGCGCTTCGTCGCGGCGCCCTGGATCGCGATGCTCGAGGGCGGGCGGTGGCTCGCGCACGCCGCGCACGCGAACGCGATGGCGCGCCGACTCTCCGACGGGCTCGCGCGCGTCCCCGGCGCCGCGCTGATCGCGCCGACGCAGGCGAACGGCGTCTTCGTCCACCTGCCGCCCCCGGTGATCGAGGGGCTGCGCGCCCGGGGCTGGCGCTTCTACGTGTTCGTGGGCGACACTGGCTGCCGGTTCATGTGCGCCTGGGACACCGCCGAGCGCGACGTCGACCGGCTGCTGGCCGACGCGGCCGCGCTCTCCGAATGATCGTTCCCGCACCGACCTGACCCAGACTTCCGGGAGATCCCGCATGAACCTCCGCCTCGCCGCAGCGACCCTGGCCCTCGCCGCGATGCCCGCCCTCGCGCACCACGGCTGGAGCGAGTACGACGCCACACAGACGCTGACGCTCACCGGGAAGATCGAGCAGTCCGGCTACGAGCATCCGCACGGTTACGTGACCCTCACCGCGAACGGCAGGACGTGGACGGCGGTCCTCGCGCCGCCGTCGCGTATGGAGAACCGCGGGCTGCCTCGCGCCGACCTCGTCCCGGGCAGGACCGTCACGGTCGTCGGCTACCCGAACCGCCACAAGCCCGACGAGATGCGCGCGGAGCGCATCACCGTGGACGGGCGCACCGTCGAGCTGCGCTGAGCGGCGCGAGGCTCGAATGACGACGGGGCTGCACGCGATCGAGTCGACGGGCGTGGGCCGGTACCTGCGCGAGTCGCTGTGGGCGTTCCCGATCGTCGAGACGATCCACATCTCGGCCTTCGCGATCGTCGTCGGCTCGATCGTCGTCCTCGACCTGCGCCTCGTCGGACTGTCGCGTCGCGTCCCGGTCTCGCGCCTCGCCGCGCACATCCTCCCCTGGACGCTCGCGGCGTTCCTGGTCGCCGCCGCGAGCGGCCTCACGATGTTCACCGCGCACGCGTCGGACTACCTCGGCAACCGCGTCTTCATGCTGAAGATGGGGTTGATCCTCGCGGCAGGCATCAACGCCGGCCTCCTGCACGCGGGCGCGATGCGCGCGTCCGGCGACTGGGACGTCGAAGCCGGCGTTCCGGGACGCGTGCGTGCGGCAGCAGCGTTGTCGATCCTGCTGTGGTTCTCCGTCATCGCCTGCGGGCGGTTCCTCGCCTACACCTGAGCTCGGTGGCGCCGCGTCCGGGCGCCGCGCCACGTTGCGGTATCCTCGCGCTTTCGAATCGCGGAGAGCGACATGAGCCACGACGCGGCGCACTGGGCGCGCCTGCTCGAGAAGCTGAAGCATCGCGGCGACGGCAAGCTGCCCGGGCTCGTCGGCTTCCGGCCGGTCGCGCTCGATCACGGGCGGCTCGACGCGGAGCTCGACGTGCGCCCCGAGCTGCTCGCGCCCAACGGCTACCTGCACGCCGCGACGATCATCGCGCTGGCCGACACCGCGTGCGGCTACGGCTGCATCGCCCACCTGCCCGACGAGAACCACAACTTCACGACGGTCGAGCTCAAGTGCAACTTCGTCTCGACGACGCGCGAGGGGACGATCGCGTGCGTCGCACGCGCCGTGCACCTCGGCCGCGCGACGCACGTCTGGGACGCGACCGTGACGCGCAAGGCGGACGGCGCGACGATGGCGCTCTTCCGCTGCACGCAGATGGTGCTGCCGCCGCGCGTCAAGGGCACGCAATGAGCCGGAGCGAGACCGCGCCGCGGCCGGCCCGCGGAAGCCGAAGGCCATGAACGACGACGGCTCCCGCAGCCGGTACGTTAGCTGCCTGACGGGCACGCAGCTCCACCGGCTCGCCTACCGCGAGTGGGGCGATCCCGCCAATCCGCGCGTGGTCGTCTGCGTGCACGGGCTGACGCGCAACAGCCGCGACTTCGGCCCGCTCGGACGCGCGCTCTCGGACCGATGGCGCGTGATCGCCGCCGACATGCCCGGCCGCGGCGCGAGCGAGCGCCTCGCCGACCCGATGCTCTACCAGGTCCCGACCTACGTCGCGAACGCCGTGACGCTGCTCGCGCGCCTCGACGTCGAGACCGTCGACTGGGTCGGCATCTCGCTGGGCGGGCTCATGGGGATGGCGCTGGGCGGGTTCGAGCGTTCGCCGATCCGGCGCCTCGTGATCAGCGACGCGGGCCCGATCCTCGCGCGTTCGGCGATCGAGCGCATCGCGAGCTACGTCGGCGTCACGCCGGTCTTCCCGACGCGGGAGGCGGCATTCGCGGCGATACGCGCGATCTCCGAGCCGTTCGGCCCGCATACCGACGCGCAATGGGACTTCCTCGTCGACAACGTGCTCGTGCGGCGCGACGACGGCTCGTACGCGCTGCACTACGATCCCGCGCTCGGCGTCCCGTTCCGCGCGGCGCTCGCCACGCCGGGCGACGTCGACCTGTGGGGCGTGTGGGACGCGGTGCGCGTCCCGACGATGGTGATCCGCGGCGAGCGCTCGGACCTCCTCGCCGCCGAGACCGCGGCCGGGATGTCCCGGCGCGGTCCTCGCGCCGAGATCGTCACGCTGCCCGGGGTCGGCCACGCGCCGACGCTCGTCCCCGACGCGCAGATCGCGCTCGTGCGGGCGTTCCTCGACCGGTCGTAGTCCGCGCGAGGCGCTAGGCCGTTCGGTCGATCGCGCGGCGGGGACGGCGCGCGGCAGGATCGCGCATGCCTGCCGTGCCGCGGACTCCGCGCGTCACCAGCGCCACGCCGGCGCTGCTCGCGGCATTCGCCGCGGGGGTCGGCGTGCTTCAGACGCGCGCGGCGCTGCCGGACAGGCCGTGGTTGTGGGTCGCGGCGGCGCTGGCGGCGATGGCGTTCGTCGTGCGGGCGCGCCTGCGCCAGTGTGCGCATGGGCGGGCATCGACATCGGTCGCGCGGGGCGAGCCGCCTCCCTGGCGCCGGCCCTGGCTCGCGGTCGCGGTGCTGGCGGCGGCGCTCGCCGGCTTCGGCTACGCGGCGTGGCGCGCGGAGTGGCGCCTGGCGGACGCGCTGCCGACCGAGTGGGAGGGCGTGGACGTCGTGATCGTCGGCGTCGTCGACGATCTGCCGGACGCGTCCGACCGCGGCGTGCGCTTCGCGTTCGCGGTCGAGCGCGCCGAGCCGGCCGATGCCCGCGTGCCGTCGCGACTCTCGCTCTCGTGGCCCGCGGCGCGCCCCGGCGACGAGCGCGAGGCCGACGTGCCCGTCCTCTCCGCCGGCGAGCGCTGGCGGCTCGTCGTGAGGCTCAGGCGCCCGCACGGCTACGCGAATCCGGGCGGCTTCGACCTCGAGGCGTGGCTGCTCGAGCGCAACCTGCGGGCGACCGGCTACGTGCGCGCGGGCGACGCGAATGCGCGGCTCGACGCGTTCGCCGGACGGTTCGGCGACCACGTGCAGCGCGCGCGCGAGCGGGTTCGCGAACGCATCGCCCGGGCGCTCGCGGACGCACGATACGCGGGGGTCGTCGCCGCGCTCGCGATCGGCGATCAGCGGGCGATCCCCGACCAGCAGTGGACGGTGTTCAACCGCACCGGCGTCGGTCACCTGGTGAGCATCTCGGGATTGCACGTGACCGCGCTCGCCGCGCTGGCCGGCTGGGCTG
>CALDKM010000106.1:0-4619 GCA_937898875.1 uncultured Pseudomonadota bacterium | reverse complement strand
TTGGGGCGGCCCGGCGCGCGCCGATCCCCCCGAGGCGAACTTCGTTCGCCCCCCCCCGAGGGGGCGCGGCGCGCTTGGGGCGGCCCGGCGCGCGCCGATCCCCCCGAGGCGAACTTCGTTCGCCCCCCCTCCCCGGGGGGGCGCGGCCCGTCGAACGATCGTGCGATAATCCCGCACCCTCTCCGCACCCCGCCGCGACGATGATCGGCCGCCTCACCGGCACCCTGCTCGAGAAGAACCCGCCGCAGATCCTGCTCGACGTGCAGGGCGTCGGCTACGAGGTCGACGTGCCGATGAGCACGTTCTACAACCTGCCCGACATGGGCGCGAGGGTGACGCTGCACACGCATCTCGTCGTGCGCGAGGATGCGCACCTGCTCTACGGCTTCCTCACCGAGAACGAGCGGCGGGCGTTCCGGCTGCTCACGCGGATCTCCGGCATCGGCGCGAAGATGGCGCTCGCGGTGCTCTCGGGACTTTCGGTCGCCGAGCTCGCGCAAGCGGTCACGATGCAGGAGTCCGGGCGGCTTACGAAGATCCCCGGGATCGGCAAGAAGACCGCCGAGCGCATCCTGCTGGAGATGAAGGACAGGCTCGGCGCGGATCTCACGTCGACGGTCGGCGTCCACCGCGCCGCACCCGCGTCGGCCGACGTGCTGCACGCCCTGCTCGCGCTCGGCTACAGCGATAAGGAAGCCGTCGCCGCGGTGAAGGATCTGCCCGAGGGCGTCGCCGTCGCGGACGGCATCCGGCAGTCGCTGAAGCGCCTGGCGAAGGCGTGAAGACGCCCGCAGCCGCATCGCCCCGACGCGCACGCCGTGCGCCCTCCGGAGGCCGCCCTGCGTCGAAGGCCGCGCCCCCGGCCGCACGCGCGCCGAGGTCGTCGAGCCGGCAGGGATTCCTCCGCAGGCTGAAGGTGTCGCCCTCGCTGCTCCGCCGCGGCATGAACCTCTGGCCGCCGTTCCGCGGCGCCGGCATCCGAGTGACGCGCGTGTCCGCCGACTACCGGGAGGTCGAGGTCACGATGAAGCTCGGCCTCCTCAACCGCAACTACTTCGGCACGCAGTTCGGCGGTTCGCTCTACGCGATGACCGATCCGTTCCCCGCGCTGATGATGATGCACAACCTCGGCCCCGACTACGTCGTGTGGGACAAGGCCGGTGCGATCCGCTACGTGAAGCCCGGCCGCGGGCCCGTCCACGCGCGCATGCGCCTCGACCCGCGCGCGGTCGAACGCGCGCGCGCCGCCACGGCGAACGGCGGCAAGCACGAGCCGACGTTCACCGTGCACGTCGTCGACGACGCCGGCGAGATCGTCGCGATCGTCGACAAGACGCTGCACATCCGGCGGTTTCCCGGGGACCGGCGCGGGAAGCGCGCCGCCCCGGCGGCGCGGGAAGCGGCTTAGACTACCGCGATGGCCATCGAAAGCGACGCCTTCCAGCGCGTGGTGACGCCGAAGCCCGCGGACCCGCGCGAGGAGGCGCTCGAGCGCGCGCTGCGGCCGCGCATGCTCGACGAGTACGTCGGTCAGGAGAAGATCCGCGGCCAGCTGTCGATCTTCATCGAGGCGGCGCGCAGGCGCGCCGAGGCGCTCGACCACGTGCTGCTGTTCGGCCCGCCGGGGCTCGGCAAGACGACGCTCTCGCACATCGTCGCGCACGAGCTCGGCGTGAACCTGCGGCAGACCTCGGGGCCCGTGCTCGAGCGTCCCGGCGACCTCGCGGCGCTGCTCACGAACCTCGAGCCGCGCGACGTGCTGTTCATCGACGAGATCCACCGGCTCTCGCCGATCGTCGAGGAGATTCTCTACCCGGCGCTCGAGGACTTCCAGATCGACATCATGATCGGCGAAGGCCCGGCGGCGCGCAGCGTCAAGCTCGACCTGCCGCCGTTCACGCTGATCGGCGCGACGACGCGCGCGGGCATGTTGACGAACCCGTTGCGCGACCGCTTCGGCATCGTCGCGCGCCTCGAGTTCTACACGCCCGCGGAGCTGACGCGCATCGTCGCGCGCTCGGCGAAGCTGCTGTCGGTGCCGGTCGACGCCGACGGGGCGCTCGAGATCGCGCGCCGTTCCCGGGGTACGCCGCGCATCGCGAACCGGCTGCTGCGCCGCGTTCGCGACTATGCGGAGGTGCGCGCCGCCGGCAAGGTCGATCGCGCGGTGGCCGACGCCGCGCTGTCGATGCTCGACGTCGACGCGCAGGGGCTCGACGTGATGGACCGCAAGCTCCTGACGACCATCGTCCGGAAGTTCGACGGCGGCCCCGTCGGCGTCGACAACCTCGCGGCCGCGATCGGCGAGGAGCGCGAGACGATCGAGGACGTGCTCGAGCCGTACCTGATCCAGCAGGGCTTCCTGCAGCGCACCCCGCGCGGGCGCGTCGCGACCGCGCAATCGTGGCGCCTGCTCGGCCTCGCGCCGCCGTCGCCGGGCGCCGCCGCCGACCTGTTCCCGGGCGAATGAGCGTTCCCCCCGGCCGAGCGAAGGAGCACCCGGCCCGCCGGGCCGCAACGGCGTCCGGCGCCGGGCGGACTCCCGTCGGCTCGAAGCCGTTCGCCTTCCCGGTCCGCGTCTACTACGAGGATACGGACGCGGCCGGCGTCGTCTACTACGCGAACTACCTCAGGTTCATGGAGCGCGCCCGCACCGAGTGGCTCGACGCGCACGGGCTCCCGCTCGCGGAACTCGAGCGCACGCACGGCGTCGTATTCGTCGTGACCCGTGCCGAGATCGATTTCCGCGGTTCCGCGCGGCTGGGCGATCGCCTGGAGGCGACCGTCGCGTTCGAGCCCGTCGGACGCGCGCAGATGCTCGCGCACCAGAGCGTGCGCCGAGGCGACGACGTGCTCGTCGAAGGCCGCGTGCGGATGGCCTGTCTCGCGCGCGACGGCTGGGCGCCCGCCCGCGTGCCCCGCGAGCTCGCCCGCCTGATGGAGGCCCCCCCTTGAACGTCCACGCGGACCTGTCTTTCGTCGCGATGGTGGCGAACGCGTCGATCATCGTGCAGGCGGTCATGGCGCTGCTCGCCGGGCTGTCGCTGTGGAGCTGGTGGCAGATCTTCCAGAAGATGTTCCAGCTCGCGGCCTCGAAGCGCGACGCCGACCGGTTCGAGGACGAATTCTGGAAGGGCGGCGACCTGGCCGAGCTCTTCCAGAGGGCTTCGCAGTCCCGCCGCGGCGGCGGCCTCGAGCACATCTTCTCGGCGGGATTCCGCGAGTACTCGAAGCACCGGAAGCAGGGCTCCTCGTCGACGCTGACGCTGGACGCCGCACGCCGCGCGATGCGCGCCGCCTACCAGCGCGAGATCGACGCGCTCGAGGCGCATCTCGCGGGACTCGCGAGCGTCGGATCGGTGTCGCCCTACGTCGGACTGTTCGGGACTGTGTGGGGGATCATGAACGCGTTCCGCGGCCTCGCGAACGTCGCGCAGGCGACGCTGGCGCAGGTCGCGCCCGGCATCGCCGAAGCGCTCGTCGCGACCGCGATGGGCCTGTTCGCCGCGATCCCCGCGGTCGTCGCGTACAACCGCTACACGCACGACGTGGACCGCCTCGCGACGCGCTACGAGACCTTCATCGAGGAGTTCTCGAACATCCTGCAGAGGCAGGGCTGACGATCGGGACCCACGATGCGCCGCCAGCGCAAGTCGATGAGCCAGATCAACGTCGTGCCCTACATCGACGTGATGCTGGTGCTGCTCGTGATCTTCATGGTCACGGCACCGCTGATCACGCCGGGGGAGATCTCGCTGCCGTCGGTGGGCACCCGGCTCACCGTGCCGGTCGCGCCGCTCGAGGTGACGCTGCGCGCCGACCAGTCGCTGTGGCTGCGCGACCAGGCCGCCGCCGGCGCGCCCGCCGTGAAGGTCTCGCGCGACGAGCTCGTCGCGCGCGTCGCGGACAAGCAGGCGCGCGCGCCCGGGCAGGGCGTCGTGATCGCCGCCGACAAGTCGGCGCGCTACGAGGACGTGCTCGCGGTGCTCGACCTGCTCCAGCGCAACGGCGTGCGCAAGGTCGGCCTGCTCGCGCGGACGTCGCCGTAGCGTGCGCATGAGAGGCGAGCGACGCGCGCCGGAACCCGACTCGGGGCGCCGACGGCCCGGGCGGAAGCTCGCGCTCGTGCTCGCGATCCTCGTTCACCTCGCTTTCGTGGGCGTCCTCGTCTGGTCGGTGCGCTGGCAGAGCCGCCCGCCCGAGCCGGTCACCGCCGAGCTCTATGCGCCGCCGGTCAGGGCACGCGCGCCGGAACCCGAGGCAAAGGTCGAGCCTCCCCCGCCGCCGGCGCCGAAGGTGGAGCCCAGGGTCGCTCCGCCGCCGCCGCCGCCCAAGGCGGATCCGCAGGAAGCCGAGCTCGCGCTCAGGGCGAAACAGCAGGAGGAGCGCCGGCAGCGCGAGAAGGCCGAGGCCGAGAAGCGCGAGCACGAGAAGAAGGCGGCCGAGGAGAAGCGGCTCGCGGACGAGAAGCGCAAGTCGGACGAGAAACGCGCCGCGGACGCGCGCGAGCGCCAGCAGCGCGCGACCGAGGCGATCCGCGCGGAGGCCGAGCGCGAGGCGGGCGAGCGCGCGCAGGCCGAGGCGAAGGCCCGCACCGACGCGCAGGCACGCGCGAAGGC
>CALDKM010000105.1:0-4453 GCA_937898875.1 uncultured Pseudomonadota bacterium | reverse complement strand
GGCCACGGCACGGCGAGCCTGCCGCGGCTCGCCGGGCAGAACGCGATCTACCTCGAGACGCAGATCAGGCAGTTCAACGCGCGCGAGCGGACGAACGACAACGAGGTGATGCACGCGATCGCGGCGAAGATGAGCGAGCTCGAGATCAAGGCGGTCTCCGAGTACCTTTCCGGGCAGCCCTGACGGGCGGTGGGTCGCGTGCGCAGGCCGGCATGCGACGCCGTCGCGCACCTGCGGGCGGGGGTTCGACGATCATGAAGCGCCGAGGGCGCCTTTCGGCGCCCCCGGATCGATCACCCCTCGGCATCGTGGGCGCGCGAGCGCCGCGATGCCTTTACGCCGTCACCCGAGCGTGTCCGCCCAGATGTTCTGCGCCCAGCTCATCGCGAAGCGCCCCTCCAGCTCGTTCATCGCCGGCGAGAGTCCGCCCGAGCCCGGAACGGCGAGCATCGTCTTCTTCTCGCGGTCGTACTGGTGCACCGATGCGACGTGCACGACGTCCTTGTCGGTGATGAAGCTGTAGCAGGTGTTGGTCAGCATAGGCGTCGCGCTCGGCGGCTGGCCGCCGAGCTGGCGCAGGATCGCCGCCGCCGCGACCTTCGCCTGGTTGTTCGCCATGTGGCCCGACTTCGGCATGCCCGGAGCGATCTGGATCGAGTCGCCGAGCACGTGGACGCCCTTGCCGCGAATCGACTCGTACGACAGGAAGTCGACCTCGCACCAGCGGTTGTTCGCCGTGATGACCCCCGCCGTGCGTGCGATGCCGCCCGCGCGGTGCGGGGGAATGACGTTGAGCACGTCCGCCTTCACGTCGTCGGCCGTCTCGAACTTCGCGGTCTTCGTCGCGAGGTCGACGTCGGTCAGCACGTGGTTCGGACGGTACTCGACGATCCCCTTGTACTCCTCGTTCCACGCCTTCTTGAACAGGCCCGCCTTCGAGGTCACGTCCGGGTTGCCGTCGAGCACGAGCACCTTCGACTTCGGCTTCGCGCGCTTGAAGTACCACGCGACCTGGCAGGCGCGCTCGTACGGGCCCGGCGGGCAGCGGTACGGCGCGACCGGGATCGAGAGCGCATAGACGCCGCCGTCGGGCATCGCCTCGAGCTGGCGGCGCAGCAGCACCGTCTGCGGGCCGGCCTGCCACGCGTGCGGCGCGATCTCGATAGCGCGTTCCGGGGCCGTTGCGTACGACTTGATCGAGTCCCACATGAACTCGATGCCCGGTGCGAGCACGAGGCGGTCGTACGGCAGGTTGCGGCCGCCGGCGGTCGTCACGACGCGCTTGTCGACGTCGACGCCGGTCGCCGTGTCGCGCACGACGTTCACGCCCCAGCGGCGCGACAGGTTGTCGTAGGGGACCGTCACGTCGGCGATCGTCTTGCTGCCGCCGATCACGAGGTTCGAGATCGGGCACGAGACGAACGCCTCGCGCGGCTCGACCAGCGTCACCTCGACGGCGCCGTTGCTCCACATCCTCAGGTACTTCGCGCAGGTTGCGCCGGCGTACCCGCCGCCGACCACCACCACCTTGCCGGCCGATCCGCCGCCGGTCGTCGCGCAGCCCGGCAGCACGGCCGCTCCCGCCGCCGCTCCCGCCGCGAGCAGGAAGTCACGTCTTTGCATCGTCATGGCCGTCTCCTCACTTCGCCGGCTGCGCGGCGAACCAGCCCGCCATCAGCTCGATCTGCTCGTCGGTGAACCCCTTTGCGAGCTGCGGCATGATCGTCCCGGGCTTCTTGCCCTGCTTGAACTCCTGCACCTTGCGGATGAGCTCGTCCTTCGGCTTGCCCGCGAGCGGCTCGACGTCGCTGCCCTTCGTCACGCCGTTGGTGCCGTGGCAGTTCGCGCAGGTCGCCGCCATGTTGCGCGCGAGCGTGGGGTCGGGCGTCTGGGCCAGCGCCGGTGCGGCGGCGGCCGCGAGCGCGATCGTCGTGATCAGTTTGCGCATCTGGATGTCTCCTCCTAAGACAGCCGCGGACCGGATCGCCCTGCGGATGACGTAGGATAGCCGTACCGAAACCTGAGCGATATAACCCTTGTTGATAATGATCGATTGGTCAGACCTGTCGGGCCCGGCCGCGCTCCGGGGTCGTGCGGCTTCCCCGGAGTCCCCGCGATGAACCGCGGCACGACCACCGCCGCCACCGTCGATGCGACGCTCGCGTTCCTCGGCGCGGCGGGCGAGGTGACCGGCAGCTCGTATCTCGTCGAGACCGCCGGCATCCGCTTCCTCGTCGACTGCGGGATGTTCCAGGGACAGGACAGCGACGAGAAGAACGCGAGCGCGATCGCTTTCGACGTCCACGGGATCGACTTCGTCATCCTGAGCCATGCCCACATCGACCACTCGGGGCTGCTGCCGCTGCTCGTTCGTCGCGGCTTCCGGGGGCCGATTCTCGCGACTCCCGCGACCTGCGACCTGCTGGGCGTGATGCTTCCGGACTCCGCGCACATCCAGGAATCGAACGCGTCGTGGGCACGCGAGCACCCGCGGCGCAACGCCGGCCCGCGCGGCAACTCGGGGCCGCGCCGCGCCGGGCGGGACGACGACGGCGATGAGCCCCTCTACACGCTCGCCGACGCGCAGGCCGCGCTGCGCCAGCTTCGGCGCGTCGGCTACGGCGAGCGCCACGTCCCCGCGCCGGGGATCGCGTTCACGTTCCGCGACGCCGGCCACATCCTCGGCGCGGCGATCGTGGAGCTCGAGCTGGGCGAGGGCGCGCATGCGCGCCGGATCGTGTTCTCGGGCGACCTGGGTCAGCCCGGTCGCCCCGTGCTCCCGGACCCGACGAAGGTGGCGCACGCCGATGCGCTCGTCGTCGAATCGACGTACGGCAACCGCCTGCACCGCTCGCTCGCCGACACGCTCGACGAGTTCGCCGGCGTGCTCACGAAGACGCTGCCGCGCGGCAACGTCGTCGTTCCGGCCTTCGCCGTCGGCCGCACGCAGGAAGTGCTGCACGTGCTCGCCGACCTGGCGCGGGCGGATCGCGTGCCGCCGCTCACCGTGTTCGTCGACTCGCCGCTCGCGAAGGCCGCCACCGAGATCACCGCCCGCTACGCGCCGCTCCTGGACCGCGAAACGCGCGATCTGGCCCAGTGGCAGGTCGCGCACCCCGAGCGCATGCGCCTGCTGTTCACCGAGACGCCCGAGGACTCGATGCGGATCAACGAGATCCGCAGCGGTGCGGTGATCGTGGCCGCGAGCGGGATGTGCGATGCGGGGCGCGTGCGTCACCACCTGCGGCACAACCTTCCGCGCGACGAGTGCGCGGTCGTGTTCACCGGGTTCCAGGCGCGCGGAACGCTCGGACGGGTGATCGTCGACGGCGCCAGGGAGGTGCGGCTCTTTCGCGAGCCGGTGCCCGTCCGCGCGTCGGTGCACACGATCGGCGGACTGTCGGCCCACGCCGACCAGGCCGGATTGCTCGGGTGGCTCGAGGGGTTCCGGTCGCCGCCCGCTCGCGTGTTCGTCGTGCACGGAGAGCGGGACACGGCGGTCGCGTTCGCCGACGTGGTCCGCGAGCGGCTGCATTGGCCGTCGGTCGAGGTTCCCGCCCGCGGCGACCGCCATCGCCTTGCCTGGCGCTGATGTCCCACGCGCCGGCGGGGCCGCGGTAACGAAAATACCTGCCACTCTGCGGAAATGCCGCGCCCGGTCGCAGTACCCGGCGTGAATCCGTGAAATGTATGTAAACCAATGCCTTATGGGCATTCATGCGTTTGAAACGTTCGCGGAAGCGCGTTGTGCGAAGCGCGCTGCAGCAGGGACGCGGGCCTTGCGGGCGACGAACATTCCATCTGATGGAATCAAGTTCTAATGCATTGAATCGTTGTCGGTTTTTTTCTACTGCACTGCGCAAATAGGGCTTGCGCGCCTCCGTCATCGTTTGGTAGCGTAGAGGCAGTCACGAAAGGCCGTCGCGCGTAACAGCAGCGGCGGCCGGCAAGCAGGGCCTGGTTTCGTTACCCCGTCCCAAGCCCGCCCCGCCGGAAGGGCCACCCCCGCCGGCGACGTGGCGTGACCCGTCCGCGGCCTGGGGCCGCGTCCGGGGTCAGAGCGTGGAGGTTGCAGTCCGCCGGCGACGGCGGGAGGCGCCCCACCGAATCGACGCCCGCCCCGCGGGGGCGGGCTTGGTCCGACAAATCGATGGGAGAACGACGATGAACTACGACCTCGAAGCGGCACGGCTCAAGAAGGACTGGGCGGAGAACTCGCGCTGGAAGGGCATCCGCCGCGGCTACACGGCCGAGGATGTCGTGCGCCTGCGCGGCTCGATCCACATCGAGCACACGCTCGCCCGGCGCGGCTCGGAGAAGCTCTGGAAGATGCTGAACGACGAGCCGTTCGTGAACACGCTGGGCGCGCTCACCGGCAACCAGGCGCTGCAGCAGGTGAAGGCCGGCCTGAAGGCGATCTACCTGTCCGGCTGGCAGGTCGCGGCCGACGCCA
>CALDKM010000104.1:0-10107 GCA_937898875.1 uncultured Pseudomonadota bacterium | reverse complement strand
TCGTCGATGCCCACGCCGTCGGCGTGGCCGCGCTCGACCATAAAGGCTCTGGGAGCAATCAGTGCCGCCATCTCGGCGTGGCCGAAAGTCATCCCAAGATTGAAGTTCAGGGTCTCGTACTCGGGCACGTACATGTAGCTGTTGCCCCACTCCGTCGTGGCGCTCTTCCAGATCCACTCATTGAAGTCGCCCGAGCAGATGCTCAACGCGTACCGCTCTTCGACGGCGGGCACGCGCATCGCGGATCCGGGCGCGCAGGCGCGCGGCGTCCGCGACGAGCGTTTCGGCGAGACGTTCGAGCAGCGCGGAGTCGAGGGCGGAAGCCATGTCGTGCGTGTGCCGGCGGCCGGCGCGGCGCGTCCGGCCGCGACGGCGGGGCGCGGATTCTACCGTGCTACCGCCCCCGCGACGCCTCCGCTATGATCCGCTCACCGCGACCGAAGCCGGCGTGCCTGCCGCCCGTCGCCTCCCGGAGGAAGCCATGTCCCGAAACGCCGCCACGAAGCCCCCGGTCCCGCGCCTCGCGCTGGCCGCCTGCCTCGCCGCCTCGCTCGCCGTCGCGGCGCTCGCCGACGCGAAGACGCTGCGCTGGGCCGGCCGCGGCGACCCGCAGACGATGGACCCGTACTCGCAGAACGAGAACCTGACCAACAACGTCAACGCGCTCGTCTACGACACGCTCGTGATGCGCGACAAGGACCTCAAGATCATTCCCGGCCTCGCAACGTCGTGGGAGCGCGTGAACCCGACGACGTGGCGATTCAAGCTCCGCGCAGGCGTCAGGTTCCAGGACGGCGCGCCGTTCACGGCCGACGACGTCGTGTTCTCGTTCCAGCGCGCCGCCGAGGAGACGTCGCAGATCCGCGCCTACTCGCGCGCCGCGGGCAAGCCGCGCAGGATCGACGACCTGACCGTCGAGTTCGTCACCGACGGGCCCAACCCGATCGAGCTCGAGCACGTCGCCAACATCTACATCATGAACAAGGCGTGGTGCGAGAAGAACAAGGCGACGAAGCCGCTCGACTTCAAGAACAAGGAGGAGATGATCACCGCGCGCAACGCGAACGGCACCGGCGCGTACTCGCTCAAGGCGCGCGAGCCGGACGTCAAGACGCACCTGGTGAAGAACCCGGCCTGGTGGGGCTGGAAGGAGAAGGGCTTCGACGGGAACGTCGACGAGGTGATCTACACGCCGATCGTCAACGACGGAACGCGGCTCGCGGCACTCGTCGCGGGCAACGTCGAGCTCATCAACGACCCCGCACCGCAGGACGTCCCGCGCCTGCAGAAGACGCCCGGCGTCAGGGTGATCGACGGCTTCGAGCAGCGCATCGTGTTCATCGGCATGGACCAGGGGCGCGACGAGCTCCTCTACTCGAACGTGAAGGGCAGGAACCCGTTCAAGGACAAGCGCGTCCGCGCTGCGCTCTACCACGCCGTCGACGTCGACGCGATCCACAAGGCGACGATGCGCGGGCTGTCGAAGCCGTCGGGAGCGATGACGCCATCGCCGGTCCAGACGACTGCCGAAATCGAGAAGCGCTTCGCGTTCGACCCCGCGCTCTCGAAGAAGCTCCTCGCCGAGGCGGGCTACCCGAACGGCTTCGAGGTGCAGCTCGACTGCCCGAACAACCGCTACGTGAACGACGAGAAGATCTGCCAGGCGCTCGCCGCGATGTGGACGAAGATCGGCGTCAACACGAAGCTCGTGACGATGCCGCGCGCCCAGTACTTCCCGAAGCTCGAGAAGCTGGACACGAGCCTCTACATGCTGGGCTGGGGCGGCGGGTCGACCGACGCGATCTTCACGCTGCAGCCAGTGCTGTCGACGTTCAACGGCAAGGGCGACGGCGACTACAACTACGGCCGTTACACCGACCCGAAGTTCGACGCGATCGTCGCCGAGGTCAAGGTGGAGATGAGCCCGGAGAAGCGCCTCGCGCTGATCCGGCGCGCGCTCGAGATCCAGCGCTCCGAGATCTACCACCTGCCGCTGCATCGGCAGGTGATCCCGTGGGCCGCGCGCTCGAACGTCGACATTCCGCATCGCGCCGACAACCAGGTGTGGCCGATCTGGGCGAAGGTGAAGTAGCCGCGGCGGGGGTGCGCGGAGTCGCGGCGGGAGGCGGGCCTTGCTGATCAGGATCGCGCTCGCGGTCGTGCTCGTGCTGGCGACCTGGAATCCCGCGGGCATCTCGTACGTGCAGTGGGCTCTGGCCGACGGCGGCACGATCGACGCCGGCAAGGCGCTCGTCGGCCTCCTCCTGCTCGCCGGCTGGATCCTCTGCGTGCGCGCGACCTGGGTGTCGCTCGGCGCGCTTGGCGTGGCGATCGCCGGCGCGCTGATCGCCGCGTTCGTCTGGTGGCTCGTCTCGGTCGGGATCGTCGCCACCGACCATCGAACGTTCACGTGGATCGCGCTCGTCGCCGTCGGCGTCGTCCTCGGCATCGGGATGGGCTGGTCGATCGTGCGCGGCAAGGCGACCGGGCAGGTGGAGACCGACTGACCCCGGGCACCCTCCGGTGCCTGGTGTGCGGACGGTACCGGCAGCGGCGCGCTCGAGCGTGATGCCGGTCGCGCCGAGGTCCGCGAAGACCTGCTCGCACCGCGGACCCGGCCGGCACGCGGGACAGGCCGGGAATCGCAGGTGTGCGAGCGCGCCCGGCGCGGAGGAAGCCGTTCCCGCGTCAGGACTTCAGCGCCACCAGCACCTCGTCGAGCATCTTCTTGGCGTCGCCGAACAGCATCCGGTTGTTGTCCTTGTAGAAGAGCGGATTGTCGACGCCGGCATAGCCGGACGCCATGCTCCGCTTCATCACGATCGACGTCTTCGCCTTCCACACCTCCAGCACCGGCATGCCGGCGATCGGGCTCGTCGGATCCTCCTGCGCCGCCGGGTTCACGATGTCGTTGGCGCCGATGACCATCGCGACGTCCGTATCCGGGAAGTCCTCGTTCAGCTCGTCCATCTCGAACACGATGTCGTAGGGGACCTTGGCTTCGGCCAGCAGCACGTTCATGTGGCCGGGCATGCGGCCGGCCACCGGGTGGATGCCGAAGCGCACCTCGACGCCGCGCTCGCGCAGCGCCCGGGTGATCTCGAACACCGTGTGCTGCGCCTGCGCGACCGCCATGCCGTAGCCCGGGACGATGACGACGTTCTTCGCCTCGCGCAGCAGCTCGGCCGTCTCGGCGGCGTTGATCGGCGTCACCTCGCCCGCCGGCTGCACGGCGCCGGCCGCGGCGGGTGCGCTGCTGTCGGTGCCGAAGCCGCCGGCGATCACGCTGATGAAGTTGCGGTTCATCGCCGAGCACATGATGTACGACAGGATCGCGCCGCTCGAGCCGACCAGCGCGCCGGTCACGATCAGGAGGTCGTTGGAGAGCATGAAGCCGGTGGCGGCCGCTGCCCATCCGGAGTAGCTGTTGAGCATCGACACCACGACCGGCATGTCGGCGCCTCCGATCGCCATGACCATGTGCACGCCGAACAGGAGCGCGACGACGGTCATGACGATCATCGGCGTCATGCCTTCCGCCACGCCGTGCGCCGTGACGAACGCGTAGCCGAACCAGATCACCAGCAGCAGGCCGGCCAGGTTGAGCCAGTGGCGACCCGGCAGCAGCACGGGCTTCCCGCCGATCCTGCCGGACAGCTTGCCGAAGGCGATCACCGATCCGGAGAACGTCACCGCGCCGATCAGCACGCCGACGTACATCTCGATCTCGTGGATCGTCTTCTCGGCGGGGGTCAGGTTCGCCGAGACCGCGGGATCGATGTAGTTGGCGTAGCCGACCAGCATCGCGGCGAGGCCGACCAGGCTGTGCATCAGCGCCACCAGCTCGGGCATCTGCGTCATCTTCACGACGCGCGCTGCGTACAGGCCGATGGCCGCGCCGACCACCATCGCCCCGAGGATGTAGGGCAGCCCGGCGGCGGCGACCTGCGGGCCGAAGATCGTGGCGACCACGGCGATCGCCATGCCGACGATGCCGAAGAGGTTGCCGCGCCGCGCCGTCTCCTGGTTGGAGAGCCCGCCGAGGCACAGGATGAAGAGGATGGCCGCTCCGAGGTAGGAGATCGCCGAAAGGCTGGAAGTCATGGTCCCGTTCCCCTACTTGCGGAACATTTCCAGCATGCGCCGCGTCACCGCGAAGCCGCCGAACATGTTGACCGTGGCGAGCGCGATCGCCAGCACGGAGAGCCACCTGATCCACTCGTTCGGTCGCGAGAGGTCGGCGGAGATCTTCGACAGGTCCGGCGCGATCTGCACCAGCGCGCCGATGGCGATGATGCTGCTGACGGCGTTGGTCACGCTCATCAGCGGCGTGTGCAGCGCCGGCTTGACGTTCCAGACCACCATGTACCCGACGAAGCACGCCAGCACGAACACGGTGAAGTGGCCGAGGAAGGAGGGCGGCGCATAGCGCCCGATGAGCAGGAACAGGAGCGCGCCCGCGCCGAAAAGGACGGCCGTCTTCGTGCCGGACATCGGTTCGCCGGGCTCGCCGTGTCCCTTGGCCTTGACGGTCGCGGCCGCCGGCTTCGCCGCCTGCGCCGGCGGCGCGGCGGACAGCTTCGGAGGCGGCGGCGGCCAGGTCACTTCGCCCTTGTCGATCACCGTCGTGCCGCGAAGGACCTCGTCCTGCATGTCGATCCTGACGGCATCGCCTTCGATGCTCTTCGTCTTGATCATGTCTTCCATCAGACGGAAGAGGTTGGTCCCGTACAGCGTGGACGCCTGCTTCGCGAGGCGGCTCGGCAGATCCTTGTAGCCGATGATGGTGACGCCGTGCCGGACGACGACCTCGCCGGGGACGGTGAGCTCGCAGTTGCCCCCCTGCTCGGCCGCCATGTCGACGATGACGCTGCCCTGCTTCATCGACTTGACCATGTCTTCCGTGATCAGCCTGGGCGCCGGCTTGCCGGGAATCAGCGCCGTCGTGATGATGATGTCGACCTCCCTCGCCTGCTTCGCGAACACCTCGCGCTGCGCCTTCTGGAAGCCTTCGCTCATCACCTTGGCGTAGCCGCCGACGCCGCTGCCCTCCTCCTGGTAGTCGACGGGCACGTATTCGCCGCCCAGCGACTTGATCTGGTCGGCGACTTCCGGACGCGTGTCGTTGGCCCGCACGATGGCGCCCAGGCCGGACGCGGCGCCGATCGCCGCAAGGCCCGCGACACCCGCGCCGATGACGAAGACCTTGGCCGGCGGCACCTTGCCCGCTGCCGTGATCG
Organism: uncultured Pseudomonadota bacterium; assembly: GCA_937898875.1. Taxonomy (GTDB): domain Bacteria; phylum Pseudomonadota; class Gammaproteobacteria; order Burkholderiales; family Casimicrobiaceae; genus VBCG01. The sequence goes on along the minus strand of CALDKM010000104.1, from coordinate 4,867 downwards.
AGCCCGTGAAGAAGCGACCGAATTCGTGCGCCGCCTCGATGACCGCGCGGTAGCCCCCGATGTTCGCCATCGAGGACAGCGCGTCGAGCTTCTGCGCCCGCGAGATCCGCGGAACGCTGTCCATCGCGAGCACGGTCGCCTTCCGGGCGGCGAGCTGCTTCAGCAGGTCCGGGTTCTGCGCCGGCCAGATGAAGCTGACGAGCGTCGCGCCCTCGCGAAGCAGGCCGACTTCCTCCGCGTCCGGGGCGCGCACCTTGAAGACGATGTCGGACGTCGCCCACAGCCGCGATCGATCGGCGAGGACCTCGGCGCCGGCCGCACGGTACGCATCGTCGCTGATCTGGGCCGCGTCGCCCGCCCCCGCCTCGACCGCGACCCGGAATCCCTGCTTGATCAGCTTCTCGACGACCTCCGGCACGGTGGCGACCCGCTTCTCGCCCGGGAACACCTCGCGCGGGACTCCGATCTGCAAAGACATTCGCGTCTCCCCTGAAGTCGATGCCGTTGCGCTCTCACGCCAGACGACACGAAGAACCGGAGCACGGGTCACCGCGCCCCCGCCAACTCCGTCTGTTCGCCGCGCGCGCTAGCTAGCGCAACGTCGCAGAATCAACGGCTTGGATCATAGCATCGCCGCTATCGCCTTGCCGGCCTCGACAGTCGACGCGCGCCCGCCGATGTCCCGCGTGCGCGGCGCCTTCGGGTCCGCGAGCGTGCGCTCGATCGCCGAGACGATCGCGGCACCGGCCTCGGGGTGGCCGAGGAAGTCCAGCATCAGCGCGCCCGACCAGATCTGGCCGATCGGATTCGCGATGCCCTGCCCCGCGATGTCCGGCGCCGAGCCGTGCACCGGTTCGAACAGCGACGGGTGCGCGCGCTCCGGATTGAGGTTCGCCGAAGGCGCGATGCCGATCGTGCCGCAGACGGCGGGACCGAGGTCCGACAGGATGTCGCCGAACAGGTTGGAGCCGACGACCACGTCGAACACCTGCGGACGGGCGACGAAATGCGCGGTCAGGATGTCGATGTGGAACTGGTCCGTGCGCACGTCCGGGTAGTCCGCGGCCATCGCCTTGAAGCGCTCGTCCCAGTACGGCATCGTGATCGCGATGCCGTTCGACTTGGTCGCCGACGTCAGGTGCTTCTCCGGGCGCGTGCGCGCGAGCTCGAACGCGTAGCGCAGCACGCGGTCGACACCCTTGCGCGTGAACACCGACTCCTGGATCACGAACTCGCGGTCGGTACCCTCGAACATGCGCCCGCCCACCGCCGAGTACTCGCCTTCGGTGTTCTCGCGCACGACGACGAAGTCGATGTCGCCGGGCTTCCGGTTCGCGAGCGGCGTCGCGACGCCGGGCATCAGCCGGCACGGCCGCAGGTTCACGTACTGGTCGAAGCCGCGGCGGAACGGGATCAGCGAGCCCCACAGCGACACGTGGTCGGGCACCGCCGCTGGCCAGCCCACCGCGCCGTAGTAGATCGCCTCGAAGCCCGAGAGCGTCTCGAACCAGTCCTCCGGCATCATCCGGCCGTGCTTCTGGTAGTAGTCGCAACTCCAGTCGAAGTGCTTGAACTCGAGCGACACGCCGTGTCGCTTCGCCGCGGCCTCGACCGCGCGCAAGCCCTCGGGCATGACCTCCTTGCCGATGCCGTCGCCGGGCATCACCGCGATGCGGTGCGTCTTCATGCGTCGCCCTCCCTCGATGAGCCTGCGATTCTAAACGGCCCGCCGGACGACGGTGTGGTAGAGTCGATGCAACCGACGCCGGCGCGCACGCCGGCGTTTTCGCTGCCGCTCCCGCCCGACCCGTGACCGACCCCGCCGCACGACTACGCGCGATCGCCATGATGGTCGTCGCCGCGATCTGCTGGTCGTCGGGCGGGTACCTCGTGCGCCAGCTCTCGATCCAGGGCGCCTGGGAGATCGTCTTCTGGCGCAGCGTCTTCATGGTGCTGTTCGTCGCCGGCGTCCTGCTGGCGATGCACGGGAAGCGCATGCCGCAGGCCGTTCGCGCGGTCGGCTGGCCCGGCCTCGCGTCGGGAACCTTCCTCGCCTGCACGTTCTTCTTCTTCATCGCGTCGCTCACGCGCACGACGGTCGCGAACACGTTCGTGTTGATGAGCGTCTCGCCGTTCCTCGCGGCGATCGCCGGCCGGCTCCTGCTGCGGGAGCCGGTCCCCGGGCGCACCTGGATCGCGATGACCGTCGCCTTCGCGGGCATCGTCGTGATGTTCGCCGAGTCGATGGACGCCGGCCGCCTCGTCGGGAACCTGCTGGCGCTCGGCGTGTCGTGCTTCTTCGCCGCGCAGGTCACCGTGCTGCGCAAGTACCACGCGACCGTCGACATGCTCCCCCAGGTGATGATCGCGGGCGTGCTCTCGATCGTCGTTGCGCTGCCGTTGGCGCTCCCCTTCTCGGTCAGCGGGCGCGACCTCGTCGTGCTGGCGGTGCTGGGGTGCGTGCAGCTCGGCACCGGGTGCCTGCTCGCGACCGCCGCGTCGCGCCACCTCACGGCGACCGAACTGGGGCTGCTCGGCCTCCTCGAGCCCATCCTCGGACCGATCTGGGTGTGGGCGCTGATGGGCGAGCACCCGGGCACGGCGACTCTCTTCGGCGGCGCGATCGTGCTGTCGGCCGTCATCGCGAACGAGGTCGTCGCCGCCTGGCGCACGCGCGGAGGCGCGACGTCCGCCGGCGTGCCGCCCGTCGCCTGAGTCCGGCGAGCCTGCCCGACCTCGGCCATGGCATTTCCGGACTTCCCGCCCGCGTTCTACCCGGTCGCCGTGTTCGCGATCCTCCTCACCGGCATCGCGAAGGGCGGCTTCGGCGGTGGGTCCGGCGGCGTCGCGGTGCCGCTGATGTCGATCTTCATCGCCCCGCCCGAGGCGGCGGCGATCATGCTGCCGATCCTGTGCGCGATGGACCTCTTCGGCGTGCACGCCTACCGCGGCCTCTGGTCGAAGAGGCACCTCGCGATCCTGCTGCCCGGCGCGCTCCTGGGCATCGTCGCGGGTGCGTTCGCGTTCGGCGCGATGCCCGTGAACGCCATCCGGCTGGCGATCGGCGGCATCGCCGTCGGATTCGCCCTCAACCGCTGGTTCCGGCTCTCCGAGCGGCTCGCTGAGCGGCTCGCCGCGTCGCCGCAGCCGCCCGGCAAGGCGGCCGGCGCGTTCTGGGGCGCGGTGTCGGGCTTCACGAGCACGCTCGCCCACGCGGGCGGTCCGCCGTTCGCCGTCTACCTGCTGCCGCAGAAGCTCGACAAGACCGCGTTCGTGGCGACCTCGGTGGTGTTCTTCCTGATCGTCAACTACGTGAAGCTGGTGCCGTACTGGTTCCTGGGCCAGCTCAACACCGGCAACCTGGCGGCATCGCTGCTCTTCGCCCCGCTCGCGCCGGCCGGGATCTGGCTCGGCGTCTGGCTGCACCGCCGGATTCCCGAGGCACCGTTCTATCGGGTCGCCTACGGCCTCCTGTTCGTGACCGGCGCGAAGCTGGTCTGGGACGCGCTGGCCTGACGCCGCCGGGACGCGCCCGGGCTGCCGCAGGCCGCGCGACGCACGGTGCGCTATCATCGCGCGATGGCTACCCGCACCCCGGCCGCGCCGATGAAGCAGACCTTCCTCGACTTCGAGCAGCCGATCGCCGAGCTGCAGACGAAGATCGACGAGCTGCGCTTCGTGCACGAGGACTCCGCCGTCGACATCGCCGACGAGATCGCGCGGCTGTCGCGCAAGAGCCAGCAGCTCACGAAGGACATCTACGCGAAGCTCACGTCGTGGCAGATCGCGCAGGTCGCGCGCCATCCGCAGCGGCCCTACACGCTCGACTACATCGCGGGCATCTTCACCGAGTTCCGCGAGCTCCACGGCGACCGCGCCTATGCGGACGACGCCGCGATCGTCGGCGGCCTCGCGCGGTTCAACGGCCGGCCCTGCGTCGTGATCGGCCACCAGAAGGGCCGCGACACCAAGGAGAAGATCCACCGCAACTTCGGCATGCCGCGGCCCGAGGGCTACCGCAAGGCGCTGCGGCTCATGAAGCTCGCCGAGAAGTTCGCGCTGCCGCTCTTCACCTTCGTCGACACGCCCGGCGCCTATCCGGGCATCGGCGCCGAGGAGCGCGGCCAGTCGGAGGCGATCGGGCGGAACCTGTTCGAGATGGCGGGACTGCGCACTCCGATCGTCGTCACCGTCATCGGCGAAGGAGGATCGGGAGGCGCGCTCGCGATCGCGGTCGGCGACGTGACGCTGATGCTCCAGTACTCGACCTACTCGGTGATCTCGCCCGAGGGTTGCGCGTCGATCCTGTGGAAGAGCGCCGAGCACGCACCCGAGGCCGCCGAGATCCTCGGCATCACGGCGCCGCGCCTGAAGCAGCTCGGTCTGATCGACAAGGTGATCCCCGAGCCGGTCGGCGGGGCGCACCGCGACCCCGCGGCGATGATCGCGACGCTCAAGAAGGCGCTGGCGGACGCGCTCAAGCCGCTCGCCGAGCTCCCGGTCGACGAACTGGTCGAGCGGCGCGAGGACCGCATCGTGTCCTATGGCAAGTTCAAGGAGCTCAACCCGGGCTGACGACCCGCGCGCGCCGGTCGTGCGCGCGGTCGCGGCGTGGCTCGGCGCGCTGCCCGCGACCGGCGGTCCGGTCGCGTTCGCGCTTTCCGGCGGCCGCGATTCCATCGTCCTGCTCGATGCCGGGACCGCGGCGCTGCGCGCGTGCGGCCGTCCGGCGCTGGGCCTGCACGTTCACCACGGCCTGCAGGCGGACGCCGATCGCTGGTCGGCGTTCTGCGCGAACGCCTGCGCCGAGCGCGGCGTCGCCGATGCGCAGCAGCGCGTCGCCGTGGCGCGCGCGCCGCGGACGAGC
>CALDKM010000103.1:0-5389 GCA_937898875.1 uncultured Pseudomonadota bacterium | reverse complement strand
CGCACCAGTGCCCGACCAACGTGACGATGCCGCTCGAGCGCCGCGAGTCGCGGCTCGCCTGGGCGCAGCGGCGCGACCGCGTGCTGATCGAGGACGACTACGAGATGGAGATCGGACTGGAGGGGCGGGCGCAGCCGGCGTTGAAGAGCCTCGACCGGTCGGGGCGCGTGATCTACGTCGGCAGCCTGTCGAAGACGCTGGCCCCCGGCATCCGCATGGGCTACATCGTCGCGCACCGCGACCTGATCCGCGAGGCGCGCGCGATGCGGCGCCTGATGCTCCGCCACCCGGCCGCGAACAACCAGCGTTCGGCGGCGCTGTTCCTCGCGATGGGGTACCACGACGCGCTGCTGCGCCGCCTGCGCCGCGCCTGCGCGGAGCGCAGCGAGGCGATCGCCGTCGCGCTCGCGCGCCACCTTCCCGAGGTCGCGGTGGCGACGGCGCCGGGCGCCTCGTCGTGCTGGCTGCGCTTCCCGGACGGCGACGATACGCGCACGATCGCGGCCGCCGCCGAGCGAAGGGGCGTGCTGATCGAGCCGGGCGACGTGTTCTTCGCGGGCGACCGCCCGCCGTGCCAGTACGCGCGCCTGGGCTACGCGTCGATCGCGACCGAGCGCATCGAGCCGGGCATCGCGGCGCTCGCCGCGGCCCGGGCCGCGGCGAGGACGCCCGCCCGTGCACGCCCATCCTGATCCCGCCGGACCCGCGTCCGGCTTCGTCGAGCGAGGTCGTCCCGCCATGCCGATTCCGCGTCTTTCGTCGCGCATCGCCGTCGTCGTGTTCGCCTCCACCCTGGCGTTCACCGCCCGCGCGGAGGTCAAGGCCTCGTCGGCCGACGCGTTCCAGATCCTGTTCACCGAGCGCGTAGCGGCGCCGCCATCGGCGGTCTACGCGGCCATCGGGCAGATCGGGCGATGGTGGTCCGGCGAGCACAGCTACTCGGGCGATGCCGCGAACTTCTCGCTCGCGCTCGAGCCGGGGGGCTGCTTCTGCGAACGCTGGAAGGACGGCGCGGTCGAGCACGGTCGCGTGATCATGTTGATGCGCGACCAGGTCGTCCGGTTGTCCGCGGCACTCGGTCCGCTGCAGAACAAGGCGGTGAGCGCGGTGCTCACCTTCCTCGTGAAGCCGGAGGAGGGCGGGACGTCCCTCACGGTCGGCTATCGGGTGAACGGCTCGTCGGCGAGCGCGCTCGACAGGGACGCGGTCCCGGTCGACGGCGTCCTGGGCATCCAGGTCCAGCGGCTCAAGCGGTACGCGGAGACCGGCAGGCCCGGGACGTGACGCGCCCCGTGCGCTGACCCCAGACGCCGGGCCCGGCTGGCCCTATCGGAGCGGCCGGCGCGGCGCTAACGTGCGCGCACTCGAGGAGGTGCCCATGCTCGTCGGCGTTCCGAAGGAGATCAAGGTGCTCGAGCACCGCGTGGGCCTCACGCCCGCGTCGGTGCGCGAGGTCGTGCACCACGGCCACCAGGCGATCGTCGAGCACGGGGCCGGCGACGGGATCGGCGCCTCCGACGACGACTACGCGCACGCCGGCGCGACCATCGCCGCGACGGCGGCCGAGGTCTGGGCGAAGGCTCAGATGATCGTCAAGGTGAAGGAGCCGCAGGCGCCCGAACGCGCGATGCTGAAGCCCGGCCAGATGCTGTTCACCTACCTGCACCTCGCCCCCGACCCGGAGCAGACGAAGGACCTGGTCGCGAGCGGCGCGGTCTGCATCGCCTACGAGACCGTCACCTCGCCCGCCGGCGGCCTGCCGCTGCTCGCGCCGATGTCGGAGGTCGCCGGACGCATGGCCGTCCAGGCCGGCGCGCACTATCTCGAGAAGGCGCACGGCGGCAAGGGCGTCCTGCTGGGCGGCGTGCCGGGCGTCGAGCCCGCGCGCGTCGTCGTGCTGGGCGGCGGCGTCGTCGGCACGCACGCGATCACCGTCGCGCTCGGGATGGAAGCCGACGTCTGGGTGATCGATCGAAACGTCGAGGCGCTACGGAGGCTGTGGGCGCAGTTCGGTCCGGCGCTCAACACGGTGTTCTCGACGCGCGACGCGATCGAGCGGCACGTCGAGACGGCCGACCTCGTGATCGGGGGAGTGCTCGTTCCCGGCGCGTCGGCGCCCAGGCTCGTCTCGCGCGAGCTCGTCTCCCGCATGGAGCGCGGATCGGTGCTCGTCGACGTCGCGATCGACCAGGGGGGCTGCTTCGAGACCTCGCACCCGACGACGCACGCCGAGCCGGTCTTCGCCGTCGACGGGGTCACGCACTACTGCGTCGCGAACATGCCGGGCGGCGTGCCTCGCACGTCGACCTACGCGCTCAATCACGCGACGCTGCCCTTCGTGCTCTCGCTGGCCGACCGGGGCTGGAAGAAGGCGCTCGCCGCCGACGCGCACCTGCGCGACGGCCTGAACGTCGCGCTGGGCAAGGTGAGCTGTCGTCCGGTCGCGGATGCCCAGGGCTATCCGTACGTCGAGGCTGCGGCGCTGCTCGGAGGCTAGCGTCGACGACGCTGCCGCGGACCGGATCCCCGGAACGGGCCCTTCAGTCGAGCGTGCGCGCCACGCACGCCGCGGCCCCGCGCAACGCCGCTTCGTGTCCCAGCGCCGCCTCGAGCGACATCCGCGCCGCGGGCGCATGAACGGCGATCGCCGCGGCGACGCGCCCGCGCCGATCGCGCACGGGCACCGCGACCGCGATCAGGCCGGCCATGTATTCCTCGTTGTCGATGCCGAGGTCGCGACTGCGCAACGCGTCCAGCTCGCGCTCCAGCGCCGCGCGATCGGCGATCGTCCCGGGAGCGTGACGCTCCAGCGGTGTCGCCCCCAGCAACGCCGCACGCCGGCCCTTCGGCATCGTCGCGAGGAAGAGCTTGCCGCTCGCGGTGCAGTGGATCGGCACCTGCGACCCGGGGGCGAGGTGCAGGCGCAACGGCCAGTGCGCCTCGACGCGATCGAGGTAGACGACGCTCCCGCGGTCGAGCATCGTCAAGTTGCAGGTCTCGCCGATGCTCGCGACCAGTCCCTCGAGGATCGCGTGGCGCTCGGACTGTGCGGGCTGGCCGATCAGCACGTCGCGGGCGAAAGCCGAGAGACGCGCCGACGGCCGGAAGCCGCGCGTCCCGGGCTCCCGGACGACGAGGCCCGCGTCGACGAGCTGCCCGAGCAGCCTGTGGGCGGAGGAGGGCGCGAGTCCCAGCTTCCCGGCGATCGCCGACGCCTGGGGCGGCCGTGCCGACGATGCGACGAACGACAGCGCCTCGAACGTGCGCGCGAGCGCACGAGGCCGCGCGTGCGCGCCGGCCGCCGGAACGAGGGCCGGCGGCTCTCGCGCCGTCAGTCGCGCAGCACGCCGGGCAGCCACAGCGCGAGCTGCGGGAAGAAGAGCACGAGCATGAGCCCGATCACCTGCAGCACCATGAACTGCATCATGCCCTTGTAGATGTCGCCGATCTCCCATTCGGGCACGACGCCCTTCAGGAAGTAGGCGGACAGCGCGACCGGCGGCGACAGCCACGCGGTCTGCAGGCACACGGCGACCAGCGTGCAGAACCAGACGATGTCGATGCCGAGCTTCTGGACGAGCGGAAGCAGGATCGGCACGACGATCAGCACGATCGGCACCCATTCGAGCGGCCAGCCCAGCACGAAGATGATGCCGAGGATCAGGACCAGCATCACCGTCGGCGGCAGGTCGAGGCCCAGGAGCGACTCGGCGATCAGCGACGCGCTGCCCATCCGCGAGAAGACCGCGCCGAAGTAGTTCGACGCCGCGACCAGCAGCAGGATCATGCACGACGTCAGCAGCGTCGAGTAGACCGCCGACCGGAAGCCCGTCCAGGTCATGCGGCGGTAGGCGAGCGTCAGCAGCAGCACCGCGAACGCGCCGACGGCGCCCGCGTCGGTGGGCGTCGCGATGCCGGCGAGGATCACGCCGAGCGTCGCGAAGATCACGACGACGACCGGTGCGATGCCGAGCACGAGCTCCCGCACGACCTCGCCGACCGAGCCCGCCCGTTCCTCGGGCGGCAGCGCGGGACCGAGGGCCGGATTCAGGTAGCTGCGCGCCAGCGTGTACACGATGTAGAGCGTCGCGAGCAGCAGGCCGGGGATCACCGCGGCGGCGAACAGGTCGGTGGCGGGCACGCCCACCACCGGGCCCATGACGATCAGCATCACCGACGGCGGGATCAGGATGCCGAGCGTGCCGCCCGCGGTGATCGCGCCCGCCGACATCCTGATGTCGTAGCCGCTTCGCTTCATCGCGGGCGCCGCCATCACGCCGAGCAGCGTGACGGAGGACCCGACGATGCCCGTCGCGGCGGCGAAGATCGTCGCCGTCAGCAGCACGGCGAGGTAGAGCGAGCCGCGGATCGATCCGAGCGCGAGCTGGACGCCGCGGAACAGTCGCTCCATCAGTCCCGACTGCTCGAGCAGGTAGCCCATGAACAGGAAGAACGGGACCGACGCGAGCGTCGGGTCGCGCATCACCGAGAAGACCTGCAGCGTCATCAGGTGCAGCGCGAGGGGCCCGAGCGCGAGCCATCCGCCGATCGCGCCGACGGCGATCAGCGTGAACGCGATCGGGAAGCCGACGAAGATCGCGGCGAACAGCACCGCGAGGAGCACGAGGCCGAGCCATTCCGTGCTCATGTGATCACGCTCCCCTCGGCGTCGCCCGCTGCGGCGGCCGCCGCGGCCGCCGCGGCCGCCGCAGCGTCGCCGTTGCCCTCGTCCTCCTCGCCGGGGCCGAATGCGCGCCCCCAGCAGCGGATGCACTCGGCGACGCCCTGGAGCACCAGCAGCGCCGCGGTCAGCGGCATCGTGAACTTGAACGGCCAGACGATCGGCATCCAGGGGCTCGTGACGATGCTCTCGTTCTGCTGGAACGACTTCCAGAAGTACTCCCAGCAGAGCCACCCGAAGACGACCATCGCCGGGAAGAACAGCACGAGGTAGCAGGCGAGGTCGACGCGGGCCTGCGTCCGCTTCGACCACTTCGCGTAATAGACGTCGGTGCGGATGTGGCCGCCGCGCTGCAGCGTCCACGCCGATCCGATCATGAAGAAGGAGCCGTATAGCATGAACGTCATGTCGTAGGCCCAGACCGTCGGCGCGTTGAAGAAGTAGCGCGCGACGACCTCCCAGACCAGCGACAGGACCATCGGCAGCACGAGCCAGGCGATCGCCTTGCCGAAGAAGCGCGTGAGCGCGTCGATGGCGCCGGCGAGGCGCAGCGCCCCGTTCGTTTCGGATGTCATTCGGGCTCCACGGGGAGAGGGGGGCGGACGGGCGGGGTCCGCCCGCCCGTTCCCGTTACGCCGCGAGAACGTTGCGCGCCGGCCGGCTCGCCGGCGCGCCCGCGCCTCCCGCCGTCCCCGCCTGCGCGGGGAC
>CALDKM010000102.1:0-2352 GCA_937898875.1 uncultured Pseudomonadota bacterium | reverse complement strand
AGGGGCCGCGTCGGGGGCAGCAGGATCACCGGGCCTCCAGCGCGCGCACGAGCGGCCGCAGCGCGTAGCTCGCGAGGAGCCCCAGCACGAGGGGGACGAGCAGCGGCGCCGCGAGCTTCGCGGCGGCGATCCCCGCGAGTACGGCGAGTGCGACGAGCGCGACGGTCTGCGCGCGCCAGCCGCGGCCCGGCGTCGGCGCGGCGTGACTCACTTCGGCTTCGACTTGTCGGCGGCGCGCTCGATCGCCTCGCCGCCGGCGGCGATGTCCTTGCCGGCGCCCTGGATCGTGTTGCAGCCCGCGACGAGCGCGAGCGCGCCGGCGAGCACGAGTGCGAGGATCCTGTTCATGGCGTTTCTCCTGGGTTGACGAGGGCCGGTCGGCGCACCCGGGGCGCGCGAGCCGGGAAGCGCGGCGCGTCGCGTCGCGCGCATGCCATCCGCGTCGCCGCCGCGCCGCGCGTCAGGACGGTGCGACGCGGCCCCGCGCGAGCTCGGAAAGCATGTCGACCGCGCGCTCGTATTCGCACGCCTTGTCGAAGATCGCGTCGGCGCCGAGCGCGAGGCTGCGATCGCGGTACTGCGGGATCGCGAACGTGGTGAGCACGACGATCTTCGCGCCGAGCGGCCTCGACGGCCCGATCGCGCGCAGCACGCCGAGCCCCGTCCCCTGCTTCAGCTGCAGGTCGAGGAGCACCGCGTCCCAGCTTCCGTCGGAGAGCGCCTCGACCGCCTGCCACTCGGTGTCCGCGTGGCCGACGACGTCGATCGCGCCGGTGGCCGTGAGCGACTCGATCAGCCGCTCTCGGATCATCGGGTTGTCCTCGACGAGGAACACGCGCAGTGACATCGTTGGGTCCGTGCAGAAGGCGTCGCCTGGCGGGCGGCGCTCACTCGATCAGCTTGTTCTTGATCGCGTAGTAGGTGAGGTCGGCGTTGGTCTTCATGCCCATCTTCTCGAGCACGCGCGACCGGTAGGTGCTGACGGTCTTCACCGACAGGAACAGCTCGGCGGCGATCTTCGACACCGGCATGCCGCCGGCGAGCTTGCAGAAGATCTGGAACTCGCGCTGCGACAGGCTCGCGTGCAGCGGCGCGTCGCCGCGCCCGCTCACGCCGTCGGCGAGCACCTGCGCGAGGCCCTGGCTCACGTACTTGCGGCCGTGCGCGACCGTGCGGATCGCCGCGACGAGTTGCGCCGAGGCGCTCTCCTTGCTCACGTAGCCCGCCGCGCCCGCGCGCAGCATGTTGACCGCGTACTGCTCCTCGGCGTACGCCGAGAGCATGAGCACCGGCATCTCGGGGCGGATCTGCTTGAGCTGCTTCAGCGTGTCGACGCCGTTGCGGTCGGGCATCGAGATGTCGAGCAGCACGACGTCGTACGGCTCGGCGCGCACCATCGACACGGTCTCGGCGCCGGTGGCCGCCTCGCCCGCGACCGACATGTCCGACTGATCGGACAGGAACTGGCGCAGGCCCGCACGGACGATCGCGTGGTCGTCGGCGATGAGGACGCGGATCATCGGTCGGGGGCGCCAGGGCGGTGCGGGGCAATGCTCATCGAATCGGTCGCGCGTGTCGTAGCCATGGCCGACATGGTACGGATCGCCCGCCGGCGGCCTGATCGGTCGACGTAGGATAGCTCTGTCGGCGTACGTCCTACAAACGGGCGCGAACGCCCCGTTGCGTTCCCGAAGACCGGTCCCCGGGGCGTCGGAGGGCCATGCGCTAGAGTAGCGGCCTCGCCCGCCCCCGCCCCCGAATGTCCTCCCGTCCCATCGTCCCCCTGATCCTGTCCGGCGGCGCCGGCACGCGCCTGTGGCCCCTGTCGCGGGAGACGGCTCCGAAGCCGTTCATGCGCCTCCCGGACGGGGGCACGCTGCTGGGCCGGACGGCGGCACGGGCGCTCGCGATTCCCGGCGCGGGCCCGATCGTGACCGTCACTCGTGACGAGCACTACTTCGCCACGCGCGACGCGTATTCGGGGCTGCCAGCCTCCGCGCAGGATCGCTCGGTGTTCCTGCTCGAGCCCTTCGGCCGCAACACCGCGCCCGCGGTCGCCATGGGCGCACTGTGGACCGCGAAGCACGCGGGCGAGAACGTGCCGCTCCTCGTGCTGGCGGCCGATCACCTGATCCACGACGTCGATGCGTTCGTCGCGGCGGTCGCGCGCGCGGCCGCGTTCGCCGCCGCCGGCCGGCTGGTCACGTTCGGGATCGCGCCGTCGCGGCCCGAGACCGGCTACGGCTACCTCGCGTGCGGCGCGCCGCAGGACGACGCGCGCCCGCCGGTCGTCGCGGTGGACCGATTCATCGAGAAGCCGCAGCGCGCCGACGCGCAGCTCTACGCGACGTC
>CALDKM010000101.1:0-7958 GCA_937898875.1 uncultured Pseudomonadota bacterium | reverse complement strand
GGGGGGCGCGCGCCGTCCTACGGCTCCTCGACCCCCGTCCCGTTCGGCCGGAACGTGGCGTGCCGACCGTAGTTCTCGCTGTCCGACCTTGCGGCCCGGGCGGCGAGCTCGGCCGCTTCGGGGTAGGCCATGGGGCTCTTGGTCTTCTCGATCTCGAGCCGCTTCGTATCGCCGTTCACCCGCACGCTGTACCTGGCCAGGTTGAAGAGGACGTACATCGCGTAGAGATTGTCGACGTCCTCGTACCGGCCCTGCTCCTTCCGGAAGTCGCGGGACAGGACCGAGGGGAAGCGGTTGGGCAGATCCTTGAACGCCACCTTCTCGTCGTCGTGCGGATCGACGTAGGTCGAGCCCGCGTACTTCCTGTACAGGACCACGTCCATTCGGTAGCCGCGCAGGTTCCACTGCTCGAGCAGCTTCATCGCCATCTCGGTGGGAATGTTGGCGTTCGCGGCCGCCACCACCACCCTCCCGGAGAGCATCTTCGCGCTCGTGACGTCGAGATCCCTGTACCCGGCGCCGAACCTGAATCCGGAGCCGATGGTCTTCGCGCAGTTGAGGCGCAGGTAGTCGTACTTGACCTCGCGGTCGTGGTACTCGGTGTTCCTGGCCCGCGCGTGAAAGTCGTCGTTGATGCGCTTGAAGAAGTCGGCCAGCGCCACCTTCTCGGCCGGCGACACGCCGTAGACGCGTATGCCGATGACCGATCGCTTGTAGACCTCGCCGAAATCCAGGCCGAACGACGCCTTATCGCCGAGCGACGACGTCGTCCCGAACAGGTATTCCCTCTTCGGAATGCGGACCATCAGGTCGTCGGTGTAGAAGTCCCTCTCGTGCTCGGGCTTCCGGTCGGCGTAGAAGTTCGCCGAGTAGACCAGGTCGTCGCCGGGCGCCTGGTCGCGGATCGCCAGGGCAAGATGGCCCGCCGAGCCGCCCTTCGACGTGCCGTAGCTGATCAGCAGTTCCAGCTCGTACGGATCCTGGCGCAGGACGTCCGCGATCTCGTCCACGTTGGCGGGTGGCGGCCCGCCCGGCGTCGCGAAGTCGGCGGCCGCGACCCCGGTCGCGAGCACGAGCGCCATCACTGCGCACCAAGTCGTCGCCCGCATCCGCACCGCCCTCTCGACTCGTGGAAGTTGCCGCATGGTGTCCGCGCCGTACATCGACGACGATTGTACGGACCCGGGCGAGGAGCCTCCGCCGCGGGTGCAACTCGCGTGAGGCGTGCGCGCGGCCGGAGTCGACAGCGCGGTCAGCGCCGCGAAGGCCTCCTCGTCGCGCGAAAGAACCCCAGGGGGCCGTTGCGCCGGACGTCGACGTCGAAGCCCTGTCGCTCGAGGTGCTCGCGCAGGCGCTCGATGGTCCAGTCGGGGAAGCCCGGAATCGCCATCCGCGCATCGAGGCCGGCGATGTCGTGGAACTCGCCGACGATCGCGCCGACGCGATCCAGCTTCCGGCTGGTGAGCAGGATCGGGTATTCGCTGCCCTCCGCGTCGATCTTCAGCAGGTCGATCGTCCCCGCGCGGTCGACGACCTCGTCGAACGGAATCGCCCTGACCGAGCAGCGGCGCTCGCCTCCGGTGCGCTCTCCCGCGATCGTCGCGCATTCGACCACGGTTCCGCCGCCGGTGTTCTGCGGATCCGACGCCTCCCGCCAGATCAATGCCGCATCGTCGGCATCCGAGCGCCAGACGGCGGCGAGGTGGCACTCCACCGCGGGCAGCGCCCCGCAGTTCGTCACCAGGAGGTCGAAGTTGTCGGCCCCCGCCTCGTAGGCGAGCACCCGTCGCGCCCCCTTCATGGCGACGAGGATGCTGAACGATCCGATATGGGCGCCGATGTCGACGACGGTCTTGCCGAGTACGTCGATCGCGCCGTACTCGCCGCCGATCACATTCTCGAAGATGGTCCTGTCCCAGCTCCGCGATCGGACGCTGATCGCGCCTTTCCTGTCCATTCCATGCCCCTCGCGCGGGAAGCCGGGGCCGGCGCAAGCGTCGGCCGATGTCGATCCGACCGCAAGGATAGGGCAAGACGGCGACGGCCGTATCCCGGCGCGGCCTCGCGCGCCGGGAGAACGTCCTGGGACGTTCCGCGCGACTACTGCGGAATCACGCGCGCGCCGTCGCCGGCGCCTTCGATGTAGACGCGCTGTCCCTTCTTCAGCGCCGGGTCGACCGGCTGCGTGACCGAGACGAGCACGCCGCTCCTGACGCGCACGATGATCTGCTGCGCCTGCTGCGGCTGGTCGTGCTTCTTCTGGATCTCGTTGCCCGCCAGCGCGCCGCCCAGCGTGCCGAGCACCATCGCGACGTCGCGTCCGGTCCCGCCGCCGATCAGGCTGCCGATGCCGAGCCCGCCGAGCCCGCCGATGACGGCGCCGACACCCCGGTGATGGTTGCTCTGGATCTGCGTGGTCGTGATCTGCTCGACCACGCCCTGGCGGACCTCCATCTCGCCGGGCTTCTGTGCGGACGCCTGCCCGGCGGCCAGCGCAAGAGCGAGCAGCCCCACGAACGTGCAGGACGAAAGACGGTTCGGCATGGCGATTTCTCCCTCAAGTCGGATGTTCCTGCCGCCGGAGATCCGGCGGTGTCGATGGTTCCCGTTGGCCGGTTACGGCATTCGCTCAGCGTCCGGAAGGCCGCCGGAAGCCGGGCATCGGCCGCCACGAAGCGCGCAATCATCGCAAGGGTGCAGCGCCGCCGGGCCGCCGTCAATGCGGCGCCGGCGTCCCGCCGACGCACCGACCGGAAAGGCCTCCGCGAGGGGCCGGTGCGGCCGGCGTCGATCAGCGATTATCATGGTCGGCGAATCCATCGCCCTTCAACGTCGGAAAAGGAAACGATCATGTCCAGCGTCGGATACCACGAACCCGTCCAGGAACTGTCGGACGAGACGCGCGACATGCACCGTGCGATCGTGTCGCTCATGGAGGAGCTGGAGGCCGTCGACTGGTACAACCAGCGAGCCGACGCGTGCAAGGACCCGGCGCTGAAGGCGATCCTCGCGCACAACCGCGACGAGGAGAAGGAACACGCGGCGATGGTGCTGGAGTGGATCCGGCGCAAGGACCCGACGTTCTCGAAGGAGCTGAAGGACTTCCTGTTCACCGACAAGCCGATCGCGCACGACTGATCCCGCGCGGCCGGCGCGGAGCGTCGCCCGCTGCCGCGCGCGTCGTCGGGATTGCTGCGAGGAGAATGCGATGAAGCCTCTCGTCCGCCTGTGGGCCGTCTGCGCGACCGGCGTCGCGCTCCTGTTCGCGCTGCGCGGCGCATGGGTCCCCGCCCTCGCCTGCTTCCTGCTCTCGCCGGCGCCGGCATGGGTGCTCGCACAGGGTTCGGCGGAGCAGCGACGCATGTCCACGGCGTGGCTCACGGCAGTGGCGATCGGTGCCGCGCTCGTCGTCGCGCTCTTCGTCGCGATCGTGTCGACGGGCGGCCTGCCGCCGGTGCACGAGTGGCGCGGTGCGCTGGCCGGCGCCGCACGCTGATCCGGCGCCGGGCATCGAGACGATGAATCGGAGAAGCGCTCTCGCCGCCGTCCTGGCCGCGGCCGCCTTCGAGCCGTTCGCGGCGTTCGCGCAGCGCCCCGGGCGCACGTACCGCATCGGCATCCTGTCGCCCACCGTCGCGGGCCCCGCCGACGGGCCCTCCCGGCTCGTGACGGCGCTGCGCGATGCCGGTTACGTCGCCGGGACCAATCTCGTCGTCGAGCGGCGTTACGCGGACGGCAAGCTCGATCGGCTTCCCGCGCTCGCGCGCGAGCTCGCGAAACTCGAGCCCGACGCGATCGTCGTGGTCGGCTCGAACGCCGCGCGCGCGGTCCGCGATGCCACGCCGACCATTCCGGTCGTGTTCTACGGCAACCTCGATCCGGTCGCCACGGGACTCGTGCAGAGCTTCGCGCGACCGGGAGGCAATCTCACCGGCGTCCTGATCGCGGCCGACGGAACGCTCGCCGCGAAACGCCTCGAGTTCCTGAAGCAGGCGGTTCCGCGGGCCGCGAGAGTCGCGGCGCTCTTCCCCGACGACCCCGGCGCCGCGATCCAGCTGAAGGAGGTGACGAGCGCCGCAGCGGCGTCCGGCATCCGGCTCCTCGTGACCGAAGTCCGCGTCGGCGACTACGAGCGTGCGTTCGCAGCCATCGCGGCGCAGAAGCCGGATGCGCTCTTCGTCGCCGCGCACACGTATTTCGTCCGCGATCAGAAGCCGATCATCGCGCTCGCGGCGAAACATCGGCTGCCGGCGATCTACGAATGGCCCGAGCAGGCGGACGCGGGCGGTCTGATGGCCTACGGCAGCAGCCTGCCGGAGCTCTACCGACGCACCGCCGACTATGTGCGCCGCATCCTCGAGGGCGCGCGTCCCGCCGACATGCCGGTCGACCAGGCGGCGACGTTCGAGCTGGTCGTCAACCTCGGAACCGCGAAGGCGCTCGGACTGACGATCCCGGCGCCGCTGCTGCAGCGCGCGGACCGGCTGATCGAGTGACCGGCGAAGGAACGATCCGGGCCGCGCGACCGTGCACTCAGGCGGCCCGCGAATCGCACCCGATCGAGCGCGCGTGCGCTCGCGAACGCGTACGGACTCTCGACGACGAGGGGCTCGCGAACCTCGCGCGCCCGTTCGGGTGCAGCCTGCACCCCGCACGCGTTCCCGCCGTTCGCCACGAACGCGTACGTCCCCGCCTGACGTGCGCGCGCTACTGCGGCACCCGGCAGGTGACCGCGCGGAACTTGCCGCCCGGGCCGGCCGGAATGTCGTCGACGACCGAGATGTCCGTCTGCAGGTCGCCGGGGCGGCCGAGCAACTCGCTGAGTGCGCCGCGCAGCGACGCGGCCGTCGCCGCGGCGTCCGCACCGGGAGCGACGACGACCCTGGCGTCGATGCGCGCCAGCGCCTGCTGTACGACCGCGACGTTGGACAGGCCGGGCACGTCGTAGAGACGGCGCAGCACGACGGATTCGTGGACGCGCTCGCCGTCGGCTCGCAGGAGGAGGTCCTCGCTGCGCCCGTCGAGCGCCGAGATCAAGGGCAGCGTCCTCCCGCACGCGCAAGGCCGCCCGCCGAGGGTGACTCGGTCGCCCAGGCGGAAGTTGATGAGCACCGTGGCGCGGTTGACCAGATTCGTGATCACGACCTCCCCCGGGGTGCCGGCCGGCACGTCGCGCCCCTCGGGGTCGACGACGCGAAGCACCACGTGATCCGTCGAGACGTGGTGTCCTTCGCGCCTCTCGCACTGGAACGCGATGCGCAGGAACTCGCAGCTCTGGTAGGACGAGAACACCGGGATGCCGTGCCGCTCCTCGATCAGGCGCCGGTCGGCCTCGGGCATCGCATCGCCGCCGTACCAGATCAGGCGCGGCCTGTGGATCGCCACGTTCGCTTCCATCGCGCGCCGGTAGAGATAGCCGACGAAGCGTCCGAACGAGACGATCGTGTCGGGCCTCGACGCGTTGATCGCGGCGACGAGGTCGACGAACGGCCGGTCGAGCGGCAGGAACGCGGGCTCGAATCGCCCGACGGGCATCGGAAGCAGGTGCGCGCGATGGTAGTCCCGGATGAGTGCGTTGGTGCCGGCCGGCGGAGCGATCACCAGCTGCCTCGCGCCGCCGTGCGGACGGGTCGTCGAGGGCGGGACGGACGACGCGACGGTTCGATGGCGCCCGCCGGCGGCCAGGGCGGCAAAGACCGCGGCGGGGTCGTGGTGGATCTGCTTGAAGTGGCCCGTCGTCCCGGTGGTCGTGAGCAGCAGCGTGTTCCCGCCGGCATGCGCGGTCGACAGGAAGCGCTCGGGCGCGGCGGCCAGCTCCGCGCCGCCGACGGGCGGGAGCTTGGCGAGGTCCGCCGCGCACACGACGTCGGCCGGGATCAGACCGAGGGCCCGCATCGTCTCGCGATAGTGCGGCACCGTCGCGTATGCGTGCGCGACGATGTCGCGCACGCGGCGATCCTGGAGCGCGGCGAGGCGCCCGGCCGGCCACCACGGCAGCGTACGCTCGCGCCTCGCGTGCCACGCGGTGAACGCCGACCAGTACGCCTTGCAGATCAGGTCCATTCGGCGAAACGCGCGACCGTTCGATCGCGGACGCCGGGCACGTGCGATCAGCCCCGGTCGGCCTGCACGGCCACCAGGCGCCGCTCGCGCTCGACCGACAGGGCGTGCTGCCACGCGTCGGGGCGCCACTTGCCGCCGAGCCACGCGGCCGTGTCGGCGATGGTGTCGGTGAGCGGCCGCGCGACGAGCCCGGTCTCGCGGGCCCGCGATTGGTCGACCGAGAAGAATCCCGCGTACTCCGGTTCGTCGGGGAGCCAGAGCGGCAGCTCGGTCCACGGCTCGATGCCGGACTTCTTCAGGATGTCGGGCTCGATCCACACCGGCGTCGGACCGACGCCGTCGCGCGCGGCACACTGGAGCAGCGCGTCGACGAGCCCCTCCATCGTGAACTCGCCCGCGGGGCTCACCGCGTTGTAGGTGCCGGCGACGTCGCGCTCGGCGAGCGTGACCATCCACTGCGCGAGGTCGCGCGCGTCGATGATCTGGATCGGCCGCCCGCGGGGCGCGGGAACCGCAGCCTCCTCGTCCCGCTCGCCCAGCACGTGCGGCTGCGTGAAGCGCGCGACCCAGTACGGGAAGCGGTCGGTGGGATCGTGCGGCCCGACGATGAGGCCCGGCCGGACGACGGTAGCCCGCGGGCCGTAGCGCGCGGCGACGCGGTCCTCGCACGCAGCCTTGAGCGCGCCGTAGTGCGCGGAAGTGTCCTCGCTGGCCGGGTCGGGAAGCCTGGCGCGCGCGGCGTCCTCGGTCGTGCCGGGCCGGCTCGTGTCCGCGTACACGGACAGCGACGAGACGAATACGTAGCGGCGCACGCGCGAGGAGAGGAGCTCGCACGACGCGTCGACGATGCGCGGCACGTAGCCCGAGAGGTCGAACGCGGCGTCCCACTCGCCCGACGCGAGCGCGGCGAGTCCCCGCCCCTTCTCCGGATCGCGGTCGCCGCCCAGCGGCAATACCGCCGCGTGCTCGTGCGTCCGCGACTTGCCGCGCGTGAACGTCGTAACCGTGTGCCCGCGCTCGACCGCCGCATCGACCAGGTGCCGACCCAGGAAGCGCGTGCCGCCGAGGACCAGGAATCGCATCGCGCGGATCAGCGGCCGGCGAGGAGCGCCCGCACCGTCGGCGCGAGCGCGGGGTCGCCGCACGCGACGACGTCGCCGCCCTCGTCGCAGCGACCGCCGTCCCAGGCGGTGAGCGTGCCGCCCGCGCCCTCGACGATCGGGATCAGGGCCTGCACGTCCCACGCCTTCAGCGACGACTCGATCACGACGTCGATCAGCCCCATCGCGAGCAGGCAGTATGCGTAGCAGTCGCCGCCGAATCGCGTGAGCTTCGCCCTCGCGCGCACGCGCTCGAACGCGGCGAGCGACTGCGGCGTCGCGAACATGTCCGGCGTCGTGCACGCGACGATCGCATCGGCGACCTCGGGGCAGCGGCGCGTCGCCAGCGTGCGCTCCTCCGCTCCGCGCCGCCAGCGCGACGGCCCGCCCGCGACCGCGAGGAACGTCTCGCCGACGAACGGCTGGTGCGCGAGGCCGCACAGGACGCGCTCGCCGTCGTTCAGCGCGACGAGCATGCCCCAGTGGAGCTGTCCGGTGATGAAGCTGCGCGTGCCGTCGATCGGGTCGATCACCCAGGTGAGCGGCGAACGGCCCGGCTCGTGGCCGTGCTCCTCGCCGCGGATGCCGTGCTCGGGGAAAGCCTTCGCGATCTCCGCGCGGATCACGGCCTCGGCGTCGCGGTCGGCGGCGGTGACCGGGTCGTAGCCGCCTACGCCCTTGTCGACGACCGGGATCGGCACGCGAAAGTGCGGCAGCGTCACCTCGCCTGCAGCGAGCGCCGTGCGGTACGCGAAGTCGAGGTAGGCGGCGGGCGTGGTCATGCGTTCCAAACCG
>CALDKM010000100.1:0-1333 GCA_937898875.1 uncultured Pseudomonadota bacterium | reverse complement strand
CTGATGCCCGCGGACCCGGTGATGCGCGCCCGCGCGCGGCTGTTCCTGCACCGGTTCGAGAAGGAGCTCTTCTGCCACATCGACGCGCTCGAGGGCAACAACCAGAAGAACGCCGAGAAGGCGCGCAACCTGGTCCGCGACGCACTGCTGCAGATCGCCCCGGTGTTCACCAAGCACAAGTACATGCTGGGCGAGGAGTACTCGATGCTCGACGTGGCGATCACGCCGCTCCTGTGGCGCCTCGACTACTACGGCGTCACGATGCCCAAGCAGGCGGCTCCGCTGCTCAAGTACGCCGAACGGCTGTTCTCGCGTCCCGCGTTCTCCGAGGCGCTCACGAGCGCCGAGCGCGGGATGCGGAAGTAGCGTCCAGGAAACAGGAGTCAGAGGACAGGGGACAGACGCGCCGGCGTTTCCGGCGGCGGCGCATCGAGCGCCGATGGGGCTTGGGGTGTGGGTCGGGCCGAGACCCGACGCCCGTTCCCGACCCGAATCGCCCACCGCCCGAGCCGGACGCCCCGCGTCCATCGGGGAAGGGCCGATTGCCACCGGGGCGCGAATCCTGCTAGCCTCCCATCCGACCGCGGCGGGGTGCCCCTGGACTCGCGACCGGGCAACGGCGCTCGATGCGCCGCCGCCGGACGCGCCGCCGTAGCTGACCTCTGACCACTGAATCCTGTCTCCTGATGTCCGAGCAGTCCGCCAAGCCCTACCTGGTCCGCGCCATCTGCGAATGGTGCGCGGACAACGGCCTCACGCCCTACCTCGCGGTCAAGGTGAACGGGCAGACGCGCGTGCCCGCGGCGTTCGTGAAGAACGGCGAGATCGTGCTCAACGTGAGCCACGCGGCGACGCGCAAGCTCACGATCGACAACGAGTGGATCCAGTTCAACGCGCGTTTCAACGGCCAGTCGCAGGAAGTCGCGGTGCCGCTGGCGAACGTCGCCGGCATCTTCGCGAAGGAGACCGGCTACGGATTCGCGTTCACCGTGGCACAGGATCCGGTCGCGGCGCTCGCCGCGGCGACCGCGCCCGAGGCCACGCCGGAGCCCGACGAGGGCGGCGATGCCGAGCGCAAGCCGCGCGCGCGGCCGACGCACCTTCAGGTCATCAAGTGAGCTGATCGCCCGGCAGGGCGGCCGGTCCCGCCCTGCAGGGGCGGACGTCCCGGGCTGTGCCACCGGGCGCCGGCCCGTTGCGGCGTCGTAGCGCGATCCGGTCGGCAGGAGCGCTGCGCCCGATAGAATGTCGTCCGTGCGCCGGCATAGCTCAGTCGGTAGAGCAGCGGTTTTGTAAACCGAAGGTCCCGGGTTCGATCCCTGGTGCCGGCACC
>CALDKM010000099.1:0-10697 GCA_937898875.1 uncultured Pseudomonadota bacterium | reverse complement strand
CGGACACCGGCGTCGCGGCGCGCGTCCGGGCCGTGCTGGGCATCGGCGCATGAGCACCGCACGGCTGCTGTCCTCCTTGCGAGGACCGGGGATTGCGACGCGGGGAGCGTCGGACAGCCGGCCGCGATTCGCGGCCGGTCGCATCCCCGTTCGCAGGCGAACGGGGCCCCTGCTCCCTGCGAACGTCGCCCCCCAAGGGCGCGAGCCCCCTCGGGGGGGAGCGACCGCAGGTCGCTTCGGGGGGATGTATCCCTCACGGCGCCTTCTTGAAGTCGACGCGCTCGCGCAGCTCCTTGCCGGCCTTGAAGTGCGGCACTCGCTTCTCGGGCACGTGCACCTTCTCGCCGGACTTCGGGTTGCGGCCCGTGCGCGGCGGCCGATGGTTCAGGCCGAAGCTGCCGAACCCGCGGATCTCGATGCGCTCCCCTTTCGCGAGGCTCTCGGCCATCGCGTCGAGGATCATCTTGACCGCGAGCTCGGCGTCCTTGGCGACCAGTTGCGGAAACTGAGCCGCCAGGCGGTCGATCAGTTCCGATTTGGTCATCGGCACGGTCCCTCGTCAGCCGTTGGACTTGGTGTCGTTGAGCTTCGCCTTGAGCAGCGCGCCCAGGTTGGTCGTGCCCGTGTTGGCGCCCGTGTTCTCCTGGGTGATGCGGTTCATGGCTTCGCTCTCGTCGGCCTGATCCTTCTGCTTGATCGACAGGTTGATGCCGCGGTTCTTGCGGTCCACGTTGATGATCATCGTCGTGACCTTGTCGCCCTCGCGCAGGTGCTGACGGATGTCCTCGACGCGGTCGCGCGAGACTTCCGACGCGCGCAGGTAGCCTTCGACCTCGCCGCCGCCGAGCGCGATGACCGCACCCTTGGCGTCCATGCTCTTGACCGTGCCGCTGACGATCGCGCCCTTGTCGTTCAGCGCGACGAAGTTGCTGAACGGGTCGCCCTCGAGCTGCTTGATGCCGAGCGAGATGCGTTCGCGCTCGACGTCGATCGCCAGCACCACGGCGTCCACGTCCTGACCCTTCTTGTAGTCGCGCACCGCCTGCTCGCCCGCCGCGGTCCACGACAGGTCGGACAGGTGGACCAGGCCGTCGATGCCGCCCGGGAGGCCGACGAACACGCCGAAGTCGGTGATCGACTTGATCGTGCCGTGCACGCGGTCGCCCTTCTTGTGGTTCATCGAGAACTCGTCCCACGGGTTGGGCATGCACTGCTTCATGCCCAGCGAGATGCGGCGGCGGTCCTCGTCGATCTCGAGGATCATCACCTCGACCTCGTCGCCGAGCTGCACGACCTTGGTCGGATGGATGTTCTTGTTGGTCCAGTCCATTTCGGAGACGTGCACCAGGCCCTCGATGCCGGACTCGATCTCGACGAACGCGCCGTAGTCGGTGATGTTCGTGACCTTGCCGAACAGGCGGGTGCCCGGCGGATAGCGGCGCGACAGGCCGACCCACGGGTCCTCGCCCAGCTGCTTGAGGCCGAGCGAGACGCGGTTCTTCTCCTGGTCGAACTTGAGGACCTTCGCGGTGACCTCGTCGCCGACGGCCAGCACTTCCGACGGATGCTTGACGCGGCGCCACGCGAGGTCGGTGATGTGCAGCAGGCCGTCGATCCCGCCGAGGTCGACGAACGCGCCGTAGTCGGTGATGTTCTTGACGACGCCCTTGACGACCGCGCCTTCCGACAGCGTGGCCAGCAGCTTCTCGCGCACCTCGCCCTGGCTCTCCTCGAGCACGGCGCGGCGCGACACGACGACGTTGTTGCGCTTGCGGTCGAGCTTGATCACCTTGAAGTCGAGGACCTTGTTCTCGAACGGCGAGGTGTCCTTGATCGGACGGATGTCGACGAGCGAGCCGGGCAGGAACGCGCGGATCCCGTTGATCATGACGGTGAGGCCGCCCTTCACCTTGCTGGTGACGAGCCCCTGCACGACGGAGCCCTGCTCCATCGAATGCTCGAGATCGTGCCAGGCCTTGAGGCGCTTGGCCTTGTCGCGCGACAGGCGCGTGGTGCCGTAGCCGTCCTCGATCGACTCGATCGCGACGGTGACGAAGTCGCCGGCCTTGACTTCGATTTCGCCGTTGTCGTTCTTGAATTCCTCGATCGGGATGAACGATTCGGACTTGAGTCCGGCGTTCACCACGACGACGTTGTAGTCGACGCGGGTGACTTCGGCGGTGATGAGCTCGCCCTGCCGCATCTCCTGGCGCGCGAGCGATTCCTCGAACAGCGCGGCGAAGTTCTCGACGGGAGGGGTGGTTCCGGACATCTGGGTGGCAGTCGCCATGGGTTGGCCCTTTGGTTGCTACCGCCCCGCGCGAGAACCCTGTTTCTCGCCCGGCGGCGGGCTGGTTGATGTTCGCGTCCCGCGCGCACCGGCTGTTAGCGCGCGCGGGACGACCCTTTGCAAAAGAAGCGCGACGGCCCTCCCGCTCTTCGCGGCATCGGCGTTCCGGCCTTCCGGCCGTTCGGCGATACCTCGAGCACGAAGGTGACCGCCGCGTCGATCGTCAGGTCGGTCGTATCCGGGATCGCGGCATCGGCGGCGGGTTCGAACGGCACTGCCGCCCCCCCGTCGCAGGCGTCGTGCGCCCGGATTTCATGCAAAAGACTTCGGATATTAGCCGATATTCCTTTGTTGATCAACTGTTTAAGGTCGCGAGTCCGAACGGGCCGCCCGCGCGGGCGTCGAGGGGGCCCCCGGGGCGATACCCGCGCACCCTGCCGGCAGGGTCGGCGACGTGCCGCCGTCCCCCGGGGGGCGGGGCGACACCGATCGTCGCGGGCGGGTCCAGGATGCGTCGGTCGGGGTCGCGCGCCGGTCAGACGCCGGGCGGGGCGGCGCCGCTGATCTTGCGCAGCAGCGCCACGAGCTTGGCGCGCTCGACGGGGTCGAGGTCGCCGAACGTGAGCTCGGTAATCTGCTCGGCGATCGGCACCGTCTGCTCGACGAGCGACGCGCCCGCCGGCGTGAGCGCGACTTCCATCCGTCGCGCGTCGCCCACCTCGTGCGTCGCGGTGACGAGCTGCCGCCACTTGAGGCGCTCGACGATGCCGCGCACGCTCGCCTCGTCGATCGCCGTGGCGTCGACGATCTCGTTCACCTGGCAGCGCCCCCGGTCCCGGACCGCGCAGAGGACGACGAACTGGGCGGCGGTGAGCTGCGCGTCGGGCACCGTCTCCTGGAAGATCGCGACGTGGCGCTGGTAGGCACGGCGCAGCAGGTGGCCGATCTGGTCGGTGAAGCGGTAGCCGTGCGTGCCGTCGCTGGTCATGTGCGGACTCCTGTGCGCGCGCCCCCGGACCGGCCTGCGGTCACAGGCTCAGGTAGGCGCGCCGCACCTCGTCGTTGGCGGCGAGGTCGGCCATCGTCCCGGAGTATCGGATCTGACCCTTCTCCAGCACGTAGGCGCGATCCGAGACGAGCTCGGCGAAATGCATGTTCTGCTCGGAGAGCAGGATGGAGACGCCCTGCCCCTTGAGCTCCAGGATCATGTGCGCCATCTGCTCGACGATGACCGGCGCCACGCCCTCGGAGGGCTCGTCGAGCAGCACCAGGTAGGGGTTCCCCATCAGCGTGCGGGCGACCGTCAGCATCTGCTGCTCGCCGCCGCTCATGCGCCCGCCGGGCCGATCGGGCATCCCCCCCAGGTTCGGGAACAACCGGTAGAGCCGCTCGGGCGTCCATGTCGAGGTCTCGCTCCCGTCCGGCCAGCGGCGTGGCGGCTGGCGTCCCACTTCGAGGTTCTCGGCAACCGTGAGGTCGGTGAAGATGCGGCGGTCCTCGGGAACGAAGCCGAGCCCCGACTGTGCGACCCGGTGCGGCTCGGCATTCGAGATGTCGCTGCCCATGAAGGCGAGCGTCCCCCGGCGCCGGTCGACCATCCCCATGATCGCCTTGAGCGTCGTCGACTTGCCCGCGCCGTTGCGACCCATCAGCGCGACGACCTCTCCGCGCCGCACCAGGAGATCGACGTCGAACAGGATCTGCGCCGCGCCATACCACGCCGACAGCGCGTGGACGTCGAGCAGCACCTCGGCGTGGCCCGCGCCCGCCGGGTCCGCCCTCGCCGGACCGCCCGGCGCATTCCGGGGGTCCTCTCCAAGGCTCGCCGCTCGCCCGGCCTCGCGCCCCCCCTCCTGGAGGGGGGGGCGAGCGCCTTGGGACGGCCCGGCGGCGCTCATCGACGACCCTCCCCCAGGCTCGCCGCTGACGCGGCCTCGCGCCCCCCCTCCTGAAGGAGGGGGCGAGCGCCGTAAGGGCGTCCCCCGAAGCGCGCTTCGCGCGCCTCCCCCAGAGGGGGCTGCGCGCCCTTGGGACGGCCCTGCGGGCGCGCGGACGGCCCGGCGGCGCTCATGCCGCCCCCTTGCCCGCGGTGGGCTTCTCGAAGGTCTTGCCGCTGCCGAAATACACCTGCTGGACGTCGGGATGGTCGCGGATCGACGCCGGATCCCCTTCCGCGATCAGCCGGCCCCGCGCGAGCACGATGATCCGGTCCGCGTAGGCGAACACGACGTCCATGCTGTGCTCGGTGAACAGCACCGCGATGCCGCGCTCGACGACCAGCGACTTGGTTAGCGCCATCAGCTCGTTGCGCTCGCGCGGCGCCATGCCCGCGGTCGGCTCGTCCATCAGCAGGAGCTTCGGGCGGTTCGCCATCGCGATCGCGAGCTCGACGCGCTTGACGTCGCCGTAGGCGAGCACGCTGCACGGCCGGTCAGCCTGCCCCGCCATGCCGACGAGGTCCAGGAGGTCGAGCGCGTCGCTGCGCCGGTAGTCGGCTGCGCGCCGCCACATCGAGTAGAGCCTGTCGTCGGCGGAGACGAGCGCCATCTGGACGTTTTCGACGACCGTCAGCGACGAGAACGTGGCGGCGATCTGGAACGTCCGCCCGACGCCCATGCGCCAGATCTCGCGCGGCTTGCGGCCGGTCATCTCCTCCCCGCCGAGACGGATCGACCCCGTGTCGGCGACGAGCTGGCCGTTGACCATGTTGAATGTCGTCGACTTGCCCGCGCCGTTGGGGCCGATCAGCGCGAGGAGCTCGCCCGCCGCGAGCGTGAAGTCGATGCCGTCGACCGCCTTGACGCCGCCGAACGACTTCGACAGCCCCGAGACCTCGAGCAGCGGCGTGCCCGCGGGCCGGGCGTCCTCCCCCCGTCCTGCCGCCGACGCGGCGTCGCCTCTCCCGTCCTGGCGGACCGGGCGAACGCCTTCGGGCGGCCGTGCGGCGCTCACCGCTCGCTCCTCGCCTCGCGCCTGCCGTAGACCACCTGGCGCGCGAATCCTGCGACGCCCTGCGGGAACAGCAGCACGAGAATCAGGATGATGCCGCCGAGCATCGCGCGCCAGTATTCGGTGCTGCGCGCGACCGTGTCGTGCAGCCAGGTGAACAGCGCCGCGCCCACGACCGGCCCCGCGAGCGTCTGGACGCCCCCGAGCAGCACCATCACGAGACCGTCGACCGACTTGCCCACGTGCAGGCTCTCGGGCGAGATGCTGCCCTTCGAGAACGCGAACAACGCGCCCGCGAGACCCGCGAACAGCCCGGCGATCACGAACGCCACCCACTGGACGCGCTTGACGTCGATGCCGATCGCGTCGGCACGCAGCACCGAGTCGCGGGCGGCGCGCATCGCGTAGCCGAAGGGCGCATGGAGGATGCGCCGGAGCGCGAACACGCCGCCGAGCACCAGCGCGAGCGTGAGCGCGTAGTAGGCGCGCTTGTCGGCGAACCACGCGGACGGCCATACGCCGGTGAGCCCGTTGCTGCCGCCGGTGAAGGCGTCCCACTGGTAGACGATCGCCCAGGCGATCTGCGCGAACGCGAGCGTGAGCATCGCAAGATAGACGCCCGACAACCGGACGCTGAACCATCCGACGACGAGCGCCCCCGCTGCGGCGACGAGCGGCGCGGCGACGAGAGCGACCTCCATCGGCGCGCCCGTCGCCCTGAGCAGGATCGCCGCGGCGTAGGCGCCCAGGCCGAAGTACGCGGCGTGGCCGAACGAGTGCATGCCGGCCGGGCCCATGATGAAATGCAGGCTCGTCGCGAACAGCACCGCGATCAGGATGTCGACGGCGAGCACGACGACGTAGGGCGACTGCGACGAGAGCGCCGGCAGCGCGACGAGCGCGAGGACGAGCGCCGCGGCGGCCGCCTTGGCGAGGCTGTCGGGTGCGCGCAACGGCGCCTCGATCGCGCCCCCGTGGCGCGGCGGCGCCTGCGGCCGTCCGAGCAGACCCCAGGGGCGCACGACCAGCACGGCGGCCATCACGAGGAACTCGACGACGAGCGTGAGCTTCGAGAACGAGATCGCGACGCCCGCGATCTCGACCACGCCGAGCCAGATGCAGATCGCCTTCAGCTCGGCGATCAGCAGCGCCGCCACGTACGCGCCCGGGATCGATCCCATGCCGCCGACCACGACGACGACGAACGCCGCGCCGATCGTGTGGAGGTCGAGCTCGAGGTTCGCCGGCTCGCGCGGGAGCTGCAGCGCGCCGCCGAGGCCCGCGAGCATCGCGCCCAGGGCGAACACCGCGGTGAACAGCCACGCCTGGTTGACGCCCAGCGCACCGACCATCTCCCGGTCCTGCGTCGCGGCGCGCACGAGCGTCCCGAAGCGGGTGCGCGTGAGCAGGAGCCACAGCAGGCCGAGCACGAGCGGACCGACGACGATCAGGAACAGGTCGTACGCGGGGAACTGGCGGCCGAGGATCGCCACCGACCCCCGGAGCCCGGGGGCCCGCGGCCCGAGCAGCTCCTCCGGCCCCCACAGCCACAGCGCCGCGTCCTTGATCACCAGCACGAGCGCGAACGTCGCGAGCAGCTGGAAGAGCTCCGGTGCGTGGTAGATGCGGCGCAGGAGCAGGATCTCGACCAGCGCGCCGACGACGCCGACCGCGACCGCCGCGACGAGCAGGGCCGGCCAGTAGCCCGGGCCTTCCCCGATCCACGCCACCGCCGAGTACGCGACGTAGATCCCCACCATGTAGAACGAACCGTGCGCGAAGTTGACGATCCGCGTGACGCCGAAGATCAGCGACAGGCCCGCGGCGACGAGGAACAGCGACGACGCGCCGGCCAGCCCGTTGAGGAGCTGCGTGACGAAGCTGGCCAGGGCGTCCATCGTGGCGCGACGGTCGGTTCGAGGGAGCTCAGTCGGCCGGCCGCAGCTTCTTCACTTCGGCGCCCGGCGGCAGCACCTTGGCGCCGTCGATGTAGCGGAAGTCGACCATCACGCCCTTGCCGCCTTCGTTCTTCGTCCGGCCCACGTAGCCGCCCATCGTCGACTGGTGGTCCTCGGGTCGGTAGGTGATCGTCCCGAGCGGCGTGCCGACCTGGAGGCCGGAGAACGCGGCGATCATCTTCTCGGTCTCGGTCGACTTCGCCTTCTTCATGCCGGCGGCGAGCGACTTGATCGCGCTGTAGCCGACGATCGACCCCAGCCGCGGGTAGTCGTTGAACGCCTTCTGGTAGGCCGCGAGGAAAGCCTTGTGCTCGGGCGTCTGGATCCCGTACCACGGGTAGCCGGTCACGATCCATCCGCTGGGCGCCTCGTCCTTGAGCGGATCAAGGTACTCGGGCTCGCCGGTCAGGAGGCTCACCACCTCGCGTCCCTTGAACAGGCCGCGCGTGTTGCCCTCGCGCACGAACTTCGAGAGATCCGCCCCGAACAGCACGTTGAAGACCGCGTCCGGCTTCGCGTCGGCGAGCGCCTGGACGACGCTGCCCGCGTCGACCTTGCCGAGCGGCGGCGCCTGCTCCGCGACGAACTCGACGTCGGGCTGCGCGGCCTTGAGCAGCTGCTTGAACGTGGCCGCGGCCGACTGGCCGTACTCGTAGTTCGGGTAGACGATCGCCCAGCGCTTCTTCTTGAGCGCCACCGCATCGGGCATCAGCATCGCGACCTGCATGTAGGTCGACGGACGCAGGCGGAACGTGTACCGGTTGCCGTTCTGCCAGACGATCTTGTCGGTGAGCGGTTCGCCCGCGAGGAAGAACACCTTCTTCTGTTTCGCGAAGTCGGTCAGCGCGAGCCCGATGTGCGACAGGAACGAGCCCGTGAGCACGTCGACCTTCTCGCGCGACACGAGCTCCTCGGCAAGGCGCACCGCGTCGCCCGGGTTCGCGTTGTCGTCGCGCGTGATGAGTTCGAGCTGCTTGCCGTTGACGCCGCCGCTCGCGTTGATCTCGTCGACGGCGAGCTGCATCCCCTTCTTGTACGGCTCGAGGAAGGCGGGCTGCGCCTTGTAGCTGTTGATCTCGCCGATCCTGATCGTCCCCTGGGAGGCGGCGGGCGCCGCCATCGCGACGAGGGCCGCGGCGGCGGCGGCGGTGCAAAGCTTGCGGAACGGCAATCGCGACATCGTCCTGACTCCCCGGTTGAGTAAGACCGACCGACACGGACCGGGCCCGAAGGCCCGGAAAGCGGTATCCTGCCACGGCGCGGGCGCCTGCGCATCCCCCGGCACTTCGGGGCGGGCGCCTTGCCGCGCGGCCCGAGCGAGTGTAGCATGCGCTTAATGAAACATGTTGCTTCCGCTACATCGCCGCGCCGGCCGGGCGGCCCGTCGCGGTCGCCGCGACGGGCCCGCCGGGGCGCGCCCCCCGCATGAGCGCCTTCAACGAGGAGCGCGTCCTCTCGGTCCACCACTGGACCGAACGGCTGTTCAGCTTCACGACCACCCGGGACGCCGCGATGCGGTTCTCGAACGGCCACTTCACGATGATCGGCCTGCGCGTCGACGGCCGCCCGCTGCTGCGCGCCTACAGCATCGCCAGCGCGAACTACGAGGACCACCTCGAGTTCCTGAGCATCAAGGTGGACGGCGGCCCGCTCACCTCGCGGCTGCAGCACGTCCGGCCCGGCGACACGGTGATCGTCGGGCGCAAGCCCACCGGGACACTGGTGATCGACTACCTGCTGCCCGGCAGGCGCCTCTACCTGCTCGCGACCGGCACCGGCCTCGCGCCCTTCATGAGCATCGTTCGCGACCCGGCGACCTACGAGAAGTTCGGTCAGATCGTCCTCGTGCACGGAGTTCGGATCGCGGACGAGCTCGCCTACCACGACCTGCTCGTCGAGCGCCTGCCCGCGCACGAATTCCTGGGCGACATGGTCGCGAGCCAGCTCCACTACTATCCGACGGTGACGCGCGAGGACTTCCGGCATCGCGGACGCATCCCCGACCTGATCGACAGCGGCAGGCTTTTCGCCGACCTGGCGGTCGAGCCGCTCGATCCCGACTCCGACCGCGTGATGATCTGCGGCAGCCCCGAGATGCTGCGCGACCTCAAGGTCCGGCTCGAGGAGCGCGGCTTCCGGGAGGGCAACACGTCGACCCCGGGCGACTTCGTGATCGAGCGCGCGTTCGCCGGGCCCTGACCCGCGCACCACGATCAGACGATGCCGCGCGTGCGGAGCCCCTCCAGTTCGTCGCCCGTCGTCCCCAGCCATTCGCCGAGCACTGCGCCGGTGTGCTCGCCCAGGGTCGGCGGCGCGCTGCGGTAGTCGACCGGCGACCCCGACAGCCGCAGCGGATTGCCGACCAGCGGGACCTCGCCGGCGAGCGGGTGGGCCATCGCGATCCTCAACCCCCGCGCTGCCACCTGCGGATCGGCGAACACCTCGTCCAGCCGGTTGATCGGGCCGCATGGCACGCCCGCCGCTTCGAGCGCGTCGACCCACGCGCGCGTCGTGCGCGTCACCGTCGCCTGCCGAAGCATCGGGATCAGCGTCGTCCGGTGGGCGACGCGCTGCGGGTTGGTCGCGAAGCGCGCGTCGGCCGCCCATTCCCGATGGCCGGCGACCTCGCAGAACCTCGCGAACTGCCCGTCGTTGCCGATCGCGAGGATCATGTCGCCGTCCGCCGTCGGGAAGTCCTGGTAGGGGACGATGTTCGGGTGCGCGTTGCCCATGCGCTTCGGGACGACGCCGCCGGCAAGGTAGTTCGACGCCTGGTTCGCCAGGCAGGCGACCTGCACGTCGAGCAGCGCGAGGTCGATGTGCTGGCCCAGGCCCGAGCGCTCGCGTTCGGCCAGGGCGGCCTGCACGGCGATCGTCGCGTAGAGGCCGGTCAGGATGTCGGTCAGCGCGACGCCGACCTTCTGCGGCCCGGCGCCCTCCTCGCCGTCCGCGCGCCCGGTGATGCTCATCAGCCCGCCCATCCCCTGGATCAGGAAGTCGTAGCCGGCGCGGGGTGCGTAGGGGCCCGTCTGGCCGAAGCCGGTGATCGAGCAGTACACGAGGCGCGGGTGGTCGGGCGCGAGGCTCGCGTAGTCGAGCCGGTACTGCGCGAGCCCGCCCAGCTTGAAGTTCTCGAGCAGCACGTCCGCCTCGAGCGCGAGCCGGCGGACGATCGTCTGCCCCTCGGGCTTCGCCAGATCGACCGTCACCGACCGCTTGTTGCGGTTGGCGCACAGGTAGTACGCGGATTCTCCGGTGTCGCGACCCGCGGCGTCCTTGAGCCACGGGGGGCCCCACGCCCGCGTGTCGTCGCCGGCGCCGGGACGCTCGACCTTGACGACGTCCGCGCCGAGGTCCGCGAGCATCTGCCCCGCCCAGGGGCCCGCCAGCACGCGCGAGAGATCGAGCACCCGCACGCCGGACAGCGGCGGCGGGCGGGTTGTCGCCCCCGAAGCGGCCTTCGGCCGCTGCCCCCGGGGGGGCGCCGCACCCTTGGGACG
>CALDKM010000098.1:0-17214 GCA_937898875.1 uncultured Pseudomonadota bacterium | reverse complement strand
GCGGCATCCTGCGGGCCTGCCCAGGCGATGCGCACCCGCTCGCGCGCGACAGCGGCGCGGAGCTTCGGCGCCCGCTCGCCGGCGAAGCGCCCGGCCGTCCACTCCTGCCCGAGCCGCCAGACGCAGTCGCCCTCGCGGCAGCCGGTGACGAGCACGCCGTCGGCGCCGCTGCGCAGCGCGTACTCGACGAACGACGGCGGGAGCTGCGCCGCGCACAACAGCGTCATCGCCGCGGTGTCCGGCGAGCGCAGCGCGACGACGTCGATCGACTCGTCGCAGCCGACGACGAGGACGCGCGGAGACGCGGACGCGGCGTCGCGGCGGGACGCGGTGACGCGCGCGAGCTCGCGCTCGAGCGTCGCGCGGGCCGCGCCGACAGGCTTCTGCGGCAGGTCGATGCCGGTCACCAGCTCGGCAACCGACCGGAACGGCGTCGACGACGGGCACGCGCCGGCGCAGATGCCGCAGCCGGCGCACATGTCGGCAATCACGCTCGCCTGGAACGGGTGCGGGCGGCCGTCGGTCCGTTTCACCATCTCGATCGCGTTGTACGGACAGTCGACGAAGCAGCGCCGGCACCCGTTGCAGTTCGCGAGCGCGACGACCGCGGGCTTCCGGCGCGGCTCGCGCGCGGCGCGCGACAGGTACGGCAGCGCCGCGAGCGCCGCCGTCGCGACGCCGACGATCGCCCAGAGCGCGAGCGGCGACCACGCGTACTGGATCACGTGCGGCGCGAGGTAGAACCAGTCGAGCGCGAGGTTCGTCGGCACCTCGGCGAGCGCGGCGGGCGCGTCGCTCGTGACCGGCCGCGCGAGCGAGAGCAGCACGAGCGCGGCGAGCGTTCCCCACGCGAGCGCGCGCGGCGGCTGCGTCGCCGGCCGCTGAAGGCGTTGCACGTGCACCCACATGAGTGCGAGCGTGCCCAGCGGGATGCCGATGTGCATGAAGATGAGCAGCGAGAAGAAGCGGTCGCCGATCCGCGCGTCGCTGTCGAAGTTGGCCGCGAGCGGCTCCGAGAACAGCGGCAGCGCGTCGAGCCACTCGGTGGTCGCGACGATCGAGAACTGCGCGAGCCGGTCCCACACGAGCCAGAAGCCGCCGATGCCCGACAGCCAGACGAACAGCAGCAGCGCGACGCCGGTGAGCCACGCGAAGCGCTGCACGTGCGCGTAGCGGCGGTGCGCCCACTCGCGCGCGAGGTGAAGCACCGTCAGCAGGATGAACGCATCGGACGCGTATCGGTGGAGGCTCCGCGCGAGTCCGGAGAGCGGCCACGCGTTCGCGGAGATCCGCTCGACCGACGGATACGCGCCCGCCGCGCTCGTGTCGAACGCCGCGTACACGTAGATTCCGGTCACCGCCACCACCCAGAACAGGAACCACGCGAGCGCGCCCAGAAGACGCCAGGGATTGGCTCCCGGGCCGAACGCCGCGTCGAACCGCGTGTCGATGCGGTCGAAGATCGCGCGGGTGAGCGCGCGCAGCGGTTCGCGCGTGCGCGCTCCAGCGCCGCCCGTCCGCGGAACGGTGTCCTGCGCCTCCGGCATCCGGCAAGTGTACGGCAGCGCAGCGGCCGGGGCGCTTTGACCTGGATTAACCCCGTCGGTGGCGGGTTGATCTCGATCAATCGCGCGCCGACGCGGCGGGCGCGCGCGCGCGATTTGCGGTACAGATCAATACGTTGCGAATCCGCCTGCCGAAGAGGACACGACCATGGAATCGAGGACGAAAGGCGTGCGCGCGAGACGGGCGAGCCTCGCGTTGCTCATCGCGTGCGCCGCAGGCGCCGCGGCCGTTCCCGCCGCCGACGCTGCGGACAAGGCGGCCAAGCCGCCGCGCATTGCGCCGGATGTCACGCTGACCGGAGGCATCGACGATCCGAAGGGCGCGGGCGTCGTGTCGAGCGGCGCGACGCTGCCGCCGATCCCGCCGGTCACCGGCGACCGGAGGAAGCCGGTGGCGTCGTGGGGCAAGCCGCTGCCGTACCCGATCGTGATCGCCGACCGGCGCAACAACCGGTTGATCGAGATCGCGCCCGACAAACGCATCGTCTGGGAATTCCCGACGCCGAACCTCACGATCTACAGCGGCAACGAGGACGTGAACTTCTCGCCCGACGGCAGGCGGCTCGCCGTGAGCGAGGAGGACAACTTCGACGTCCACATCGTCGACTACGAGAAGCGCGAGATCACCTGGACCTACGGCACGCCCGAGAAGGGCGGCACGGGGCCCGGGCAATTCAACTACCCCGACGACGCGCACCTGCTCGAGGACGGCACGTTCCTGACGGCCGACATCCGCAACTGCCGCGTCGTCATCATCGACCCGGCGACGCAGAAGATCGTGACGCAGTGGGGCAAGACCGGGCGCACGCACTGCTACCACAAGCCGCCGCAGTACCTGGGCTCGCCCAACGGCGCGACGCCGATGGACAACGGCGACATCCTGATCAGCGAGATCCGCGGCGCGTGGATCACGCGCATCACGCGCGAAGGCAAGGTCGTCTGGGACATGCCCGCGCCGCACGTCCGATACCCGTCGGACGCGTTCCCGACGGTCGACGGCAGGCAGGTGATCGTCGCCGACTTCGTGAAGCCTGGCCGGGTCGTGATCTTCGATCCCGCGACGAAAAAGGTGACCTGGGAGTACTACGTCGCGAAAGGGGACGGGATGCTCGATCACCCGTCGCTCGCGCGCGAGCTGCCCGACACCGGCGACATCCTGATCGCGGACGACCTGCGCCATCGCGTGATCGTCGTCGACCGCGCCACGAAGAAGATCGTCTGGCAGTACGGCGTGACCGACACGCCGGGCCACGCGCCGGGCTACCTCTACTACCCGGACGGGTTCGACATCGACCTGTTCCGCGACTGGCGGGGAGCTGCCGCGACCCGCTGATCGGGCACCGCCTCGCGACCTCCGCGCCGGGAACGTGGATCGATCCGCGTTCCGGGAGGAACGCTCGCTGCCGCGACTAGCTGCGGAACAGCCAGCCGCCTTCCTTCGCGTCGAAGTCGAGCAGCAGGATCGCGCCGGGCCCGAGCGTGACCGTCGCTTCCTTGACGTGGGTGAACGCGCCGCCCGGCGCGTCGCCCAGCTTCGCGACCACGCGGTGCTCGCCCGCCGGCACGTTGACGCGCCGGTAGAGCGTCGAGCTCAGGTCCTTGGCGAGCCCCGACGGGGGCACCGTCACGTCGACGATCGTCTTGCCGTCCAGCTCGACGTTCACCGTGACCGGGACACGCTCGCGCGGGCACACCGTCGCGAGGCGCATGTTCGGCGCGAGCTTCGCGAGCTCCTCCGCGGAGCGTTCGCGGCAGGCTTCCTTGCGCTGGCCCGCGTGCTGCAGCGAAACCTTGACGAGCGCGGTGTCGGGCGGCAGGTGGCGGTAGGGCGGCGACGTCGAGAAGTACGCCAGCACCGCGATGAACGCCGTGTAGCCGAGCGCCTGCCCGGCGTAGCTCACGACCTTGTTGACCGGATGTGCACCCATCGCTTCAGGCTCCCCCGAGCTTGACGAGCTCTTCCGCGGGCGTCGCCTTCGCGAGATGCGGCGACAGCCGGAACGCATCGGAGAAGCAGTCGTTCGGATCCATGCCGCGCGCGCGGAACGCGGGATGCGCGGCCTCCACCATCGCCACCGAGCCGCAAGCGTAGACCTGGTGGCCGGCGAGCGTCGGGAAGTCGGCGAGGATCGCTTCGTGCACGAGGCCCGTGCGGCCCGTCCAGCCGTCCTCCGGCTTCGCCTCGGACAGCACCGGCACGAACGTGAAGGTGTCCGGATGCTCGCGCGCCCACCGTTCGCACAGCTCTCGCGCGTACATGTCGCGCAGCGACCGCGTGCCCCAGTAGAGGACCATCTTGCGCTTGAGCCCCGTCGCGAACGCGTGCTCGACCATGCTCTTGACCGGCGCGAAGCCGGTCGCGCCGGCGACGAACACGATCGGCTTCGACGAGTCCTCGCGCAGGAAGAACGAGCCCAGAGGCCCCTCGAAGTCGACGATGTCGCCGACCTTCATCTCCTCGAACACGTGCGTCGTGTAGCGCCCGCCCGGCACGCGGCGGATCTGCAGCTCGATCGTGGAACCCGCGCCCGGGGCCGTCGCGAACGAGAAAGCCCGCTTGACGCCGTCGGGCATCACGATGTTGACGTACTGGCCCGCGTAGTAGAGCAGCGGCTCGTCGCCCTCGACCGCGAGGTGCACGACCATCACGTCGTCGGCGGCCTTCGCCATCGACACGACCTTCGCGCGCCACGCCTTCGGCCTGAGGCCGCCGGGCAGCTCGACGGGAACGTACTCGACCTCGATGTCGGTCAGGGGCGTCGTGATGCACGCGAGCACCTTTCCGGCGCGCCGCTCCTCGTCGGACAGCACGGACGTCTGGTACGGGCCGAGCTCGACCTCGCCGTAGAGCACCGTGCACTTGCACTGGCCGCAGCCGCCGTTGCGGCAGTCGTACGGCATCCTGATCTCTTCGCGCAGCACCGCCTCGAGGATGGTTTCGCCGGGTCGCGCGGGCACGATCCGGTTGTCCGGGCGCACCGCGAGGTGGCGGACGACCTTCGAGCCCCGCTTGGGCGGGAGCCAGGGCAGCGCGAGCATGAACAGCGTGCCGCCGCCCATCACCACCCAGAGGACCGCCGGCCCCCACGAGTAGAGCAGCGCGAGCGCCGGCAGGTAGTACCAGTCGAACGCGATCTCGGTCGGCGCGCTCGCCAGGTCCGCGGGGGCGAGCGACACGGCGGGCTTCACGATCGACAGCACGACGAGCGCGATCGTGAACGGGATCGCGATCGACCGCGGCGGATTCGTCTTCGCGCCGGGGACGCGCTGCGTGTGGATCCAGAGGATCGCGAGCACGGCCAGCGGGAACCCGATGTGGATGAACGACAGCAGCGAGAAGAGCCGGTCGTTGACGGCGCCGGGCGTGATGAAGTTGCGGACAAGCGTGCCGTTGAAGATCGGCAGCCAGTCGAGCCATTCCGCCGTCGCGACGACGACGAACTGCGCCAGCCGGTCCCACGGCAGCATGTAGCCGTTGACCCCCGACATGTAGACGAGCCACAGAAGCACGACGCCGGTCACCCACGAGAACCAGCGGAACGCGCGGTAGTGGTCGAAGACGAAGTGCCGCACGACGTGCAGCAGCATCGTCAGGATCATCCCGTCGGACGCGTAGCGGTGGAGGCTGCGGAGGATGCCCCCGACCCAGCGCTGGTCGTGCGTGATCGCCTCGACCGACGAGTGGGCTTCGGAGACGCCGGTCGAGAAGAACGCGTAGAGATAGAGACCGCTCGCGACGACGATCCAGAGCAGGTAGTAGCTGATCGCCCCCAGGTAGTAGAACGGGTTCGACGCCTCGCCGAAGGCGCGGTTGAACAGCTTTTCGACCGCCAGGAAGGCGGACTGTCCTGCGTGCTGGATGAGTCGGAGCATCGGAAGGGGCCTCGGCGGTGCGCCGCGATTTCCGCATTGTGCCGGAACGCGCGCCCAAAAAAAGCCCGGCCGCAGACGGAGGCAATGCGCCCGGGCCGGGGGGTCGAATCGGTTACAGTCTCAAAGCATGATGCGCCCGGCGGCGCAGCCGCGAATTGATCTGGATTAGGCGGGACGCGCGTCGTCGCCCGGCGGGCCGCGTCGGCGGCGCGACGCCGAGATCAGGTACCAGAGCGTCCCGATGACGATCGTCGAGCCGGTGAACAGCTCGATGAACAGGCCGTAGTTCAGGCGGTAGCGCCCCGCGCGCGGGTCGTAGACGGTGCAGAGCACCCGGACGCGCTCGATCCAGCTCGCGAAGTCGTCCTTTGGTGCCGGCGTGCCCAGCACGAGCTCGCGCAGCGGCGCGACGAACATCGGCAGCTCGAAACTGTCGCCGTAGACCTGCCGCATCACGCGGCCGTCGCGGTCGAGAATCGTGGCCTGCGTCACGTGGTCGAACCCGGCCGCGGTCGGCACCCAGGCAAAGCCCATTTCGGCGGCAAGGGCATCGAGCGTGTCGGCGGACGGCGTGGCGAACGTCCAGCGCGCGTTGCCCAGCCCCTGCTTGGTCGCGAACTCGCGCATCGCGGTGGGCGAGTCGAACGGAAGGTTGAAGCCGATCGTGAGCACGTTGAAGCTGTCGTCGCCGACGGCGCGGCGCGCCGCGCCCACCGCTTCGCCGAGGAATTTCGTCGTCGTCGGGCAGACCTGGAAGCATCCCGTGTAGATGAAGGAGACGACGAGCGGCTTGCCGCGGAAGTCGGAGAGCCGGATCGACTTGCCGTCGCTGGCGGTGAGCGCGTAGTCGCCGACGGTGCGGCCGATCGCCGCCTGGCTCTTCGCGACCGCGTCGCGCGGGTCGAGCCTGGTGCCGGCCGGCAGCGCCTGGCCGAACGCCACGTTCCACGCGATCAGCAGGACGAGCCCGACGAACGCCGCGAGCAGGAGCCGGTTGAGGTGCTTCGGATCGGGGGCGGGATCAGGCACGGAGCAACGGTTCGACCCCCGCCGCGACGATGAGCAGCGAGAGCTGGATCAGCGAGGCGTGGAAGCTCGCGAGCGCCCGTGGGCGGGTCGGCTCGAGCGCGAGCTGCGCGGTGCGCAGCATCAGGAGCGCGCCGCCTCCGACCGCCGCCGCGGCATAGAGCCACGAAAGGCCGAGGAACGCCGGAACGATCGACGCGGCGACGAGCATGGCCGCGCCCCAGAAGACCGCGCGTGCGGCGGCGGCGTCGCCGGCGACCACCGGCAGCATCGGCACCCGCGCGGCGGCATAGTCGTCGCGATACGCGATCGCCAGGCTCCAGAAATGCGGAGGCGTCCACAGGAACAGCACGACCGCGAACGCGATCGTGGTCGCGTCGGGAACGCCTCCGTCGACCGCCGCTGCGCCTGCGAGAACGGCGAAGCTGCCCGCCGCGCCGCCGATCACGATGTTCCACGCGGTCCGGCGCTTGAGCCAGACCGTGTAGACGACGCCGTAGGTGAACGCGCCGAGCGCGGTGTGGAGCGCGGCCATCGGGTTGGCGGCGAGCCACGCCAGTCCCACGCCGGCGAGAAACACCGCGCCGATCGTCAGGGGCCACGCGGGACCGGCCGTGAGCCGGCCGGTGGCGAACGCGCGGTTGCGCGTGCGCCGCATCGAGCGGTCGAGGTCGCGCTCGACGTACTGGTTGAACGCGCCGGCGGCGGCCGAGGCCAGCGTCACCGCCAGCACGACGGCGGCCGCGCGCCACGCGTCGATCGCGCCGGGCGCGATCGCGACGCCGGCGAGCGCGGTGGCGCCGATCGCGATGCCGATGCGCAGCTTGAAAAGGTCGAAGACGAGGCGCCAGCCGGTCATCGCGCGGGGCGCGCGGACGGCGGCGGCGGGAGCGGTGTCGGTGCTCATGGCGGGGCTCCTACGCAAGGGCGGGTTGCAGGCGGTCGCAGGCGGACGGAGGGGGCGGCGCTCCGGAGGCGCGTCGCGCCGTCCCCTGCCGCCCGCTGCGATTCGCTGGAACAGGCCCGTGTCAGGACAGCGGCCACACGGTCGACAGGTACTTCCAGTTGACGAAGTAGTAGAGGATGAACGAGATCAGGAACACGATCGCCAGGACGAAGGTCCCCGGCGCCACCATCCCGCCCGCGCCGATCGAACCGTGGCCCGCGACGGCGATCGCGGGCTGCGGAGCGGGCTTCGGCGCCACGCCGTCCCTTGCCGCGACGTGCTTGAAGTCCGGCGTCTGGATCTTCTTGCCGAGGAACACGCTGCCCACGGTGATCAGCAGGTACATGGTGCCGCCCACGACCGCCGCGATGCCGCTGATGGCCGTGATGCCCATCATCAGGTACGCGGTGCCCGGGAACTCGTGGCCCAGCGCGTTGCCGGCGAACGTCATGTCCCAGTGCCGGCGCGGCACGCCGAGCGTCCCGGCGCCCATCATGAACAGCGAGAACGCCATCATCCCCAGCCCGAAGACGTACGGCTGCCACTTCGCCATCCCCGGGAACATCACCTCGCGGCGGAACAGCGTCGGGATCAGGAAGTACGTGAGGCCCATGAACGCGAGCGTGGTGCCCACGACGACCGTCGCGTGGAAATGGCCCGGCACGTAGATCGTGTTGTGGATGATGAGGTTGAGCTGCTCGGTGCCCATCATCACGCCCGAGATCCCGCCGAGGAAGCCGAAGCCGATCAGCGACATGAACATCGCGGAGAAGCTCGGGTTGCTCCAGGGCGCCTTGCGCAGCCACTCGAACAGGCCGCGGTTGTAGCCCTTCTCGCGCTGGGCGACCTCGATCGCGCCGGGAACCGTCAGCCCGTGGACCATCGACGCCAGCACCGCGAGGTACATCGCGTAGCTGGTGTTGAAGATCTTCCAGTTCGACGTCAGGCCCGGGTCGGCGAGCAGGTGGTGCGCGCTCGCGAGCTGCAGGAAGCAGATGTAGAGGAAGAACGCCGTGCGCGACACCTTCTCGGACATCGGCTTCGCGCCGAACACGACGCCGGCGATCGCGTACCACACCGCGACGTGCGCCGACACGTTGATCTGCTGCGAGCTGTGGCCGAAGCCCCACCAGACGGTCCGGTACATCAGCGAGTCGATGTGGTCGATCAGGCCGAGCGACCAGAGGAACGTCGGGATCAGGATGATCGCGCCCGACGCGATCGTGAACACCGCGATGATCGCGGCGGTCACGGCGCCGAAGGTGACCAGCGGGACCGAGCCCGTGTAGGTGCGCTCCGCCTTCGCGACGACGAGCGTCCCGAAGAACACGAAGCAGGCGATCAGCGCGCCGACCGCGAACAGGATCAGGCCGAGGTAGAACGCCGGGTGCGCGCCCATCGGGGCGTAGGACGTGAACATCACCGACGAGTCGCCGCGGAAGACGGCGACGTTGTTGATGATGGCGCCCAGGATCATCAGCCAGAAGGCGACCCAGGCCATCCTCGGCGTCGCCAGCCGGCACTTGAGCAGCACGCTCGCGGCGAAGTACAGGACGGCGATCTCGAAGAAGATGATCCAGAACACGAGCATGTCGAGCCCGTGCGCGGTGAGCACCAGGTAGAACCAGTCCGGCGGCAGCAGGTGGACCGCGGGCCAGCGGGTCAGCGTGACCAGCAGCGCGAGGATCCCGCCGACCAGCAGCGAGACCACCGCGGCAACGGCGTTCCAGCGGATGAGCTTGTCGGCCGCCTCGTGATAGACGAGACCGGTGGACGGGCAGGTGCGGAAGTTGCGATTGACGGCCATCATCGTCCCCTTACTTGGCCTTCACGACGTACAGGCGGCTCGCCATCGTGTGATGGTTGATGCCGCAGTACTCGTTGCAGATGATCGAATAGGTTCCCGCCCTGGTCGGCGTGACCGTCATCACGTGCTCGTATCCCGGGTGGACCTGGATGTTGATGTTCTCGGGCTGCAGCGAGAAGCCGTGCAGCCAGTCCATCGACGCCAGGTGCAGGCGGTAGGTCTTGCCTTCCTCGAGCTCGACCATCGGCCACCACTGCCACAGGCGCGCGATGATGTAGACGTCGCTGCCCGCGGGCGGGGCGACGACCGGAATCTTCAGGTCGGTCTCCTCGCGGATCTTGTACTTGTCGACCATCGCCTGCGTCTTCGCCTGGAACATCTCCGGCGTCGTGCGATAGGCCTCGTTGGA
The DNA here is from genome assembly GCA_937898875.1 of uncultured Pseudomonadota bacterium. Lineage (GTDB taxonomy): Bacteria > Pseudomonadota > Gammaproteobacteria > Burkholderiales > Casimicrobiaceae > VBCG01. The sequence goes on along the minus strand of CALDKM010000098.1, from coordinate 7,588 downwards.
CAGGTTCTGCTTACCGTACACGTGCCAGTACGGCATCATGAAGAACATGATCAGGCACCACGCGAACGCGATCGCGATCCACGTGCCTTCCATGCGGTCCAGCGGCTGCTTCCACCAGACGCCTTGCGGGGGGGTGAGGGCGCTCATCTAGCGTTCTCCTTGTTCTCGGCCCCGGTCACTTGGCGACCGGGATGCCGACGATTTCCATCACGCCCCACACGATGTAGAGCACGGTCGGCATCGCGACGCCGATGAACAGCAGCAGGAACGGGTTGTCGAGGATCTGCTGCATCGCGGGAACGGGCTCCTCGTCGACGTCGAGCGAACGATCTTGAGGGGTGTTCATGGTCGGGCCTCCCAGGTGGACAAAACGCGGCATCCCGGTGGACGCGGGAACGCGCGGCAATGCAGCGAATTCTCGGCGTGCCCCGCGGGACCGGAATTGATACCCGTCAAGGATTGGCCAGTGATCGAGCGCGGACGGTCAAACCCGGGTCAATTGGTCCGCGCTGCGCTGCGGTAAGATCGCGCAGTGAACCGGGCCGCCCCCACCTTCGCCTCCGCAGGACCGGCCGTCGCGCGCGCCGGATCGTCCGACCGCGCGATCGCCGCCTGGCTGCTGGCCTGCTGCGCGCTCGTGTTCGCGATGGTCGTCGTCGGCGGCGTCACGCGGCTCACGCACTCCGGACTGTCGATCGTCGAGTGGCAGCCGATCGTCGGCACGCTGCCGCCCCTGGACGAGGCCCAATGGCAGGCCACGTTCGAGAAGTACAAGCTCACGCCCGAGTACAACCTGGTCAATTCGGGCATGTCGCTCGACGAGTTCAAGGGCATCTTCTGGTGGGAGTACTACCATCGCCTGCTCGGCCGACTGATCGGCTTCGCCTTCCTGCTGCCGTTCCTCTGGTTCCTGTTGCGCCGCCGCATCCCCGAGGGCTACGGCTTGCCGCTCGCCGGGATCTTCCTGCTGGGCGGGTTGCAGGGCGCGATGGGCTGGTACATGGTCAAGAGCGGGCTCGTCGAGGATCCGCGCGTCTCGCAGTTCCGGCTGACCGCGCACCTGGGGCTCGCGTTCGTGATCTTCGGCGCGATGCAGTGGGTCGCGATGTCGCTCCTGCTCCCCGGGCGGATCGCGGAGGGCGGCGAACGCGTGCGCTCGGCCCGCCGGTGGGCCGGGTGGCTGTCGGTGATGGTGTTCGCGATGGTGCTGACCGGCGGCTTCGTCGCCGGGATCCGCGCCGGGTTCGCGTACAACACGTTTCCGCTGATGAACGGGAGCGTCGTGCCCCCCGAGATCATGATGATCGAGCCGTGGTGGCGCAATTTCTTCTGGAACATGGCGACCGTCCAGTTCGACCACCGGCTCGGCGCGTGGCTGCTCGCGTTCTTCGTTCCGGTGCTCTGGTGGAAGGTGCTGCGGGCGGGGGTTCCCGCGCGGGCGCGCATCGGCGCCCACCTGATGCTCGCGATGCTCGCGATCCAGGTCGCGCTCGGGATCGCGACGCTGCTGCTGGTCGTGCCGCTTCCGCTCGCGGCGGCGCATCAGGCCGGGGCCGTGCTGCTGTTCGCCTTCGCGCTCAACCTCGCCCACGCGTTGCGCGGGGCCTGACGATCGCCGCTTGACCGGCATCAAGGCGGCGACCGCTGCCCGGCCGCACAAATGACGCGATGAACGCCGGGTCCCATCGTCGCGGAGAGCGGCCGTGAAGCACCGCCACGTCGTGCTCGACGTCCGCGGCATGCAGCCGCCGGAGCCGCTGGAGCGCGTGATCGAGACGATCGGCGACTTCACGCCGGGCGACACGCTCAAGCTGGTCATCGACTGCGAGCCGAAGCCGCTGTTCCGCGTGCTTCAGGCGAACAACTACCAGTGGCGCGTCGAGCCGGGCTCCGAATCGAACTACGAGATCACGATCTGGGCGCGCGAGTAGCGCAGCGCGCGAGAGCGGGCCGTCGATGCCGATCGATTGCGTCTCCCTGATCCGCGCGATCGGACGCGGCGCGCACGGGGCGCGCGACCTCGACCGCGTGCGTGCGCGCGAGATGTTCGCCGCGATGCTCGACGGCGAGGTTGCAGACCTCGAACTGGGCGCGATCCTCGTCGCGATGCGGATCAAGGGCGAGGCGCTCCCCGAGACCCTCGGATTCCTCGATGCGCTCGCGCCGCGCGTCGCGCGCGTCACGTCGCCCGGCGACCGCTCGCGACCGGTGGTGCTCGCGAGCTACAACGGCGCGCGTCGCGGACCCAACCTCACGCCGCTCGTCGCGCTGCTGCTCGCGCGCTACGGCGTGCCGGTGCTGCTGCACGGCCTCGCCGGCGCGGGGACGCTGGACGCCGCGGACGGCGACGACGAGGATTCCGACGACGCGGACCATGGCCGCGTGACCAGCGCCCGGATCCTGCGGGAGCTGGGCATCCCGCCGTCGCCCACCGTGATCGACGCCGAGGCGCGGCTCAGGCGCACCGGCGTCGCGTACGTCCCGACTTCCGTGCTGTCGCCCGGCCTCGCGCGCCTGCTGGCGACGCGCGGGCGCATCGGGCTTCGCTCGTCCGCGCACACGCTCGTGAAGCTCGTCGATCCGTTCGGCGGCAGCGCCGTGCGCGTCGTGAGCGTTTCGCACCCCGACTACCTCGTGCGCATGCGCGAGGTGCTCGCGGCGACGGGCGCGGACGCCATGCTCCTGCGCGGCACGGAGGGCGAGCCGTTCGCGAACCCGAAGCGGTGCCCCCAGATCGAGGTCTTCCTTCAAGGCTCGGTCACGCGCTGCGTCGATGCCGAGGAGGGCACGATCGAGGCGATCCCCGCGTTGCCGGCGTCGAGCGACGCGGAGACCACGGCGCAGTGGATCGACGAGGCGCTTGCCGGGTCTCAGGCCGTGCCTGCGCCGATCGTGCAGCAACTCGGCTGCCTGCTCGAGGCGGCGCGTGCGCCCGCGGCGGGGCACGGAGCCCCGGAACTTCCCCGCCCTGAACGTCAGTCGGCGGCGAGCGAGTAGCTCGCCTCGGCCACGGCTGCCGGGGCGACGGCCGAGAGCGTGTCGGCGAGCGACACGACCTCGCCGACGATCACCAGCGTAGGCGGCCTGAGGCCGACGGACGCGACCGCCTGCGGCAGCGCCGCGAGCGTCGCGCGTACGACGCGCTGCGTGGCCAGCGTGCCGTCCTGGACCACCGCGGCGGGTGTCGCAGGCGGCAGGCCGTGCGCGACCAGCTGTCGCGCGAGCTCCGGCAGGCCGGCGAGCCCCATGTAGACGACGACCGTCTGGCCCGGACGCGCGAGCGACGGCCAGTCGAGGTTCATCGTCCCGTCGCGCAGGTGCCCGGTGACGAACGTGAGCGAATGGGCGTGGTCGCGGTGCGTGAGCGGGATGCGCGCCGCGGCCGCGATGCCGCACGCGGCGGTCACTCCGGGCACGATCTCGAACGCGACGCCCGCGGCCGCGAGCGCCTGGGCCTCCTCGCCGCCGCGTCCGAAGACGAACGGGTCGCCGCCCTTGAGTCGCAGGACGCGCCTGCCCTCCTTCGCGAGTGCGACGATGAGCGCGTTGATGTCCTGCTGGGGCAGCGCGTGGTTCGAGCGCTCCTTCCCGACGTAGACCCGCTCGGCGCCCGGCCGCACCAGCGCGAGGACGCCGGCGCCGACGAGGTGGTCGTAGACGCAGACGTCCGCTTCGGCAAGGAGCCGCGCCGCCTTGACCGTCAGGAGTTCGGGATCACCGGGTCCCGCGCCGACGAGATGGACGAAGCCCGACCGGGCGCCCGATGGCGCGCGCTCGCCGGCGTGCCGGCCCGGCACCCGCCCGATCACGGCATCGGCCCTTCGCGACATCGGTGCGCGTGCGCCTTCGGCATCCGTCGCGCCCGCTTCCCCGGCTCCTGCGAGCATCCTCGCCCCCGTTCCCGCCTGCGCGCCCGCGAATCGCGGACCTGCGCCAGATCAGATGACCGCAGTCTAGGAGGGGGCATCGTGCAGCCCCTTGATTAGCGTCAAGGTAGGGGACGGGCGCTCGACGAGAATTGCATCACCTGAAAGATAGATTCCCGTTGTTCCGGCGGGCTTCCACGAGGGAGATGAGGATGAGCAGACGCAATCGGTGGTTCATGGGCGCGGCGGTCGTTGCCGCGCTGCCGCTGGCCATTTCGCAGGTCCATGCCCAGCAGGCCGCGCCCGCGGCGGCGCCGCAGGCGGCAATGACGGCCGCGGAGAAGGAGTCGGCGAAGAAGATCTACTTCGAGCGCTGCGCAGGCTGCCACGGCGTGCTGCGCAAGGGCGCGACCGGCAAGAACCTCGAGCCTCACTGGTCGAAGAAGCTGCCGGACGGCACGGTCCAGGAGGGCGGCACGACGAAGCTCGGGGCCCAGCGCCTCGAGAAGATCATCGCCTACGGCACCGAGGGCGGGATGGTGAACTTCGACGACATCCTGTCGAAGGACGAGATCGCGCTGATGGCGCGCTACATCCAGGAGCAGCCGGACGTGCCGCCCGAGTTCAGCATGGCGGACATGATGGGGACGTGGAAGGTCATCGTCCCGGTCGACCAGCGCCCGAAGAAGCAGATGAACAAGTTCAACCTGAAGAACATGTTCTCCGTGACGCTGCGCGACACCGGCGAGGTCGCGCTGATCGACGGCGACACGAAGGAGATCCGCAGCATCGTCAAGACCGGCTACGCGGTGCACATCTCGCGCCTGTCGAAGTCCGGCCGCTACGTCTACGTGATCGGGCGCGACGGACGCCTGTCGCTGATCGACCTGTGGATGGAGCAGCCGGCGGTGGTCGCCGAGGTGAAGGTGGGCTTCGACGCCCGCTCGGTCGACACGTCGAAGTTCAAGGGCTTCGAGGACAAGTACGCGATCGCGGGCAGCTACTGGCCGCCGCAGTACGTGATCATGGACGGCGAGACGCTCAAGCCGTTCAAGATCGTGTCGACCCGCGGCATGACGGTCGACGGCGAGTACCATCCCGAGCCGCGCGTCGCGTCGATCGTGTCGTCCGAGACCAAGCCCGAGTGGGTCGTCAACATCAAGGAGACCGGGCAGATCCTGCTGGTCGACTACGCGGACATCAAGAACCTGAAGGTCACGACGATCGAGTCGGCGAAGTTCCTGCACGACGGCGGCTGGGACGCGTCGAAGCGCTACTTCCTCGTCGCGGCGAACGCGTCCAACAAGATCGCCGCGGTCGACACCAAGACCGGCAAGCTGGCGGCGCTCGTCGACACGAAGAAGATCCCGCACCCCGGCCGAGGCGCCAACTTCAAGCATCCGGAGTTCGGGCCGGTCTGGGCGACGGGTCACCTGGGCGACGCGGTCGTGACGCTGATCAGCACGCCGTCCGACAAGCCCGCCGACGCCAAGTACAAGAAGAACAACTGGAAGGTCGTGCAGGAGGTGAAGCACATCGGCGCGGGCAACCTGTTCGTCAAGACCCATCCGAAGTCGAAGCACCTGTGGGCCGACGCGCCGCAGAACCCCGAGCGCGAGATCGCCGAGTCGGTCGCCGTGTGGGACATGGCCGACCTGTCGAAGCCGAAGAAGGTGATCAACGTGGCGAAGGACTCGGGCCTCCCGGCGACCAAGGCGATCCGGCGCGCGGTGCACCCCGAGTACAGCGCGGACGGCTCCGAGGTGTGGATCTCGCTGTGGGGCGGCAAGACCGACCAGTCGGCGATCGTCATCTATGACGACAAGACGCTGGCGCTCAAGAAGGTGATCACCGACCCGAAGATGATCACGCCCACCGGCAAGTTCAACGTCTACAACACTCAGCACGACATCTACTAGGTCGCAGCACGGACGGCGGGGGCGCCCGATCGCGCCCCCGCCGCTCCCGTCCAACGCATATCATTCCGGGTGGCCAGGGTCGCCCTCCCCCAACCGGGGGGGAACGGCCGGGTGTGCCCGATCCGACGACACGACGAGGTACGACGATGGCAGGCAGCGACGAGGGTTCGAACGGCGGAGGCGCGCTCTCGCGCCTGTGGCGGTGGCTGCGTCGGCCGAGCGGGACGATCACGGTGCTGACGCTGCTGGTCGCCGGCTTCGCCTCCGGCGTCGTCTTCTGGGGCGGCTTCAACACGGTCGTCGAGGCGACGAACACCGAGTCGTTCTGCATCTCGTGCCACGAGATGCGGGACAACGTCTATGCCGAATACAAGCAGACGATCCACTACTCGAACCGCACCGGCGTGCGCGCCGTCTGCTCGGACTGCCACGTGCCGAAGGACTGGACGCACAAGATGATCCGCAAGGTCCAGGCCTCGCGGGAGCTCTACGGCAAGGTGATGGGCACGATCGACACGAAGGAGAAGTTCGAGGCCAAGCGTCTGGAGCTCGCGCGGCACGAGTGGGCGCGCATGAAGGCCGCCGACTCGCGCGAGTGCCGCAACTGCCACGGCTTCGAGAGCATGAACACCGAGGTGCAGAAGCCGCGCGCCAAGAAGGCGCACGAGCTCGGGCAGCGCGACAAGCAGACCTGCATCGACTGCCACAAGGGCATCGCCCACAAGAAGCCGCAGGGAATGACCGAGGCGGACGAAGGCTGACCGCGGCGACGACGAACCGGAAAACAACGGGAGCATGACGATGGGCAAGCAGACATTTCTCGGCGTCGCGATCGGCGTGGCGCTCGCGGCGGCTGGCGCGGCGCACGCGGCCGCACCGGACTGGAGCAAGGTGCCGGCGAAGCAGATCACCGCGTTCTATCCGGGCGCCTCGCCGATGGAATGGATCATGAAGGGCAGCGAGCACGGCGGCGCGCGCGCGCTCAAGAAGGGCGAGACCTGCGCGTCGTGCCACAACGACGAGGCCGCCGACATGGGCAAGAAGATGGCGAGCGGCCAGAAGCTCGAGCCGACGCCGCCCAAGGGCAAGGCCTCGTCGATCCCGGTCTCGGTGCAGGCCGCGAACGACGGCACGAATCTCTACCTGCGCTTCCAGTGGAAGCAGCCGCCGGCCTCCGGCGGCGCGAAGATGGACGCGGAGAACCAGGTCAAGCTCGCGTTCATGCTCGAGGACAACAAGGTCGAGATGGCGAACCTCGCGGGCTGCTGGATGACCTGCCACGAGGACTCGCGCACGATGCCGGGCGCCAAGGACGACAAGAAGACCAAGTACGTCGCGGGCGGCAGCGTGGACAGCGGCAAGTACTACGACCTCGTCCAGTGGAAGATGAAGGGCAAGCCGACCGACGGCCACGTCGCCGAGGCCCGCGTGATGGAGGGCGGGACGGCGCTCGTGTCGGCGGACGGCAAGAAGGACGGCGACACCTGGACGGTCGTCGTCACCCGCAAGCTCGCCGGCGGCAAGGGCGACGTGGCGCTGCAGCCGGGGAAGACCTACAACTTCGGCTTCGCGATCCACGACGACTGGGCGACGGGGCGCTTCCACCACGTGTCGCTAGGCTACACGCTCGGCGTCGACGCGAAGGCCGACATCAGCGCGGCGAAGCAGTGATCGAGCGCGGGACTCGGGTCCCGCGAACGCTCGGACGACGGGGGCCTCGCGCCCCCGTCGCCGTTTCCGGCTCGCGACGCCGGCCCCCGTTGCGGCGCCGTTGACGTCGATCAACGGGTGCCGGTTACGCCG
>CALDKM010000097.1:0-18692 GCA_937898875.1 uncultured Pseudomonadota bacterium | reverse complement strand
AGGAGGAGGCGACCGACGCCCTAGCGATGCTCGCCGAGCGTACCGCGCTGGAAGTCCCGATCGAGGCCGCGCTCGCGACCGACGACCCGGAACCGATCGCCGAGGCGTTGAGGTCGCTCGAGCGCGGGCGCGCGCTCGACGACGCCCTGATCGCGGACCTCGCGCGAATCGTGGATCGCCACGCGAACGCGGCGAGCGCGGACGATCGGTTCGCGCCGGGCGCACCGGCGTCCGCCGCGTGGCCTGCCCTCGAGGCGCACCACAGCTTCCGGCTCCCTCGCACGGACGAGTCGATCGCGCGCAGCGTCGAGCTCGTCGCGCGCGGCGAGGACGATCTCGTGACCGACGAGCTCGACGTCGTCCGCTACGCGCGTGTCGTCGCCGGCCGGGGTCACGACCGGCTCGACATCGTCGACCCGGTCGCGTTCGAAGCGTGGCTGCGCTGGCGTCACGCGCAGATCACCCGCCATCGCCCCGCGGCGGGGCCGGGGCAGATCTCGATCGTCAACACGGTCGTGCGCACCGCGACGCGCGCCCCGCGCACGCCTCCGACCCGGACCCACGCCACGCTCGCCAGGGTGCTCGGCGATCTCGCGCCGAAGATGCCCGGCGGCTCGTGGCGCATCGCGTTCGTCTACATGGCGTTGCTGGAGATTCACCCGTTCGCGGATGCCAACGGCCGCGCGATGCGCCTGGTGCTGAACCGGCTGATGATCCGCGCCGGACTCTTTCCGCACCTCCGGCGCGCCGGTTCGGACGGCGAGATCATGGCGACCGCACGCGCCACGGGCAACCTCGAGCCGATGATCGACTGGCTCGCCGCGAGCAGCCACTACGCGGCGGGCCTCGATCGCGAGTGGGTCGGGCGCGCGTCGCGCTGACCGGGCATGCCGCAGCCGGGAACGGTCGCAATCCCGCGCTACACTCGCCCCGCGATCATGAAGCCCGCTGCCCGCGCTGCCGTCGATGCCCTTTCGGCGCACACGCCGATGATGCAGCAGTATCTGCGCGTCAAGGCCGACCATCCGGACAAGCTCGTCTTCCACCGGATGGGCGACTTCTACGAGCTGTTCTACGACGACGCGCGCAAGGCGGCCCGGCTGCTCGACATTACGCTGACCTCGCGCGGCCAGTCCGCCGGCGCGCCGATCCCGATGGCGGGCGTCCCGTTCCACGCGATCGAGCAGCACCTCGCGCGGCTGATGCGCGTCGGCGAATCGGCGGTGATCGTCGAGCAGTTCGGCGATCCCGCCACCAGCAAGGGGCCGGTCGAGCGGCGCGTGTCCCGGATCGTGACGCCGGGCACGCTGGTGGACGCGAACCTGCTCGACGCGAGGACGACCTGCCTGCTGGCCGCATGCGTCGTCGCGGGCAAACGCGCCGGCATCGCCTGGCTCGATCTCGCCGCAGGGCGGCTCTCGATGGCCGACGTGCCGGCGACGGACCTCGCCGCAACGCTCGACCGCATCGAGCCCGCCGAGCTGCTCGTTCCCGAGGACGCCGCCGTGCCGCCGATGCGCCGCAGCTCGGCGCCGGTGCGTCACCGACCGCCCTGGCATTTCGACGCCGCGGCCGGCGCGCGCGCGCTCGCGAAGCAACTGGGCACGCAGGATCTGCGCGCGTTCGGCGCGGACGATGCGCCGATCGCGACCGGCGCCGCGGGCGCGCTGCTCGACTATGCGGCGGCGACGCAGCAGGCATCGATCGCGCATCTCGCGACGATCGCGGTCGAGCGGCCGGGGACGCGCGTCGCGCTCGACGCCGCGACGCGCCGCAACCTGGAGATCACGAGGACGCTTTCCGGCGAACCCGCGCCGACGCTGCTGTCGATGATGGACGCGTGCGTCACGTCGGCGGGAAGCCGACTGCTGCGCGAGTGGCTACCGCAACCCTTGCGCGACGCGACGGCCGCCACGGCTCGCCACGACGCGGTCGAGGCGCTCGTCGCCGATCCGGGACTGCGCGGGCGGCTGCGCGAGGCGCTCGCGCGCGTTTCGGACATCGAGCGGATCGCCTCGCGCATCTCGCTCGCGCAGGTTCGGCCGCGCGAGCTCTCCGCACTGGCAGCGACGCTCGCCGCGCTCCCCGCGATCCGCGGCACGATCGCGCACGCCGACGCGCCGCTTCTGCGCGACGCCCGCGCCGCGCTCGACGTCGATCCGCGCTGGGCGGAGCTCGTGTCGGGCGCGATCGCGCCGGAACCTTCGTCGCAGCTGCGCGACGGCGGCGTGATCGCCGACGGCCACGATGCCGAGCTCGACGAACTGCGCTCGATCGACCGCGACTGCGGCGCGTTCCTCGCGGACCTCGAGCGGCGCGAGCGCGAGCGCTCCGGCATTCCGAGCCTCAAGGTCGAGTACAACCGCGTGCACGGCTTCTACATCGAAGTCACGCACGCGCATGCCGGGAAGGTTCCTGACGACTACCGCCGCCGCCAGACGCTCAAGAACGCCGAGCGCTACGTGACGCCGGAGCTGAAGGCGTTCGAGGACAAGGCGCTCTCGGCGCAGGAACGGGCGCTCGCGCGCGAGAAGCTCCTGTACGAAGAGCTCGTCGCCGCGCTGGGAGGCGCCGTCCCGGCGCTGCAACGCGCCGCAGCCGCGCTGGCGTCGCTCGACGTGCTGGCGGGACTCGCCGACCGCGCCGAGGCGCTCGCTCTCGTGCGGCCGGTGTTCACGGCGGAGAACCGCATCGAGATCCGCGGCGGGCGCCATCCCGTCGTCGAGCGCCAGGTCGAGCATTTCATCCCGAACGACGTCGTGCTGGCCCCCGACCGCAGGCTGCTGATCGTCACGGGTCCGAACATGGGGGGCAAGTCCACCTACATGCGGCAGACCGCGGTGATCGCGCTGCTCGCGTATTGCGGATCGTTCGTGCCCGCCGCGTCGGCGACGCTGGGGCCGATCGACGCGATCTACACGCGCATCGGCGCGGCCGACGACCTGGCCGGCGGGCGCTCGACGTTCATGGTCGAGATGACCGAGGCGGCGGCGATCCTGCACCGCGCGACTCCGCAGAGCCTCGTGCTGGTCGACGAGATCGGGCGCGGGACGTCGACCTACGACGGCCTCGCGCTCGCGTGGGCGATCGCGCACCGGCTCGCCGGGACCAATCGCTCGCTCGCGCTCTTCGCGACGCACTATTTCGAGCTGACCGCGCTCGCCGCCGAGATCCCCGGCTGCGCGAACGTCCACTTCGACGCCGTCGAGACGCCACGGGAGGGGATCGTGTTCATGCACGCGGTCGAGGACGGCCCGGCGAGCCGCAGCTACGGACTCGCGGTGGCGAAGCTCGCGGGCGTTCCCGCCGACACGGTGCGCCAGGCGCGCAACTACCTCGCGCGGCTCGACACGTTCGCACGCGCGGGCGAGGGGCAGTCGGACCTGTTCTCGACGCAGGCGTCCGCGCCGGAGGAGGCCGAGGTCGCGCGTGCCCGAGCGCTCGCCGACCGCGTAGCGTCGCTCGATCCGGACGCGATGTCGCCTCGCGAGGCGCTCGAGGCGCTCTACGAGCTCAGGCGCCTGGCGTCGGGCGACTGAGCGCGCCACCGCCCCCGCCACGGCGAAGTCGCGCGATGGACCCGATCAGGATCGACGTGCACGACGACGTTCCTCGGGAAGCGGGCGCGATCGTCGATGCGGGTCTGGGCGCCTTCAACGACGCGGCGGCGCCGCTGCACGAGGTGCGACCGCTCTCCTGCTTCGCGAAGGGACCGGGCGATGAGGTGATCGGCGGCGCCGTCGGCCGCACGTGGGGCCAGGCGGCCGAGATCCAGCAGCTCTGGGTCTCGGAGGCGCACCGGCGCGGGGGGATCGGAGCGACGCTGGTGCGCGCTTTCGAGGCGCGCGCGGTGCAGCGCGGCTGCCGGGCCCTGTACCTCGAGACGCTGAGCTTCCAGGCGCCGCGGTTCTACGCGTCGCTCGGCTACCGCGTCGTGTTCGAGCTTCGTGCGCTTCCGCACGGCGTCGTCAGGTTCACGATGCTGCGCGAGATCGGCTAGCCCGGCCGGGGCCGCCCGACGGCCGTCGCCGCGCGGCCTGGAAACGCGAGTAATCAGTGGTGGTGGTGCCCGTGCGGCCCGTGCACGTGTCCGTGCGTGACCTCTTCCTGGGTCGCGGGCCGGACGTCCACGATCGTCGCGTCGAAGCGCACGCGCTGGCCGGCGAGCTCGTGGTTGCCGTCGAGCACCGCCTTGCCTTCCGCGATGTCGGTGACGCGCCACACGATCTCCTCGCCGTCCTGCTCCGACACGAGGTAGCCGCCGACCGCGATGTCGGGCGGCAGCGTCTCGACGGGCTCCATCCGCACGAGCTTGGGATCGTAGTCTCCGAACGCGTCCGCGGGATCGAGCGTCACCGAGACCGACTCGCCGACCTTCTTCCGGCCGAGCGCCTCCTCGACGCGCGGGAAGATGCCCGAGTATCCGCCGTGCAGGTACGCGATCGGATCGGAGGTCTCCTCGATCACCTGGTTGCGTTCGTCGTAGAGCTTGAAGACGAGCGAGACGACGGTGTTGGCGAAGACGTTCATCGAGGATCCCCGTAGGCGCGCGACGCGCGGGTTGAGTGATGGAAATCGGGGGCATTCTACGCCTGCGCGCAGCGCCCCCGCGCCCGCGCGTTGACGGGCGCCGCGCCCGCGGCGCAGACTGCCCCGGCGACAACGGATCCCGCCGGCCGGCCGTGACCCGGGCGGCGAAGAGGATCGCGGATCGCTACTCCCGGAGGGTGCCATGGCAACGTTCGTCAGCCTCGTGAGCTTCACCGATCAGGGAATCCGCAACGTCAAGGACTCGCCCGCGCGCTTCGACGCGTTCCGGGCGACGGCCGGGAAGATGGGCGTGACCGTCAAGAGCGTCTACTGGACGGTGGGGAGCTGCGACATCGTCGTGACGATGGACGGGCCGGAGGACGCCGTGACCGCGGTGCTGCTCAAGATCGGCTCGCTCGGCAACGTGCGCTCGCAGACGCTGCGGGCGTACGGCGAGGACGAGTTCAGGCGCATCCTCGCGGCGATGCCCTGACGCCGCGGAAGCGCCGGGCGCGGCCGCGACCTATAATCGCAGCCGCATCATGGCTACCGCGTCCGCAACGATACCCGACCGTCGCGAACGGCCCCCCGACGGCCCGCCGCTCGGCGGCCTGCCGCCGGCGGCGTTCCTGCGCCGCCACTGGCAGAAGCGCGGGCGACTCGTCCGCGAGGCGGTGCCGGGATTCTCCGGACCCTTCTCGCGCGACGACCTGTTCGCGCTCGCCTGCCGCGACGACGTCGAGTCGCGCCTCGTCGTGCGGTCCGGCAAGCGATGGAGCGTCGATCACGGACCGTTCGCACCGCGCAGGCTCGCATCGCTTCCCTCGCGCGCCTGGACGCTCCTCGTGCAGGGAACCAACCTCGTCGACGCGCGCGCCGACGCGCTGATGCGGCGATTCCGATTCATCCCGTACGCGCGCCTCGACGACGTGATGGTGAGCTACGCCGCGCCCGGCGGCGGCGTCGGCCCGCACGTGGACTCCTACGACGTGTTCCTGCTGCAGGGTTTCGGCCGGCGCCGCTGGCGCTGGGGCACGCAGCGCGACCTCGCGTTCGTCCCGGACCTCCCGCTGCGCATCCTCGCGCGATTCGAGCCCGGCCACGACGAGGTGCTCGGTCCCGGCGACATGCTCTACCTGCCGCCGCAGGCCGCGCACGACGGCGTCGCGGTCGACGCGTGCACGACCTACTCGATCGGGTTCCGCGCGGCGCTCGCGCAGGAGGTCGCCGAGGCGTTCCTCACGCACCTCGCGGAAGCGGTCGACCTGTCGGGACGCTACGCCGATCCCGACCTCGCCGCCACGCGAACGCCGGCGCGCATCCCCGCGGCGATGCAGGCGCGATTCGCCCGGACGCTCGCGCGCATCCGGATCGCGCCCGGCGACGTCGACGCGTTCGTCGGCGCATGGCTCTCCGAGCCCAAGGCCCACGTGTACTTCGGGCCGCCCGCGCGCGTCCCGGGGATCGATGCGTTCGCGAAGGCGCTCGCGCGCCGCGGCGCGAGGCTGGACCTGCGCACGCAGGCGCTCTACGACGCCCGCGCGATGTACGTCAACGGCGAGCGCGTGACGGTGCCGGCGACCGCGCGCGCCGCACTCCGGCGGTTCGCCGACCGGCGCTCGCTCCCGGCGCGCGACGCGCGCGCGCTCGACGCGAACGCGCACTTCCTGCTCCTCGACTGGTACCGCCATGGCTGGCTCCACCTCGGCACCGCCTGACGACGTTCCGCTACCGTTCGAGCGGATGCTCGCGTCGATCGCCGAGCAGGTCGAGGCCATCGACGCGCTCGTCGACCGGGCGAGGTCCCGCCTCCGGGTGTTCGACGTCGACCTGTCGCAGGGCGGATGGCACACGGCCGACCGGGCCGAGCGGCTCGTCGCGTTCCTGCGTCGAGCGCGCGGACCGCGCGTCGAGGTGATCGTGCACGACACGCGCTGGCTCGCGCAGTCGTGCCCGCGCATCGTCACGGTGCTGCGCCACTACGGCCACGCGATCACCGTCTACCGGACGGGATCCGAGGCGAGGAACGCGATGGATCCGCTGGTGATCGCGGACGACCGGCACTTCCTGCACCGGTTCCACGTCGACGGGCCGCGCGCCGCACTGGCGTTCGACTCGCCGATCGCGGCGCGGCCGCTCGTCGCGCGGTTCGAGGAGATCTGGGCGACCGGCGAGCCGGGTCTCACGGGCACCGTGCTCGGGCTCTGAACATCGACACCGGGGTCAGATTCGAATCTGACCCCGGTGTTCAGACCCCGGGCGTCCCGATTCGCCGCCCGACCTCGCGGTAGTGCTCGATGACCTCGCCCAGGTCGCGGCGGAAGCGATCCTTGTCCATCTTCGCGCCGGTCTTCGCGTCCCAGAGACGGCAGCCGTCCGGCGTGAACTCGTCGCCGAGCGTGAGAGCGCCGTCCGGGTCGTCCACCGGGTGGCCGAACTCGAGCTTGTAGTCGACGAGGTCGATGCCGGCATTCGCGAACATCGGCTTCAGCACCCCGTTGACCTGGTGCGTGATGGCCTTCATCTCGGCGATCTCGCGCTCGGTCGCCCAGCCGAGCGCGCGGATGTGGTCGTCGTTGCAGAGCGGGTCGTGCAGCGCGTCGCTCTTGTAGAAGAACTCGAAGACCGGTTCCGGGAGGCGCGTGCCCTCGGCGACGCCGTAGCGCTTCGCCATCGAGCCGGCGCACACGTTGCGCACGACGCACTCGACCGGGATCATCTTCATCGCGCGCACGAGCGACTCGCGCTCGTCGATCAGGCGAACGAAGTGCGTCGGCACGCCCGCCGCGGCGAGCCTGCCCATCACGTACGCATTGATACGGTTGTTGGTCTCGCCCTTGCGATCTAGCTTGGCGAGCTTCGCGCCGTCGAACGCCGAGACGTCGTCGCGGTAGTGCATGATCAGGTAGCGCGCGTCGTCGGTCGCGTAGACCGTCTTCGCCTTGCCACGATAGAGTTCGGCGCCCTTCTGCATTCAGATCTCCCGCCAGTCGAAGCCCGCCGCCTGGTCGGCGATGCCGATCCAGTCGGCGGCGCAGTTCAGTGCCTCCGCGAGCGCCGCGCGCGCGTGCGCCGGGGTGTTGTTCTCCTTCGACAGGTGCGCGGCGACCACGTGGCGCAGCCGCGAGGTGTCGATCGCGGCGACGAGCGCGGCGGACGAGGCGTTGTCGAGGTGGCCGTACCTGCCCGCGATGCGCGCCTTGAGCGGCTGCGGGTACTTCCCGTCCGCCAGCATCGTCGCGTCGTGATTGCACTCGATGACGAGCGCGTCGCAGCCCGACAGCGCGCGCTCGACGACCGGCGTCGACGTGCCGAGGTCGGTGACCACGCCCAGCCGGACGGCGCCGTCCGTGACGACGAACTGCACCGGCTCGCGCGCGTCGTGCGGGACGGGGAACGGACGTACCTCGATCGCGCCCACGGCGAACGTGTCGTGGCTGTCGAACCCGTACACGCGATCCATGCCGGCGAAGCGCTCGCCGGTCGTCGAGAGCGTGCCGAACGTGAGCCAGACGGGAATCGCGTGCCGCGAGGCGAGCGCCGCGACGCCCCCGACGTGGTCGGAGTGCTCGTGGGTGACGACGATCGCATCGAGGTCTCCCGGCTCGAGGCCGAGTCGCGCGAGGCGCGCGGCGGCGTCGCGCACCCCGAACCCGCAGTCGATCATCAGCCGCGAGCCGCCCGCCTCGACGACGAGGCCGTTGCCTTCGCTGCCGCTGCCGAGCGAGGCGAAGCGCATCAGGGTCGGCCGACGATGGCGAGGCCGTCGCGCCCGGGCCGCGATGGCCCCGGAATCACTTGAGCTGGTCCTTGAGGAGCGCGAGGATGCGGTCGCTCGCAGGCGACTTGTCGGGAGCGCCCTTCGTGTCCTGCACGGTCACGACGCTGCTCGGCGGGGCTTCGACGACCGCGATCCGGTACTGCTCCGGCTTCTCGGACTCGTCCTTGCGCCAGAACGCCAGCTTCGCGATCCAGCCCTGGTCCTTCTTGCCGATCTCGGCGTCGGGGTCGGCGT
Organism: uncultured Pseudomonadota bacterium; assembly: GCA_937898875.1. Lineage (GTDB taxonomy): Bacteria > Pseudomonadota > Gammaproteobacteria > Burkholderiales > Casimicrobiaceae > VBCG01. The sequence goes on along the minus strand of CALDKM010000097.1, from coordinate 10,147 downwards.
AGCGGACGTAATAGACGCCGGTCGAGCGGTCGCGGTCGACGACGGTGAAACCGGTACGATCGAGCGCGAGGCCGACGCGCCGCCACGCGCGGTCGAACGTCTCGTCGACGACGAGCTTCGGCACGCCGTCGGCGCCCTTCTCGACGCGCGCGCGGTCGGGCTGCGCGGCGGCCTGCGCGACCGCGGCGATCGCCTGCGGCTCCGTCGATCCGAACCGGACCATAAGACGCATCAGCATCTCGGCCTCGAGGTCGGGATTGGGCGGCATCAGCGCCCACGCGAACGCGGCCGGCGACGAATTGTCGATCTTGGTGGTGGGCACCTGCTCCATGCCCCGGTGCGAGACGTAGATCTCGACGGTGTCCTGCTCCGCCCCGCGCTCGACGCGCGTGCGGTACTTGTCGCGCCTGTAGGTCGTGTAGAAGATGTCCGCGAACTGGCCCAGCGTGCGGCGGAGCGCGTCGGCCGGAATGTCGGCGCGGTTCTCCGCCCAGTCGGTCTCCATCACGCCGAGCGCAGGCTGCTCGACCGCGAGCACGAAGCCGGTGTCTGCCCAGAACCTGCGCGCGACGCTCCACGCCTGCTCGGGCGAGACCTTGACGACCAGCCAGCGCTCGTTGCCGGCGCGCGCGACGCGCGCGTGGGGCACGGTCGCCAGGAACTCGGCCTCGCGCGACTTGCCGCTCGCCTGCTGGGCGGCCAGCCCGCTCGCCGTCGACACCGAGAAGCGGTCGTCGTAGCGCGGGGTGGTGAGGTCGGGAGGCAGCTCCAGCGCGGGTCCGGTCGACGTCGACTTGTAGTCGATGCGCTTGGTGAGGTTCATCGACTCGCAGCCCGAAAGCGCGAGAGCCAGCGCGACGGTCGCGATCGACGCCGGGCGGAGAATCGTTGCGGATGCCGTCATGCGTGCGGGTTCCGTCGGGGACACTAGAGACAGCCCGCTTCGCGCAGCGCGGCGCGAACCGGCTCGTGGCACGGGTGGGAAAGCGGCACGAGCGGAAGGCGCAGCTCGTTGGCGATGCGCCCCATCTCGGCGAGCGCCCACTTGACCGGCGCCGGATTCGCCTCGACGAACAGGCGCCTGTGCAGCGGGAGCAGCCGGTCGTTGATCGCGCGCGCGGCTGCGTGGTCGCCCGCGAGCGCCGCGCGGCACATCTGCGCCATGGGCGCCGGTGCGACGTTCGCGGTGACCGAGATGACCCCGTGCCCGCCCATGAACATCAGCGGCAGCGCGGTGATGTCCTCGCCGCTGAAGACCGCGAAATCGCGCTTGCCGGCGGCCGAGAGTCCCTTCAGGAGCTCGCTGCCCCGCCCGAGATCCGCCGTGGCGTCCTTGATGCCGACGATGCCCGGCACCTGCGCGAGCCGCAGCGTCGTCTCGGTGGCGAGGTCCGCGACCGTGCGCCCGGGCACGTTGTAGAGGTAGATCGGCAGGTCGACCTGCTCGGCGATCGTGCGGAAGTGCCGGTAGAGGCCTTCCTGGGTCGGCTTGTTGTAGTAGGGAACGACCGACAGGCCGCTGTCGGCGCCCACCTTCTTCGCGAACCGCGTCAGCTCGATCGCCTCGGAGGTGGCGTTCGCCCCGACGCCGGCCATCACGTGGACGCGCCCGCGCACGTGCTCGACGACCGTCCTGATGAGCAGGCAATGCTCGTCGACGTCGACGGTCGGCGACTCGCCGGTCGTCCCGACGACGACGATGCCCGAGGTGCCGCTGTCGACGTGCCAGTCGACGAGCCGGGTCAGCGCGTCGAGGTCGAGCGCTCCGCCCGCCTTCATCGGCGTGACGATCGCGACGAGACTTCCGGTCAGCATGGGGGGAAGGTGGCTCAAACCGATAATTCTACCGCATTCGACCGGGAGCCCCGTCCCGAGTTCGCCGCGGGCGATCTCTCGGGCGCCCCGTCAGGGAAGCGGCCACGGCCGCGCGTACCGCCGTCCCACCGCCGCGAGACGCTGCACGACGGCCCGTCCGCCTGCGCGCGTGACGACACCCTCCTCGAACGCGACGACCGCGAGTCGGCCGCGCACCCGCTCGAGGAGTTCGCCCGCGGCGAGCAGGAAGTCGGGGTTGGCGGGTCGTCCGTACGCCTCGTTGCCCGCGGCGAAGGTCTCGTAGACGAGGACGCCGTCGTCGGCAAGCGCCCCGAGCATCGCGTCGAACGACGGGCGGTGCAGGTAGTTCGCGACGACGATCGCGTCGAAGCGCTCGCCGGCGAGCGGCCACGCGCCCGACTCGAGATCCGCGACGCGCGTCCGGATCCCGGCGATGCCGGCGAGCGTCGCCAGCGCGGCGGCGTCGCGGTCGACGGCCAGGACGTCGTGGCCCTGCGCGGCGAGCAGACGCGCGTGGCGGCCGTACCCGGCGGCCAGGTCCAGTGCACCGGCGCCCGGCCGGATCAGCCGCGCATGGCGCCGGACCCAGGCCGACGGCTCGAGCGTCGCGTGCGTCACCGCGGCGGCGCCGCCTCGTCGAGCGCGGCGATGTCGTCGAGCACGCGGACGAAACGCCCGCCGAACGCGGTCAGCCTGTACTCGACGCGCGGCGGCACCTCGGGATACGCGGTCCGATCGAGGATGCCGAAGCGCACGAGCTTGCGCAGCCGCTCGTTGAGCACTTTCGTCGACAGCCCCGGCAGGCTCGCCTCCAGCGCACCGGGACGGTGGACGCCGTGGCGCACGCGGTCGAGCACTGCGAGCGACCACTTGCAGCCGACGATGTCCTCGACCATGCGCGCGGCCGGGGGCGGCCCGGGCAGGATTTTTTTGCTCCGTATCGTCGCCAAGATGCACCGTTCGGTACGTACCTGACCTGCGCGTACCCGCTTTGCGCGCCCGTTCGCCGCGGGCAGGATGCGCTCGGGACCTGCGGCGACGCGCCGCGTGGCGCCCCATCATTCTAACCGGAGACACGAGATGCGCATCCGAGCGTTCCCCCTAGCCGTCGGCCTCGCGCCGGCCCTCGCCGTCGCGACGGCGCTCGCCGCCGATCCACCGCCCGTTCCCTACCCGGCCGGCTATCGCGGCTGGGCCCACGTCAAGACGATGCAGATCCTTCCCGGACACCCGCTCCACGAGTCGTTCGGCGGCGTCCACCACCTCTACGCGAACGCGAAGGCGCTCGAGGGCTACCGGCGCGGGCGGTTCCCCGACGGCGCGGTGATCGTCTTCGACCTGCTGGAAGCGAAGCAGGACGACGGCACCGTGGTCGATGGCGCGCGCAAGGTCGTCGGCGTGATGCGCAAGGAGGCGAAGCGCTACCCGGCGACCGGCGGCTGGGGGTTCGAGGCGTTCAAGGGCGACTCGCGCACCGAACGCGCCGTCGGCGCGAATGCCGCAGGCGCGTGCTACGGGTGCCACGCGCCCCAGCGCGACCGCGACTTCGTGTTCAGCGCCTGGAAGGACTGACCGTGCCGGGCGGAAGCGGGACGGGCGGCGAGCGCGCCGCGCCGACGTCCCGGCGCAGCCCGGCCGACTCGGCGTCAAGCCACCGGACGAACGCGCCGACGTCCTCGCGCGCGCCCGCATGCGGCGCCGTGAGCGCGACGTAGCCGCGCTCGGAGTCGTAGCGCTTCGAAAACGGCGCGACGAGCCGCCCTTCGCGCAGAAGCTCGGCGATCAGCGGCAGGCGCCCGAGCGCGACGCCCTGCCCGCCCACCGCCGCCTGCACCACCTGGTCGTACACCGTGAAGCGCAGCGATCCGGCGGGCCTGAGCCCGGGCTCGCCGTTCGCCGCGAGCCACGCGGGCCAGTTGAGCCACGGCACGCGTCCCTCGGGGTCGTCGAGGTGCAGCAGCACGTGCTTCGCGAGATCCGCCGGGCGCTTGAGCGGCGTCCGCGGATCGCGCGCGACGGCCGGACTCACGACCGGCAGCATGCGCTCGCCGAACATCGGCACCGCGTCCGGCGGCAGCTTCGTCTCCCGGCTCACGTAGCGGATGGCCACGTCGACCTCTCCGCGCGAGAGATCGACGTTGCGGTCGTCGGCCGACACGTAGACCTCGACGTCGGGATGCGTCGCGCGAAAGCGCGGCAACCGCGGGATCAGCCACAGCGACGCGAACGACACCGTCGTCGTCACCGTGAGCCCGGGGGACCGGCGCACGCTGCCCGCCGACTCGGCCGCGCGTGCGATGCCCTGCAGGTGCACGCCGATCTCGCGATGGAACGCCTCCCCTTCGGGCGTGAGCTTCAGCGCGCGATGCCGGCGCTCGAACAGAGCGACACCGAGCGCCTCCTCGATCGCCGCGACCTGGCGCGAAAGTGCCGACTGGGTCAGGTGCAGTTCGGCCGCCGCGCGCGTGAACGACAGCAGGCGGCCGGCCGACTCGAACCCGCGGAGGAAGTCGAGCGACGGCAGCCGTCGAAGCGTCTTATGCATGATCCTGACGCATGCGTTTCATGCCGAATGAGCGTTTGAGGACGCCGCGCGGCACCGTTAGATTCCTCTCCACGTCATTGCGAAAGCCGCGAACCGGCGTCCCGGATTCCCCGGGCGCCCCGCGACTCTAGCCATGATCCGGGAGAATGACAATGGCCACGCGACCCGACTTCCGCCACCTGACGCTCGCGCCGGGCGACTCGATCAACCTCGACGACGCGCGCGGCACGACCGTCCGCGTCGGGCGCGGCCAGCTGTGGATCACGCAATACGGCGATCCGGTCGACCACGTGCTCGAGGCCGGGGACACCTGGGCGGTCGAGCGCAACGGCCGCACGGTGGTTCAGGCGCAGCAGGACACGCTCGTCCACCTGACCGGTCCCGGCGCGTCGCGCCCGTACTCCACGATCGCGCGAAACCGCACGCTGCTGCGCATCGCGGCCTGGCTGCGCCGAGCCGCCGTCGCACGGCGATGGGTGCCGTACGCATGAGGCGCAGGCGATTAAGCGACGGATTCCCGGCCGCCGCGTCGGCTCGGGTCTCACGCACGCCCGGTGACGCGGAGGACTCGCCATGCCGCTCGTGACCCTGACCCTGCGCGCCACCGCGCCCGCCGGGCTCGCTCGCCGCATCCTCGACGAGGTGCACGCCGCGCTCGTCGCCTCCGGGGTACCGGCCGCCGACCGATTCCAGCGCGTGCTGGCGCTCGACCCCGGCGACGTGGTCGTCGACCCGCGCTACCCCGACCTGGCACGCGACCGCGCGGACCGCTTCGTGCTGATCGACATCGTGTGGTCGGTCGGGCGCAGCGTGAACGTCAAGCGCAGGGTCGCGGCCGACATCGCGACCCGTGCCGCGCGCGCCGCGGGCATCGAGCCCGACGACGTGATGGTCGTGTTCGTCGAGACGCCGCGGGAGAACTGGGCGTTCGCCGGCGGACGCCTGCTCCACGCCTCCTGACCGTTGCCCCGATCCGGAGTATCGTTGCACGCTCGCCACCGGGCGCGGCGGCGCAACGGCAACGGAGGCATCGCATGGGCACGAAGAAGATCATCGCGGTCCTTGGCGCGACGGGCGCCCAGGGCGGCGGACTCGTACGCGCGATCCTGGCGGACCCTCAGGGCGGATTCGCGGCGCGCGCGATCACGCGCAATCCGGCCTCGCCGCAGGCCAGGGAACTCGCGAAGCTGGGCGCCGAGGTCGTCGCCGCGGACGTCGACGACGAGAAGAGCCTCGAGCGCGCCTTCGCGGGCGCGCACGGCGTCTACGCGGTCACGTTCTACTGGGCGCACATGCAGCCCGAGCGGGAGATCGAGGAGGCGCGCAAGATCGCCGCCGCCGCGAAGGCCGCGGGCATCCGTCACCTCGTCTGGTCGACGCTCGAGGACACGCGGCGCTGGGTACCGCTCGCCGACGACCGGATGCCCACGCTGATGGGCAGGTACAAGGTGCCGCACTTCGACGCGAAGGGCGAGGCGAACCGCGCGTTCACGGATGCCGGCGTGCCGACGACGTTCCTGCTCACGTCGTTCTACTGGGACAACCTGATCCACTTCGGCATGGGGCCGAAGAAGGGCCCGGACGGCGCGCTGGGATTCACGCTCCCGATGGGCCAGGCGAAGCTCCCCGGCATGGCGGCCGAGGACATCGGCCGCTGCGCGTACGGCGTGTTCAAGCGCGGCGGCGAATTCGTCGGCAGGACGGTGGGCATCGCCGGCGAGCACCTCTCCGGCGCCGAGATGGCTGCCGCACTGGGCCGCGCGCTCGGCAAGGCGGTGCGGCACAACGACGTGTCGCCGGAGACCTACCGCGGCTTCGGCTTCCCCGGTGCCGACGACCTGGGCAACATGTTCCAGTTCAAGCGCGACTTCGAACGCGAGTTTCGCGCGGCGCGCGACCCGGCGTTCGCCCGCTCGCTCAATCCCGCGCTGCAGACGTTCGACGCGTGGCTCGCGAAGAACGCGACGCGGATTCCGATCGAGTAGACGCTATCGCCGGTGCTCGATCGCGAGCGCACCCGCCGCGAGCCGCAGGTCCGGGTCGACGCCCGGATGCGCGGCGAGCACCGTCAGGTGGTCGGCGAGCGCGCAGCGGGCGCATGCGTCGCGCGCCGATGCGAGCCGCGTGAACAGGAAAAAGAGCGGGCCGATCAGCGTCTCGGGATCGCGCCCCTTCGCGGCGGCGCGCAGCGCTTCGATCGGGCTCATTGAAGCACGCGGGTGTCGGCGATCGCGACGCCGCGATCGCACAGGGTCTGCGCCTCCCGCTGCAACACGGTCCAGCGCTCCGCCATCCGGCGGCAGACGGCGCGGAACTCCCCGCTCAGCGCGGGTGCGACGGCAAGCCGAAGCAGGTTGTCCGCGACGCGGCCGGCATAAGCCGGCGCCGGATGCTGCGCGTAGCAGCTCATCAGGCACAGCGTCCCGGCGATGATCGCGTCAGGGGTCGACTCGTCGGCGGGAACGTGAAGGTCGAGCATGGCGGCTCTCCAGGGGCGATGCGTTAATGATAACGATTCCTATTCTCATGTCAACCCGCCTGAATCGAATCCAGGCGCAACGATCCGGCCGGCACGGCCCGTGCGAAGATCTCCCGGAAGGCACGCCTCCGCCCCCCGATCGCCGGCGTCGCGGACCCGCGTCTCCCACCCGTTCGAACCCTCCGATGCGCTACGTCGAGCACGCGCACGCGTTGATCAGGCACTGGCGGCCGCCGCACGGCGGCCGCGACGGATTGCGCCGGTTCCAGGCCCGCAAGCTGCAGTCGATCGTCGCTCATTGCCGCGAGCACGTCGCCGTCTACCGCGACCACTGGCGGGATGCCGATGTCGCCTCGGCGTCGCTCGCGGCCCCCGATGCGGTGCGGGCGCTCCCCGTCATCGGCAAGGACGACCTGCGCGCGCGCCCGTTGCGCGACACGCTCGCCGACGGCGCCGATCCCCTCGCCCTCGTCCGCCACGAGACCAGCGGCTCGTCGGGCGAACCGTTCTCGATCTCCCGCACGCCTTTCGAGGAGCACCTGCTCCAGCTCTTCCGCCTGCGCGCGCTCGCGGAGGCCGGCGTACGGTGGACGGATCGGATCGTCCGCTTCCGGCAGCTGCCCGCCGGCGGTACGCGAGTCACGTGGCCGGGCCGCCTGCGACGCGCGCTGCGCGTGCATCCGGACGTCGACCTCGACGGGCTCGCCGACGCGTCCGACATGCTCGACGCGCTCGCGCGCCACCGTCCCGACGTCGTCGTCGGTTACCCGTCGACGCTCGCGTACCTCGCCGCCGAGGCGGCGCGCAGGCACGCGACGGTCTCTCCGCTGCGCCTTGTCGTGAGCGGCGGCGAAGTGCTGACTTCGCCCGCGCGGCGCGCGATCGCCGACGCGTGGAACGCGCGCGTCGTCGACCTGTACGGCGCGCACGAGTTCAACCTGCTCGCGTCGGAATGCCCCGCCGGGCACGGCTATCACGTCTGCGACGACGCCGTCCTCGTCGAGGTCGTCGACGACGACGGGCGTCCGGTCGCCGTCGACGAGCCGGGCCACGTCGTCGCCACGGCGCTGCACTCGTACGCGATGCCGTTCGTGCGCTACCGGACCGGCGACCTCGCGGTGCGCGGTCCGGACGCCTGCGCTTGCGGCCAGCCGTATTCGACGCTGCGCGCGATCGAAGGGCGCGCCGCCGAGGTGCTCGCGCTTCCCGGCGGGCGTGCGATCCACCCGTACCGGATCACCGGGGCGCTCGCCGACCGCGACGGGGACTGGATCGCGCAGCACCGGCTCGTCCAGCGCGCCGTCGACCACGTCGTCCTCGAGATCGCGACGCGGCGCGCCCCCGATCCGGCCGACCTCGCGCGGGTGCGCGCGGACGGCGCGCGCGTCCTCGGCGAAGGCGTGCGCTTCGACGTCACGATCGTCGACGCCTTCCCGCGCGGCCCGCGCGCGAAGTTCCGGCCCTACGTCGCGCTGGGCGAGTCGCCCGGGCCGGCGCCCGACGCCGCCGCGCGATGACCCTCGACGGCGGGCCGCCCCGACCTCAGCCCTTCACGAACCCGACCTCGCCGCCGCTCGCGGTCACCTTCACGGTGTCGCCACCGGCGTACTTGCCGGAAAGGATCTCCTTCGCGAGCGGGTTCTCGATCTGCTGCTGGATCGCGCGCTTCAGCGGCCGCGCGCCGTAGACGGGGTCGAAGCCCGCCGCCGCCACCGCCTTGATCGCGGCGTCGTCCACGACGAGCCGGATCTCGAGCTTCGCGAGCCGCGCCTCGAGCGCCTTCAACTGGATGCGAGCGATGTTCGCGATCTGGGCCTCGTCGAGCGGGTGGAACACCACGATCTCGTCGATCCGGTTGACGAACTCGGGACGGAAGCTCGTCTTGACCTCCGCCATCACGGCGATCTTGATCAGGCCCGGGTCCGCGCCCTCGTCGGTGAGCTGCTGGATCTTGTGCGAGCCCAGGTTCGACGTCATCACGATCACGGTGTTCTTGAAATCGACCGTGCGCCCCTGCCCGTCGGTGAGCCGGCCGTCGTCGAGCACCTGCAGGAGCACGTTGAACACGTCCGGGTGCGCCTTCTCGATCTCGTCGAACAGGATCACGCTGTAGGGCTTGCGCCGCACCGCCTCGGTGAGCGTGCCGCCTTCCTCGTATCCCACGTAGCCCGGCGGCGCGCCGATCAGCCGCGCGACCGAGTGCTTCTCCATGAACTCCGACATGTCGATGCGCACGAGCGCGTGGTCGCTGTCGAACAGGAACTCGGCCAACGCCTTCGTGAGCTCGGTCTTGCCCACGCCCGTGGGCCCGAGGAACAGGAACGAGCCGTACGGACGGTTCGGGTCCGAGAGCCCCGAGCGCGAGCGGCGGATCGCGTCGGAGACCAGCCGCACCGCCTCGTCCTGCCCGACGACTCGCTGGTGCAGGCGATCTTCCATCCGGACGAGCTTGTCGCGCTCGCCCTGCATCATCTTCGACACCGGGATGCCGGTCGCGCGCGAGACGACCTCCGCGATCTCCTCGGCGCCGACCTGCGTGCGCAGCAGCTTCGGCTTCTTCGCCTGGTCCTTCGCGGCCGCCTTGTCGGCCTTGTTGAGCTGCGCCTCGAGCTGGGGCAGCTTGCCGTACTGAAGCTCCGACATCGCCTGCCAGTCGCCCTTGCGCTTCGCCTCGTCCATCTGGAGCTTGACCTTGTCGATCTCCTCCTTGATGTGCTGCGTGCCGGCGACGCTGGCCTTCTCGGCCTTCCAGACCTCCTCGAGGTCCGCGTACTCGCGCTCGAGCTTGCCGATCTCGTCCTCGATCGCGGCGAGGCGCTTCTTGCTCGCCTCGTCGGTCTCCTTCTTCACCGCCTCGCGCTCGATCTTCAGCTGGATCAGCCGCCGGTCGAGCTTGTCCATCGACTCGGGCTTGCTGTCGATCTCCATCTTGATGCGCGCGGCCGCCTCGTCGATCAGGTCGATCGCCTTGTCGGGCAGGAAGCGGTCGGTGATGTAGCGCGCCGAGAGCTCGGCCGCGGCGACGATCGCCGGGTCTGTGATCTCGACGCCGTGGTGGATCTCGTAGCGCTCCTGCAGGCCCCGCAGGATCGCGATCGTCGACTCGATCGACGGCTCGCCGACCATCACCTTCTGGAACCGCCGCTCGAGCGCCGCGTCCTTCTCGACGTACTTGCGGTACTCGTCGAGCGTCGTCGCGCCGACGCAGTGCAGCTCGCCTCGCGCGAGCGCGGGCTTGAGCATGTTGCCGGCGTCCATCGCGCCCTCGGCCTTGCCCGCGCCGACCA
>CALDKM010000096.1:0-3050 GCA_937898875.1 uncultured Pseudomonadota bacterium | reverse complement strand
AATGCTCGGTGAAGTCGCGGGTCAGGTGCGCGTCCAGCTGGAACATCGGATCGGTCTCCAGCGTCTGCCCGACGTAGTCGTTGTTCTTGCCGAAGAACCACACGGCAGGCAGGAGCTCGAGCGTCGTGCGCCGGCCCGGCACCCAGTCGCCGAGCTGCCAGACCACGGGCATGCCCACGCGACCGTACCAGCGGTTCTGGCCGACGTTCAGCGGCTGGCTGCTGTCGTATTCGCCGATCGGCAACGCCAGGTCGGCGAGGAAGTCGACCGAGAATCCCGGCTCGTAGCGCAGGGCGTCGGGGATGTTCTTCTGCGCCTTCGGACCGAGGAGGTTGATGTTGAACTCGAGCATCGGATCGCCGAACCCGCTCGCCGACTGGTTGAAGGTCGTGCCGGCCACGGTCACGTCTCCCGAGACTCGACCCATGGGCAGGAGGATCGCCGCCATCGCCGAGCGATCGAACAGGGTGAAGGTGTGCGCGTAGCCCGTAATCGCCAGTGTCGCGTCGAAGTCCGCGCCGGGCGTCACGGTGAGGGCCGGATCGAACGGGTTCGTATTGCCGCTGATCGAGTTGACGATGATCGGCACGGCATTGCCGTCCGACAGCGTCTTCCAGTAGAAGCGAGCGGGGACCTGCGCCCCGGCCTGCGACGCCCCGAGCAGGAACACGGCGAGCATCGTCGCGACGGTCCATCGCGTCCGGTGCGCCGACTTGGTCAAACGTGCGTGTGCGTTCATGGTTCGTCGTCTCCGTCGATGGCGTTTCGGATCGGCAATGCTCAGGGCTTCGGATCGGCCAGCATGTCCCTGGGCGGCACGAACTGCCGCTTGTAGACGAGCGGCGGATAGCCGGCGTCGTCCGGCGTGCGCGGCGGCAGCTGGTCCTCCAGCGTCTCGAACGTCGAGCGGCTCGGCAGGATCACGTTGTTCGCCCGTGCGTAGCCGTCCCAGAGCGCGAGCAGCGGCTTCAGCCGGTCGGGACGCTCGCGCGCGAGGTCCTTGCGCTCGCCGGGATCCGCCGCGAGGTCGAACAGCTCCCAGTCGCTCTTGCCGAACGACTTGAACTCCCAGCGGATCTTCCAGTCGCCCTGGCGCAGCGCGCGGTTGCCGAAGATCTCCCAGGCGAGGTAGTCGTCGCTCGTCCGCGGTGACTCCGCCTCGCCCGCCAGCACGCGGTCCCAGGACTTGCCCAGCAACGGGGGCAGCTCGCGCCCGTCGCGGGTCTTCGGATAGCTGGTGCCGGCGACCTCGAGCAACGTCGGCATGATGTCGGCCACGTGCATGAGGCCGCGATTGATGCTGCCCTTCGGCCGTTTCACGTTCGGGCCGCTGACGACGAGCGCGTTGCGGATGCCGCCTTCGGCGACCCACCCCTTGTACTGGCTGAATGGCGTCATCGACACCTGCGCCCACATCGGGCCGTAGCCGACGTACGAACCCGGATCTCCCCACGCGTTGGGATGGGTCTGCGACCAGTGGATCGCGGCGAACAGGTAGTCGCGCGAGCCGGGCGAGCCCGCGATCATCTTGAAGAGATCGGTGCCCTCGGCACCGTTGTCGCCGAACACGATGAAGATCGTGTTCTCGTACTCGCCGATCTGTTTCAGGTGGTCGATCAGGCGGCCGACGTGGTAGTCGAGGTTCTCCACCATGCCCGCGTAGAGCTCCATCTTTTTGCCGAGGATGGCGCGGGTCGCCGGCGCCAGCACGACCGGATCGGGCAGGAACCACATCCGCTCGGCGAGCTGCGTGCCCGCGGGCATGATGCCGAGTTCGACCTGGCGCTTCAGGCGTTCCTGCCGCACCGCGTCCCAGCCCTTGTCGTACTCGCCGACGTGGCGCGAGCGCCACTCCTTCGGCAGGTGGTACGGGTCGTGCGGCGCCTGGTGGGCCACGTAGGCGAAGAAGGGCTTGCCGTCGCCACGGTTGGCATCGATGTAGCCGATAAGCTTGTCGGTGTAGGTCTTCGTCGCGTAGTAGTCGTCGGGCAGCTTCGTGAGGTAGCGACCGTCCTCGGTGAAGACCGACTGCGGCGACGCGGCGGTGAAATTCGTCATGTCCCAGTAGCTACCCGCGCCGTCGAGCAGCGAGAAGTCGCGCTCGAACCCGCGCGCGGCCGGGATCTGGTCGGGCTGCTTGCCGAGGTGCCACTTGCCGACCATGTAGGTGTGGTAGCCGGCGCCCTTGAGCAGCTGCGGCAGCGTGACGACGCGGTCGTTGAGGTAGCCCTCGTAGCCGACGGCGCCGCGCTGGTTGGGCGCGATCCACTCGTCCATATTGCCCAGGCCGTTCAAGTGCGTGTCGACGCCGCTTAGCAGCATCGAGCGCGTGGGCGAGCAACTGGCGTGGGTGTAGAAGTTCGTGAATCGGACGCCGTCCTTCGCCAGCGAGTCGAGGTTCGGCGTCCTGATCTCGCCGCCGAACGATCCCATGTCGGCGTAGCCCAGGTCGTCGCCGAGGATCACGACGATGTTGGGGCGCCGGGGCGCATCCGCGGCCGACGCCACGACCGGCGAGGCTAGCGTCGCCGCCAGGCCGACGAGGCCGATCGTGCCCAGCCGGCACCCCATTCGCTTGACCACGTCGGGCATCGAGCTCAGTTGCACGTGCGTCATTTCTGCTCCCTTTCGGTCCATCAACGACACGCCACCAGCGGCGACGGTGCCGCAGCGACGGTGCGCCGCCCGCAAATGACGCAAGTGTTGCGTCCGCTCAACGGGCCAGCGTTGATAACGGTCAAGCGGCGATGGCGGAACGCCGTTGACGGAAAAGACCACTGATGTCCTGGCACCCGGGTTCCCCATCCACCCCCGGGGCCCGGGCGCAATGATGCCAGAGGGCACGGTCCGGTCGGCATGTCGCCACGTCCGTGTCTGCCGTGCCTCATGGAGTGCCCGCCCCCGGCACCCCGGCCTCGACCACGCGCAGGGTCGCGCTCGGGGGACGTGCGATCTCGGCCGGATCATGGGAATCCGAGCCGCAGAGGAACAGGTACCGGCGTTCGGGCCCGCCCAGCATCACCGCATAGCCCTCCGTGTCCAACGCGATC
>CALDKM010000095.1:0-9843 GCA_937898875.1 uncultured Pseudomonadota bacterium | reverse complement strand
TTTGCGCCTTCTCCCCCCCGCATCGCGGAGAGAAAGCCCCTCACCCCGGCCCTCTTCCGCAAGCGGGAGAGGGAGAATTTGCGCCTTCTCGCCCCCGCATCGCGGAGAGAAAGCCCCTCACCCCGGCCCTCTCCCGCAAGCGGGAGAGGGAGAATTTGCGCCTTCTCGCCCCCGCATCGCGGAGAGAAAGCCCCTCACCCCGGCCCTCTCCCGCAAACGGGAGAGGGAGAATTTGCGCCTTCTCGCCCCCGCATCGCGGAGAGAAAGCCCCTCACTCCAACCCTCGCCCGCAAGTAGGCGACGGCGCATCGCCGTCACCTCCCTCTCCCCGCATTGCGGGGAGAGGGCCGGGGTGAGGGGACTCGAGCAGCAGCGACACAATCCGCTCGAGCACGGCGTCCATGTCGTTCAGCACCTCGTTGTCCCAGAAACGGGCGACGCTCCATCCCGCGAGCCGGAGCCCCTCCGTGCGCCGACGGTCATACGCTGCGCGTTCGGCGTGCTGTCCGCCGTCGAGCTCGATGACGAGCCGCCGCTCGATGCACGCGAAGTCCGCGAACCACGGGCCGATCGGATGCTGCCGACGGAATTTGCAGCCATGCAGTCGCGCTCCACGCAGCCGATGCCAAAGACGCTGTTCCGCGTCCGTGGAGCCCCTGCGCAACTTCCTCGCGAACTCGACGCCCCTCACCCCTGCCCTCTCCCCGCGATGCGGGGAGAGGGAGTATCGTCCCTGCCGACTCGACGTGCGCTCGGCCGAACGACCGAGTACGCCGCTCCTTCTTGCCCCCGACTTCCGGACCTCGCTCGCCCATCGCCCTGTCCTCGGCGCCACCTGCCGCTCCCCGTATCGCGGGCAGAATTCCCCTCACCCCAACCCTCTCCCGCAAGCGGGCGAGGGCGCATCGCCGTCACCTCCCTCTCCCCGCATCGCGGGGAGAGGGCCGGGGTGAGGGGCAAGCCGGATCAGCGCTGGAACGACCGCAGCAGCCGCTCCGCCTCGCGTTGCGCGTCCTTCATCGCGGCCTCGGGCGTCTTGGTGCCGGTCAGCGCCGCCTGCAGGCCGTCGTTCAGCGCCTTCGTCACGCGCTGGTTGTCGTGCGTCGAGAGCTCGGCCTTCGCGAACGGCAGCTGGTCGCGCGCGACGGCGGCCGCCGGGAAGCCGGCGACGTACTGCTTCATCGCCGGCGTGTCCCACGCGTCGGCCCGCACCGCGACGTAGCCGGTGTCGATGCCCCACTGCGCCGCGCGCGCCGGCGTCGTCGCCCACTTGATGAACTTGAACGCGGCCTCGCGCTGCGCGGGCGTCGACTTCTTGAACAGGTAGAAGTTGCCCCCGCCGGTCGGGCTGCCGCGCTGCTTGCCCGCGGGCAGCATCGCGACGCCGAAGTCGAACTTGGCGTTGTTCCTGACGTTGGTGAGGTTGCCGGTCGTCGTCCACATCATCGCGACCTTCTTCTCGAAGAAGTCCTTCGGCGTCGTGCCCCACTCGACGATCCCCTCGGGGTGCACCTTGTGCTTCTTCACGAGGTCGACCCAGTACTGGAGGCCCTCGATCACCTCGGGGCGGTCGTAGAAGGTCTGCGTGCCCGCCGCGTTCATCAGGTTGGTGCCCGCCTGGATCGCGAGCGCCTGGAACAGCCAGTAGGGGAAGCCCGACGACGGGATCTGCATCCCCCACTGCGTCACGTTGCCCGACGCGTCGCGCTTCGTGAGCTTCTGCGCGTACTCGACCTGCTCCTTCCAGTTCTGCGGCGGACGGTTCGGGTCGAGGCCGGCCTCCTTGAAGAGCTCCTTGTTGTAATAGAGGACGATCGTCGAGCGCTGGAACGGGATGCCCCAGGTCCTGCCGCCCGTCTGGCTGTTCTCCATGAACGCCGGGTAGAAGCTCTTCAGCCACGCCTGGTCGTCGGCCGTCTTGATCAGGTCGTCGAACGGGACGATCGCGTCCTCGTCGATCAGCGTGAACATGTCGGTCGACAGCAGGATCGACATGACCGGCGGCTCGCCGCTCTTCACGGCGGTGAGCGCCTTCGTGATCGAGTCCTGGTAGGTGCCGGTGTAGATCGGCTTGACCTTGACGCCGGGATTCTCCTTCTCGAAGTCGGCGGCCATGCCGTCGATGATCTTCGTGATCGGGCCGCCGACGGCGACCGGGAAGAAGAACGGAACCTCGACCTGCGCGAACGCGAGCGACGGGACGAGCGCGGCGAGCACGGCGAGTGCCCAGTGCCGGAAGCGACGCATCATGGCGAATCTCTCCTCTTCAAGTAAGTCGACAGCGTGGATCGTTGCGATCAGGCGAGCATCGTCTCGCCCGGCATGATCCCGGCCGGCGCGTGGCGCACGCCGTCGGGACCGAAGTAGTGCTGCGCGCCCGCGGACCACTCGAGCGCCGTTGAATCGCCTTGCCGGAGCGTCGTGCTGCCGGCGACGCGCACGGCGACCGGCGTGCGGCCGACACGGCAGGCGACGAGCGAATCGCCGCCCAGATACTCGACGCTCTCGACACTCGCCGGCACGCCCCGGCCGTGCGCGAGCCGGACGTGCTCGGGGCGCACGCCGAGCGACCCGCCCGCGCATCCGGACGGGAGCACCGCGGGTCCGTCGGTTCCGTCGATGACGGCGCCGGAGCTGCCGGCCACCAGAGGCAGCAGGTTCATCGGCGGCGTGCCGATGAAGCGGGCGACGAACGCGTTGGCGGGCGTCTCGTAGAGGTCGACGGGTGCGCCGTTCTGCTCGATCTTCCCGCCATTGAGCAGGATCACGCGATCGGCCATCGACATCGCCTCGACCTGGTCGTGCGTGACGTAGACCATCGTGATGCCGAGCTTCTGCTGCAGCGCGCGGATCTCCTGACGCATCTCGGCGCGCAGCTGCGCGTCGAGGTTCGACAGCGGCTCGTCCATCAGACACACCGGCGCGCGGGCGATGATCGCGCGCCCGAGCGCCACGCGCTGCTGCTGTCCGCCCGAAAGCTGGCCCGGCTTGCGCGCGAGGAGCGAGGAGAGACCGAGCAGCGATGCGGTCTCGGCGAGCCGCCGGTCGCACTCGCCGGGCGCGACCTTCCGCACGCGCAGGCCGAACAGGATGTTCTCGGCGACCGTGAGGTGCGGGAACAGCGCGTAGGACTGGAACACCATCGAGATGTTGCGCTGCGAAGGTGGCAATCGCGTGACGTCGCGGCCGGCGATGAGGATGGTCCCTCCGTCGGCGATCTCGAGCCCGGCGATCAGGCGGAGCGTCGTCGACTTGCCGCAACCGGAGGGCCCGAGCAGAACGTTCAGCGTGCCCTCGTCCAGCGAGAACGAGATGCGGTCGACGGCCCGCACCTGGCCTTCGGCGGTCGTCCAGTGCTTGCTTGCGCCTTCGACGACGATCGCGGCCACGGGTCGGGGATCGGGAGTGAGGGGTTGCGGCGCCCACGTGCGCTCGCGGGCAGGGCGGGCGAACGGGCGCGCCCGAATGTTACAACGCGCCCCGCTCGGCGTCCGCCCCCCCTCCAGTGCACTCGGGGGAGGTCGTGCGCACCCCGGGGTCAGATTCGAATCCGACCCCGGTTTTCACGACCCCGGTTTTCAGCCGAACAGCGACTTCAGCCCCGCGCCCGGATCCGGCACGCGCATGAACGCCTCGCCGACGAGGAACGCCTGCACGCCGCGGCTGCGCATCAGCGCCACGTCCTTGGGCAGCGAGATCCCGCTCTCGGTGACGACGCGCCGGCCCGGCGGGACCTTCGGCAGCAGGTCGAGCGTCGCCGACAGCGAGACGTTGAACGTCTTGAGGTTGCGGTTGTTGATCCCGATGAGCGGCGTGGAGAGCTCGAGCGCGCGGGCGAGCTCCTCCGCGTCGTGGACCTCGACGAGCACCGCGAGCCCGAACTCGCCTGCGCGATGTTCGAAGCGCCGGAGCTGGTCGTCGTCGAGCGCGCCGACGATCAGCAGGATCGCGTCGGCGCCGAGCGCGCGCGACTCGGCGATCTGGTACTCGTCGACGATGAACTCCTTGCGCAGCACCGGCAGCGAGC
The DNA here is from genome assembly GCA_937898875.1 of uncultured Pseudomonadota bacterium. Lineage (GTDB taxonomy): Bacteria > Pseudomonadota > Gammaproteobacteria > Burkholderiales > Casimicrobiaceae > VBCG01. Next base: position 5,816 of record CALDKM010000095.1, on the reverse strand, counting down.
ACGCGGCGCGCGCCGCGACGAGGTAGTCGTTCGAGCCGTGGAAGTACTTGGCGTCGGTGAGCACCGACAGGCACGTCGCGCCGGCGCGCTCGTACGAGGCGGCGATCGCCGGCGGGTCGAACGCCTCGCGCAGCACGCCCTTGGACGGCGAGGCGCGCTTGATCTCCGCGATCACCGCGGGACGGCCGGCCGCGATCGCCGACTCGATCGCGCCGGCGAAGTCGCGCGGCGGCGGGGCGGAGCGGGCCGCGGCGGCGACCTCGTCCCAGGGGCGCGCGAGCTGCGCGGCGATCACCTCCTCGGCCTTGTCCGCGACGATGCGCGCGAGGATGTCGGTGCGCTTCGGGTCCATCGCCCCTCCGGCGTCAGGCCTTCGTGCCGAGCTTCTGCGTCGCCGCGACGAAGGCATCGAGCTTGCGGCGGGCCGCCCCCGACGCGATCGCCGCCCGCGCGCGCTCGATCCCTTCGCCGATCGAGTCGGCGACGCCCGCCGCGTACAGCGCGGTGGCGGCGTTGAGCACGACGATCTCGCGCGGCGTCCCGTCGACGTCGCCGAGCGCCTCGAGCACCATCTCGCGCGACTCCATCGCGTCGGCGACCTTGAGCCCCCGGTGCGACTTCATCGCCATCCCGTAGTCCTCCGGATGGATCTCGTACTCGCGAATCTCGCCGTCCTTGAGCTCGCCGACCATCGTCGCCGCACCGAGCGAGACCTCGTCCAGGCCGTCCTTGCCGTAGACGACCATCACGTGCTTGCCGCCCAGGCGCTGCAGCACGCGCACGTGGATGCCGACCAGGTCCGGGTGGAACACGCCGATCAGCTGGTTGGGCGCGCCGGCCGGATTCGTGAGCGGGCCCAGGATGTTGAAGATCGTGCGGACGCCCAGCTCGCGGCGCACCGGCGCCGCGTGCTTCATCGCCGCGTGGTGCGACGGCGCGAACATGAAGCCGATGCCCGTTTCGCCGATGCACTGCGCGACCGCACCCGGCGTCAGCATGATGTTGGCGCCGAGCGCCTCGAGCACGTCGGCGCTGCCCGACTTCGACGACACCGACCGGCCGCCGTGCTTCGCGACGCGCGCGCCGGCCGCCGCCGCGACGAACATCGACGCGGTCGAGATGTTGAACGTGTGCTGCGCGTCCCCGCCGGTGCCGACGATGTCGACCAGGTGCCCGGCGTCGGGCACCTCGACCTTCGTCGCGAACTCGCGCATCACCTGCGCGGCCGCGGCGATCTCGCCGATCGTCTCCTTCTTGACCCGCAGGCCGACGGTGAGCGCCGCGATCATCACCGGCGACACCTCGCCGCTCATGATCCTGCGCATGAGCGACAGCATCTCGTCGTGGAAGATCTCGCGGTGCTCGATCGTGCGCTGGAGCGCGTCCTGCAGCGACATGGTCATCGTGGACTCCGGTTCGGGCGACGGGCGCGGGGGAACGTCCCGGCGCTCACGACATCCGCAGAAAGTTGGCGAGCAGGCGCATGCCGTGCTCGGTGAGGAGCGCCTCGGGATGGAACTGGACGCCCTCGACGGCGAACGTCCGGTGGCGCACACCCATGATCTCGCCGTCGTCCGCGCGCGCGCTCACCTCGAGCGACGGCGGCAGGCTCGACGGCTCGATCGCGAGCGAGTGGTAGCGCGTCGCCGTGAACGGCGAGGGCAGGCCGGCGAACACGCCGCGCGAGTCGTGCGCGACCGGCGAGACCTTGCCGTGCATCACGTGCTGCGCTCGCACGATCGTCCCGCCGAACGCCTGGCCGATCGCCTGGTGGCCGAGGCACACGCCGAGGATCGGCACGCGGCCGCCGAAACGCCGGATGATCGGCACCGAGATGCCGGCCTCGTTCGGCGTGCAGGGCCCCGGCGACACGACGATCCGCTCCGGCTGCCACGCCTCGACCTGCTCGAGCGTGATCGCGTCGTTGCGGTGGACGTGCACCTCCGCCCCGAGCTCGCCCAGGTACTGGACGAGGTTCCAGGTGAAGCTGTCGTAGTTGTCGATCATCAGCAGCATGGTCGTCCCGGCCGCCGGCGGCGGCGCGCACGGCGGCCGCTCAGCGGTCCGTGCTGACGATCGAGGAGAGCTGGCCCGCGGCGCCGGCCAGGTAGAACGTCACGACCCGGCTCTCGCCGATCGCCTGGTCGGCGATCGTGAGCGCCGTCGCCCCCGAGGCGGGATCCCGGAAGGTGACCGTGTACGTCGCCGCGTCGAGCGTGAAGTAGTCGGACGCGGTGCGTGCCGCGAGCGAGGACACCAGCCTCGTATCGCCGAGGTAGACGTCGTACGCGGCGCTGTCGGAGCTCCCGTTCACGAAGCGCACGCGGCACTTCCCCGCGAGCGGGACGATGTTGTCGTCGGCGAACGCGATCGCCTGCACCGCGCCCGGGAAGCCGGCGACCAGCACCGAGATGTCGCTCGTCGACTCGAGCGTCCGCTGCAGCGACGCGATCGCCGCGCCCGCCGTGCTCGTCGCCTCGAACGAGAGCGTGTGCGCGCCGACGGTCTGGAACGAGTACGCGGTGACTTCCTTGTAGGGGACGTCGTTGACGAACAGCGTCCCGTCGATGAAGCCGTCGATGGTGCCCGCGTTGAGCGCGGCGTTCACCACCTTGACGGCCGACACCTGGCTCGTCGCGACGACGGCCCCCGCGCCCGTCGAGCTCACCGGGAGGAGCATGCACTGCATCAGGTACGCGCTCCGGAGCGTGTAGAGCATCATGTTGGTCGACGCGTTCTCCGCCAGCTCGACCGTGCCGGAGTCGTAGATCAGGGCCTTCGTGCCGTTGAGCGTGCCGCGGAGGCGATAGGTGCCGGGCGGCATCCGGAGCCCGACCGTCGAATTGCCCGAGCTCACGCCGACGAAGTTGGGCGAGACCTCGTCGAGGTTCACGTCGGGTGCCGTGACGTACACGTCGACCGTCGGCGCGCCGAGCCCGACGTTGATCAGGCGGATCAGCGTGTTCCCGGTTCCCCCGGACACGGCGTCCGGCAGGAGCAGCAGGCCGGGGGCGCCTAGCGCACCGAACGCGATGAGCGAGTACGGCTGCTTGCCGGTGAGCGTGATCTCCGCCGAGGCAAGGTCGGTCGCCGTCCCGGTCGGGCGGACGCTGAACGAGGTCCGGTTGTTGTCGAACTCGGCGTAGTCGCTGGCGCCCTCGAACCCGAGGTCGGCCCAGACGACGACGGACTCGTGGAGGCCGTCGAGCCCCGCATAGGGGTACATCACGTTCACGAACCGGACCGTCGCCGGGTTCACCGGGAAGTAGTTGATCGTGCGGACCTTGCACCCGGCGAGCACGAGCGGCGCGGCGGCGGCGGAGACGAGAAGGCGGCGGCGGGTGATCATGGCGTTCGGGGGCGTGCAGGGGGCGGAGACGGATGATGCCATAGCGGACCGGGCGGTCCGATCAGGGCGCGGCGTCGAGACCCGCCTCGACGAGGTCGGCGGCGCGCATGAGCGCGCGCGCCTTGTTGAGCGTTTCCTGCCACTCGCCGTCGGGCGTCGAGTCGTGCACGATCCCGCCGCCGGCCTGGACGTACAGGGTGCCGCCCTTCACGACGGCGGTGCGCAGCGCGATGGCCGTGTCCATGTCGTCGTGGAACGAGAGGTAGCCGACCGCGCCCGCGTAGACGCCCCGGCGCGTGGGCTCGAGCTCGTCGATGATCTCCATCGCGCGCACCTTCGGCGCGCCGGACACCGTGCCCGCGGGAAACGCGGCGCGCAGCACGTCGAGGCTGTCGAGCCCGGGCTTGAGCGTCCCTTCGACGTTGCTGACGATGTGCATCACGTGCGAATACCGCTCGACGACCATGCGCTCGGTCACGCGCACCGAGCCGATCGCGGCGACCCGGCCGACGTCGTTGCGGCCCAGGTCGACGAGCATCACGTGCTCGGCGACCTCCTTGGGGTCGGCGAGGAGCTCGGCGGCGAGCGCCTCGTCGGCCTCGCGCGTGCGCCCGCGCGGCCGCGTCCCCGCGATCGGGCGCAGCGTGATGTCGCGGCCTTCCTTGCGCACGAGGATCTCGGGCGACGCGCCCACGACCTGGAAGTCGCCGAAATCGTAGTGGAACATGTAGGGCGACGGATTGATCGAGCGCAGCGCACGGTACAGCGAGATCGCGGGCGCGGAGAACGGCCGCGACATGCGCTGCGAGATCACGACCTGCATGATGTCGCCCGCCGCGATGTACTCCCTCGCGCGCCCGACCGCCTCCTTGAACGCCGACTCGCCGAATTCGCTCGCGCCCTGCGTCTTCGCGCCTGCCGTCTGGTAGGGGATCGACACCGGCACGCGAAGCTTGCGCCTGAGCTCGGCGAGGCGCTCGACGCCGCGCGCGTACGCTCCCTGCTCCTTCGGATCCACGTAGACGATGAGCGAGATACGGCCGGCGAGATTGTCGACGACCGCGAGCTCCTCGGTGAGGACCAGCAGCATGTCCGGCACGTCCGCGAGGCCCGGCGTGGGCGGCCTCGCCGTGTCCGCGAGCCTCGGTTCGATGTGCCGGACCACGTCGTAGCCGAACATGCCGGCCAGCCCGCCGCAGAAGCGCGGCAGGTCGGGCAGCGGCGCCGCGCGGAAGCGCTTCATGTAGCCGCGCACGAACTCGATCGGATCGCCTTCGTGCCGCTCGACGATCCGCCCGCCTTCGCTCACCTCGATCGCGCGGCCGCGCGCGGCGATGCGCGTGCGCGCGGGGAGTCCGATGAACGAGTAGCGGCCGAAGCGCTCGCCGCCGACGACCGACTCCAGCAGGAAGGTGTCGCGCGTACCCGCGAGCTTGAGGTAGAGCGACAGCGGCGTGTCGAGGTCCGCGAACGATGCCTCGACCAGCGGTATGCGGTTGTAGCCTCGCTCGGCGAGCGTGCGGAATTCGGCTTCGGTGAGCATGGGTGCGACCCCGGGGGATGCGACGATGCTGCTTTCGGCGGCGTCCTTCGGTAGCGCGGACGCCGGGCGCGGGCGACGGTCTAGGAGCGGCGCCAGCAGCGCCACGCGCCCGCACGGAGGCGCCACGCGCTTGCGCGGCAGCCTGAGGGGTCGAAAGCGTCGGGTTTCATCGGGAATCCGGGGTTCGGCGGACCGCCACGCGATCGGGCAGGTCGTCGAGGGAATCGACTATAGCATCCGCCGCCAGGTCCTGCACGGCGCGCCCCTCGCGGTAGCCGTAGGGGACGACGACGACCGGCGCGCCGGCGGCGCGGGCACAGGCGACGTCGTTGCCCGAGTCGCCCACCATCAGGACACGCCGCACGTCCACGCCCAGCCGCGCGGCGGCGAGCTCGAGCGGTGCCGCATCGGGCTTCTTCGCGCCGGCATCGTCGCCGCCGACGATCGCGTCGAACCAGCCGGCGAACGCCGTGCGGTCGAGGTGCGGCTGGACGAATCTCGACGCCTTGTTCGTCACGACCGCGAGCGGAAACCCCGCCGCGCGCAGCCGTCCGAGGCCCTCGACGACGCCCGGATACGGCGCCGAGCGCTCGCCGAGCGTCGCGGCGTAGTTCGCGAAGTAGCGCGCGACGATGCGCTCGAGCTCGTCGTCCGCAGGGGGCTCGCCGCGCGCCATCGCGTACGCACGCCGCACGAGATTGCCCACGCCTTTGCCGACGAGGTCGCGCACCGCGTCGATCGCCAGCGCCTCGAAGCCGTCCTCGGCGAGCGTCCGGTTCAGCGCGTGCGCGAGGTCGCCGATCGTATCGACGAGCGTGCCGTCGAGATCGAACGCGATGGCGTCGACGTCGAATCGGGTCATTCGGGCCTCACGAGGCGCCCCTCACCCCAACCCTCTCCCCGCAAGGCGGGGAGAGGGAGTCG
>CALDKM010000094.1:0-24083 GCA_937898875.1 uncultured Pseudomonadota bacterium | reverse complement strand
GGCGACGCATGATCTCCGGCACCTGCCGGTCGAACGGCCGACGACGTTCGGCCTCGTCGCCAACCTGAGGACGGCGAAGGCGCGCGGGCGCGACGCACGGAAGCCGGTCATGCTTCGCGCGAACCGGAGAATCGAATGGCGCGCGGAAGTCAGGCATTCGACGAACATCCGTGTCGACGACCTTCGCGGTCCCGAGGTCCGGGGCCTGCTGGAGGAGCACCTGCACACGATGACGCTCCATTCGCCGCCCGGGAGCATCCACGCGCTCGACCTCGACGCGCTGCGCGCGCCCGACGTCACGTTCTGGACCGCCTGGGAGGACGCCGAGCTCCTGGGCTGCGGTGCACTCCGCGAGCTCGATCCGTCGCACGGCGAGATCAAGTCGATGCGGACGGCGACGCCGCACCTGCGCAAGGGCGTCGCGAGCGCGATGCTGCGCCACATCGTCGACGAGGGACGGCGGCGGGGCTACCGGCGCATCAGCCTGGAGACCGGATCGGCGGCGGCGTTCGTGCCCGCCCGCCGACTCTACGCGGGCTTCGGCTTCGCGTCCTGCGGTCCGTACGCCGGCTACGCCGAGGACCCGTACAGCGTCTTCATGACGCGGGTGTTGTAGTCGAGTAGAGTGCGGTCCTCCAGGATAGCCGCCATGCCTGCGACCGCACGCGCCCCGTCGACGGCGCGCCCGAGCCGCAATGCCGTGGAGTGCCCATGAAGCGCAGCACCGAACGATTCCTGACGACGCACACGGGCAGCCTGCCGCGCCCGGCCGACCTGATCCGGATGATGTACGCGAAGGAGGAAGGCGTGCCTGTCGACGCCGCCGCGCTCGAGCGGCGCGTCGCCGCGGCCGTGGCCGAGGTCGTGCAGAAGCAGGCGGCGGCCGGCGTCGACATCGTCAACGACGGCGAGATGAGCAAGCCATCGTACGCGACCTACATCAAGGACCGCCTCGCCGGCTTCGGCGGCACCGGCAACACGTTCGTCTACCAGGACCTGGCCGAGTTTCCGAGCCTCGCGAAGCGCGTGTTCGGCGATCCCGGACGCTCGCGCCGCAAGACGCCGGCGTGCAACGCGGCGATCGACGTGCGCGATCCGCAGGCGGCGAGGGTCGACGTCGAGCACCTGAAGGCGGCGGTCGCTGCGGTGAGCGTGCAGGACGCGTTCCTGACGGCCGCGTCGCCCGGCGTCGTGTCGCTGTTCTTCCGCAACGAGCACTACCCGACCGAGGAAGCGTACGTGTTCGCGATCGCGGACGCGATGCGGCACGAGTACGAGACGATCGCGAAGGCCGGCGTCGTGCTGCAGATCGACTGCCCCGACCTCGGGATGGGGAGGCACATCCAGTACGCCGACCTGCCGCTCGCGGAGTGGCGCAGGAAGGCGCAGATGCACGTCGAGGCGCTCAACCACGCGACCGCGAACATCCCGCCCGAGCAGCTGCGTATGCACCTGTGCTGGGGCAACTACGAAGGTCCGCACCACTGCGACGTGCCGCTCGCCGACGTGATCGACGTCGTGTTCCGCGCGCGACCCTCCGCGATCGCGCTCGAGGCCGCCAATCCGCGCCACGCGCACGAGTGGAAGCTCTTCGAGACGGTGAAGCTCCCCGAAGGCAAGCTGCTGATCCCCGGCGTGATCGAGTCGAAGTCGAACTTCATCGAGCACCCCGAGCTCGTCGCGCAGCGCATCGGCCGCTACGCGAAGCTGGTCGGCCGCGAGAACGTGATGGCGGGAAGCGACTGCGGCTTCGGCACGTGGGTCGGGCAGGCCGCGGTCGATCCCGACGTCGTCTGGGCGAAGATGGCCGCGATGGCGGAAGGCGCGCGCATCGCCTCGCGCGAGTTCTGGAAGCGCTGACGGGGCCGCCCCTGCGCGGGACCACGGAGCCGAAGATGACGCTGCAGGAACTCGTCGGAGTCGACCTCCCGATCGTCCAGGCCCCGATGGCGGGCGTGCAGGGCAGCGCGCTCGCCGTCGCGGTCTCGAACGCGGGCGGGCTGGGCTCGCTGCCCTGCGCGATGCTCGATCCCGCTTCGATGCGCAGGGAGCTCGCGGCGATCCGCGCTCGGACGGACAAGCCGTTCAACGTCAACTTCTTCTGCCACCGGCCGCCCGAGCCCGGCGCCGAACGCGAAGCGGCGTGGCGGCTTGCGCTCGCGCCGTACTACGCGGAATTCGGCATCGACGCGAGCGCCATCGCGTCGGGTCCCGGACGGAGGCCGTTCGACGCCGAGGCGGCCGATGTCCTCGCCGAGTTTCGCCCCCCGGTCGTGAGCTTTCACTTCGGGCTGCCGCCGGCCGAACTGCTCGACCGCGTGCGCGGATGGGGCGCGAGGATCCTGTCGTCGGCGACCACCGTCGACGAGGCGCGCTGGCTGGAAGCGCACGGCGTCGACGCGGTGATCGCGCAAGGACTCGAGGCCGGCGGCCATCGCGGCATCTTCCTGTCGAGCGACCTCTCCACCCAGGTCGGCACGTTCGCGCTGGTGCCGCAGATCGTGAAGGCCGTGCGGATTCCGGTCATCGCGGCGGGCGGCATCGCGGACGCGAGGGGCGTCGCGGCGGCGCTGGCGCTCGGCGCGGCCGGCGTGCAGGTCGGAACCGCCTATCTGCTGTGCCCGGAAGCCACGACGACCGCGCTGCATCGTGCCGCGCTGAAGAGCGACGCCGCCCGCATCACCGCGCTCACCAACCTGTTCACCGGGCGCCCCGCCCGCGGCATCGTGAACCGCTTCATGCGCGAGCTCGGACCGATCGGCACCGCGGTTCCCGACTTTCCTCTGGCGACGTCGGCGATCGCACCGCTGCGCGCGAAGGCGGAGAGCCTCGGCATCGGCGACTTCTCGCCGTTGTGGTCGGGACAGAACGCGGGCGGGTGCCGCGAGATCCCGGCCGCGGCGCTGACGCGCGAGATCGCGGGCGCGTTCACCCGTTCGCGATAGCCGACCCGGCGCGCGCCATGCATCGCGGATGCAGCGCGGCGGCGCGGTCCCCGACGAACGCCATCCCCTCCTTCGAAGCCCCCGGAGTCGTGAACGTGATCCATCGGATCCTGCTGGGCATCGACGCCATCGTGGCCGCGGTCGCCGTCTACTTCTTCGTCGTCGGCCTCATGGACGGCTCGGTGTCGTCGTTCAACAGGGGATTGTGGGCGGTCATCCTGATCGGACTCGCCGCGGTGCTCTGGGGAGGCCACGCGCTTCACTCGGCGGGGAAGGCATGGCCGTCCAGGATCGTGCTCGCCATCGTGGCCATCCCCGGCGTCGTCGCCGGCCTCTTCATGCTGCTCGTCGTCGTCACGAATCCGAGATGGAACTAGCGGGCGGTCCCGAAGCACTGGCGACCTATGCCGTTCGACGAAACCGGAGGACCCAACCGATGCCCATGCATGGCCACTCGCTATGCGCAGCGCTCGTCGCCGTCGGCTGCTTCGTCGCCTCGCCGGCCGCCGCGGCGGCCCCGTGCGACGCGAGCGAGCACCGGCAGTTCGATTTCTGGCTCGGCGAATGGGAGGTCCGCACCCCGGACGGGAAGCTCGCGGGCACCAACCGGATCACGCGCGAATACGGCGGCTGCGTGCTCCACGAGCGCTACGACACGGGTCGCGGCTACAGCGGCGAGAGCCTCAACGTCTACGACGCGCCGCGCAAGGCGTGGCACCAGACGTGGGTCGACACTTCGGGAACGCTGCTGCTGCTCGAAGGCGGGCTGCGCGACGGCAGCATGGTGCTCGAGGGCCGGACCGTCGGCGCCGACGCGCAGACGACGAAGCACCGGATCACGTGGACGCCCAACCCCGACGGCACCGTTCGACAGTTCTGGGAATCCACCGATGCCAGGGGCCAGTGGACCACCGCGTTCGACGGCCAGTACAAACGCAAGTGAGGCGACGCGGCGACCGCGCATCGCGGTGCCGCCGTCGGTTGTCGTCCCCCGATCGAAGGACTGACCCCATGCTCGAGCTCCGACCGACCTGCGAGAACTGCAACGCGCCGTTGCCGCCCGAGTCGCCCGATGCGCGCATCTGCAGCTACGAATGCACGTTCTGCGCCGCGTGCGTCGACGGCGTCCTGCACGACGTCTGCCCGAACTGCGGCGGCGGATTCGCTCCCAGGCCGATCCGGCCGTCGAGGAACTGGAAGGGCGGCAACTTCCTCGGCAAGGATCCCGCGAGCGTGCGGGTGAAGCACCGGCCCGTCGACCCGGTCGAGCACGCGCGCTTCTCGGGCCCGATCGAGTCCATTCCGCCGCACGAGCGATAGGGAAGCCTCCACGGCCTTGATGGTCGAAGCGTCGCTTCGACCCCGGCGAACGACGGTCCCCCCCATGCCGCACGCGATACGTCCGGCCGTACCGCAGGACAGTCCGGCGCTCCAGCGTCTGTACGGCCGGGCCGTTGCCGATGCCCGATGGCTTCCGGCGGAAGCGCGCGGATGGCGCGATCTTGCCGAGGCATCGAAAGGCGAGGTTCTCTTCGTCTGTTGCGATCCGGACGGCGCCATCGTCGGCTTCGTCTCGGTGGACCGGGCGGCTGCCTTCGTCCATCACCTCTACGTCGCGCCGCATCGCCAGCGGCAGGGGGTGGGCACCGCACTCCTCGACTCGCTGCATTCGTGGCTGCCCATGCCATGGCGCCTGAAGTGCGTCGTCGCGAATGCGCGCGCGATGCGCTTCTACGAGGCGCGAGGATGGACGGTGGAAGGTCACGGAACGGGGCCCGACGGTCCGTATGCCTTGCTCCGGAAGGTCGAGGCCTGACGCTGCGACGACCGATGGGCAGGTTCGCGGACGCCTGGGCAAAACTGCTACGCTCGCGTGGCGGGTCTCGCGACGAGGCCGCTCGCTTCGACGACCCTCCGGCTCCGCACCGGCACCCTCCGCCCTCACGGCCCGCACGATATCCCCGCAACCCGACCACGGGAACATGCCCATGACCAGCAGGAAGTTCGTCGACGGAATGGCCGCGCGCCGCGAGGTGCTCGGCGACGAGTACGTGGACCGGGCGCTGGCGAACGCCACCGATTTCACGCAGCCGCTGCAGGACCTCGTCACCGAGAACTGCTGGGGCGAGATCTGGACGCGCAACGCGCTGCCGAGGAGGACGCGCAGCCTCGTCACGCTCGCGATGCTCGCGGCGCTGAAGGCGCCGACCGAGCTCAAGGCGCACGTGCGCGGTGCGCTGCGCAACGGCTGCACGGTCGAGGAGATCCGCGAGGTCCTGTTGCAGGCGGCCGTCTACTGCGGCGTGCCGGCGGGCATCGAAGCGTTCCGCGCCGCGAAGGACGCCGTCGAGGACTGGCAGCGCGGCGGCGCGGGCTGAGGCACTCGCAGCGCTCCCCGGAATGCACGACGTCGTCTGCAGGCTCGCCGCACCCGTCGACGCGCCGACGCTCTCGGCGCTCGCCATCCAGGTGTTCCTCGGCACGTACGCCGAGGAAGGCGTCGGGCCGTGGGTCGCCCGGGAAGCGCACGAGCTCCTGTCGCCGGCGGCGTTCGACGCGGCGCTCGGGGACCCGGCGTGCACGCTCGTGCTCGCGGAACGCGACGGGCGCCTGCTAGGATTCGCGCAGCTCGCGTTCCCGTCGCGCCACGCGCTGGTGAAGCACGAGAACGCGGCAGAGCTCGTCCGCCTGTACGTGCAGGAGCGGTTCACGGGTCGCGGGATCGGTCGCGCGCTGCTCGTCCGGGCGGAAGAGGAGGCCGTCGTGCGCGGTGCCTCGACGATGTGGCTCTCGGCATGGGCGCCCAACCTGCGGGCGCTCGCGTTCTACGAACGTTGCCACTATGCCTGCCTCGGTGCATCGACCTACCGCTACCGCGACGACGTCTACGAGACGCGCGTGTACTCGAGACCGCTGCCGGCCGAAAGGCCCTGACCTTTCGAACGACCTTCGGGATATCCCATGCCTACCCACCTGAGGGTCGCGCGTCCGGTGAGCGACCTCGCGCGCTCGACCGCGCTCTACCGCGACGGGCTGGGCCTCGACGTCCTCGGAAGCTTCGCGGATCACGACGGGTTCGACGGCGCGATGCTCGGCCCGGCGGAAGGCGATTGGCACGTCGAGCTCACGCACTGCCGCGCGCATCCGGTGCGACCGCAGCCGACTCGCGAGGATCTCCTCGTGCTGTACGTGCCCGATGCCGGCGAGTGGCGCACGGCGAGCGAACGGATGCTGGCAGCGGGATTCGTCGCGGCAGCGTCGTTCAATCCGTACTGGGACGTGCGCGGACGCACGTTCGAGGACCCGGACGGCTACCGCGTCGTCGTCCAGAACGCGGGCTGGGACGCGAACGCCGCCGCCCCCTTCCGAACCGCTATCCATGCCGGCTACGTGCCCGGCTGCATCGGCCGCATCGCCGCGCTGCACGCCTCCTGGTATTCGGCGCATGCCGGGTTCGGCGTGTACTTCGAGAGCAAGGTGGCGCGCGAGCTCGGCGAGTTCTGCGAGCGCTACGCCGAAGGGCGCGACGGCCTCTGGCTCGCGATGCGGAGCGGGACCGTCGAAGGCTCGATCGCGATCGACGGCTCGCACGCGGAGACCGACGGCGCGCACCTTCGGTGGTTCATCGTCTCCGCCGAGCTGCGGGGTCGCGGCGTCGGGAACGAGCTGCTCGGCAAGGCCATCGCCTTCTGCCGGGACCGCGGCGTCGATCGCATCCACCTGTGGACGTTCCAGGGACTCGACGCCGCCGCGCACCTGTACCGCAAGCACGGGTTTCGCCTCGCCGAGGAGCTCCGCGGGGACCAGTGGGGCCGCGAGGTCGTCGAGCAGCGATACGAGCTCGACGGGGTCTGACCCCGGCTCCATCGCGGTCCGCCCCGGGTATCCTCCGGCGTTCCGGCCGCACGCTCCGGAACCTTCTGGCGCAGGTTCCTTGCCCGCAGCAGAATCCGTCGACCCGGCCCCCGCAAGCCCGACGATGCAGCCCGCAACGCTGACCGCATACGACGACGCCCTGCTCGACGAGCTCGTCGCGATGTGGCGCGAGAGCTTCGAAGCGGGCGTCGGCGTGACCGACCCGCACCCGATCGCCGAGCAGCGTGCCGCGTTCCTGACGAAGGTCCTGTCGGAAAGCGAGGTCCGCGTCGCGATGCTCGACGGCCGGCTCGTCGGCTTCGTCGCGGCGTCGCGCGAGTCGGTGGCACAGCTGTACGTGCGCGTCGGCTTCCATCGGCGAGGTATCGGGACAATGCTGCTCGCGTGGGCGAAGACGCAGTCGGACGGCAGCCTCTGGCTCTACACGTTCGCGCGAAACCGCGTTGCGCGGGCGTTCTACGAGCGGCACGGTTTCGTCGACGTGGCGCACGGCTTCGAGCCTTTCTGGCAGCTCGACGACGCGCGTTACGAGTGGCGGACGGCGTAGACTTCCCGTCATGGATTCGACGACCAGCGTCCGCCGCTTCGACGAGCAGTTCGTCCGGCAGCTGCGCGACGGCGATCTCGCGCTGAATCCGTTCGAGACGGCTGCGCTTCCGTACCTGCGCGGGCGCGTGCTCGACTTCGGCTGCGGTCTCGGCAACCTGGCCGTTTCCGCCGCGCGTCGCGGCTGCGCGGTCGTCGCGCTCGACGCGAGCCACGCGGCGATCGAGCACCTTCGCCGCACCGCCACCGAGCAGGCGCTGGCGATCGAGGCCGCGGAGGCCGATCTCCGGGCCTACGAGATCCGCGGCGAGTTCGACACCGTCGTATCGATCGGGCTCCTGATGTTCTTCGACTGCCCGACCGCGTACGCGCAGCTCGAGCAGCTCAAGGCGCACCTGCGGCCCGGCGGACATGCGATCGTGAACGTGCTCGTCGAGGGCACGACCTGGCTCGAGATGTTCGATCCGGCGGGCCATTGCCTGTTCGCGCCGGGCGAGCTCGCCCGCCGTTTCGACGGTTGGCGCATCCTGCACGACGAGGCGCGCGAGTTCCCGGCGGCCGACGGCCGGGTCAAGTCGTTCGTCACGGTCGTCGCGCGCAGGCCGGACGCGCGGGCCGCCGCATGAGGCCGGAACGCGGGACGTCCCGACCCGGCATCCCACCCACGGTTCGAGGTTCCCGATGCCGTTCCTTCCGAGAGATTTCGTCGTCCCCGCCGTCGTCGACGCCGGTGCCTTCCGCCTGCGCCCCATCACGATCCACGACGCGTTTCGCGACTACGACGCCGTGATGTCGAGCCGCGAGCACCTCTGGACCCGGTTCGGCGAGGCATGGGGTTGGCCGGCAGCGGACCTCTCGCTCGAGCAGAACATCGTCGACCTGGGCTGGCACCAGAAGGAATTCCAGCTGCGCTCGTCGTTCGACTACGTGGTCGCGAGCCCCGACGGCGCGAGGCAGCTCGGATGCGTCTACGTCGACCCGCCCGACGACGAGGGCGTCGACGCCGGCGTCTGGTACTGGGCGCGGGCGAGCGAGCTCGCATCGGGTCTCGAGGACAGGCTCGCGGCGTTCCTCCCCGGCTGGCTCGCGGACGCGTGGCGATTCCGCTGCGTCAGCATCAACGGCCGCCGGACCCGGCTTCCGGAACCGTCGGCGCGACGCGCGTGAAACGCGCCGGCACCGCCCTGCTCTACGCGATCGCAGCGTATGCCGTCGCCGCGCTCGTCGGCTATGTCCTCGTGCAGCAGCTCTCGTCCAACGTGCACGACCGCGCCGTCGAGGCGGCGATGACCGCCGCGTTCGTCGCCGGTCCGCTCGGTGCCGTCGTCGGCTTCGTCGTCGGCCTGGTGCGCGGCGGCCGATCGGCGCCGCCGCCGCAGGCTTGACGATCCGCCGTGCCGGCGCGAGCATCGCCCGACCATGGCTGCCGACGACCCACGCCCCCTCGACGGGGGATGCACGTGCCGCCACGTGCGCTACCGGATGACGAGCGCGCCGCTGTTCGTCCACTGCTGCCACTGCCGCTGGTGCCAGCGCGAGTCCGGATCGTCGTACGCGCTGAACGCGATGATCGAGGCCGACCGCGTGCTTCTGCTGCACGGCGACGTCGACGTCGTGGCAACGCCCTCGGCGAGCGGCAAGGGACAGAAGATCGGCCGCTGCCCGCATTGCCGCGTCGCGGTCTGGAGCAACTATGCGGGCGCAGGCGACGCCGTGCGTTTCGTGCGCGTCGGAACGCTGGACGAGCCCGACCGGCTGCCGCCCGACATCCACATCTTCACGACGTCGAAGCAGCCGTGGGTCGTGATCCCGGCCGGCGTGCCCGCGATGCACGAGTACTACGACCGCAACGCGCACTGGCCGGAGGCGAGCCTCGAGCGACGCGCGGCGCTGCGGGCGTCGCGGTCGACGCCGCAGCGCGACGGGCCGCGGTGAGCTTCGACGCGTTCGTCGAGACGGCGTGGAACGACCACGGCGATCGGCCGCGCGTGGTCGCGGACCGCCTCGCCGCGTCGCTTCACGTCGTCACGGCGCCGGAGCACGTCGCGCCGTATGCGCGCATCGTGACGCACGTCTTCGGCGAGCACCTCGGCGAGTGGGAACGCGGCGTGCGAATGCTCGAATCGCTCCGTGGGCTCCCCGCCTTCGATCGAAGTCCCGCCGTCGAAGGCGCCGTCGCGCGCGGCATCGGCGCGCTGCGCTACGCCGAGGGCGATGCGCACGCGCTGGATGCGCTCACGTCCGACGACCGGATCGTGGCGATCGCGACCGCGGCCTCGGCGTTCGCGGGTCTCGCCGGGTTCAAGCGCGCGCTCGCCGCCTATGGGCAGGCGCTGGCTCTCGCGGAGGCCGGACTTGCACCCGGCTCTTCGGCGCTGCGCGCGCTCGCGATCGGCGGCAACAACCTCGCGAGCGCGCTGGAAGGGAAGCGCGATCGCGACGGCGTCGAGACGCGAGGCATGATCGTGGCGGCCGAAGCCGCGCTCCGGTACTGGACGCTCGCGGGCACCTGGCTCGAGGAAGAGCGTGCGCACTACCGCCTCGCGCGCAGCCTGCTCCGTGCGCGACGGCCGCGCGACGCGGTCGAGAGCGCGCGCCGCTGCGTCGACGTCTGCGAGCGCAACGACGCGCCCGCGTTCGAGCGCTTCTTCGGTCACGCCGTTCTAGCGGTCGCGCAGCGGGATGCGGGCGACGTCGCTGAATTCGAGGCGTCACGACGCGAAGCGGCGAGATGGCACGAGCAGGTTCCCGAAGGCGAGCGGCATTGGTGCAGCTCCGACCTCGACGAGCTCCGCGGATGAGCCGCCCGTCCGGTACCATCGACGCAACGGATCACCCTTGGGGAATTCCGATGCGACGCCTGACCTTCCTCCTCGCAATGCTGCTGCTCGGACTCCCGCCCGCGCTCGCCGACAAGCCCGCAGGCGGTCCGCCGGGACTTGCCAGGCAGGGCGGCGTGCCGCCCGGACTCGCGAAGAAGGGAGGCCTGCCACCCGGGCTCGCGAAGAAGTTCGGTCCCTCCCCGCCCGCGCGCGCGTACATCGCGCTCGACCCGCGCCGCGACGACCGCGCGTGGTTCCTGATCGACGGGCGCTGGACGCTGCGCGACAGGTTCGACTCGGCGCTGCGCGTCGAGGTCCGGGGCGCGATGGCGATGCCGGCCGTCCCGCCGCCGGTCCCCCTTCCCGCCGCCGGAGTCGCCCTGCACGTGGTGATGTTCGAGTGACCCGGCGAACGGGTGTCGCGCCTGCGCCCGTGCATTCCCGCGCAGCGGATTCGGGAGTACGCTTGCCGCTGCCCCTGCCGGACACCGCCCGACGTGGAGCCGCTGCTCGTCCTCGTCATCCTGCCCGTCATGATCGGAGCGCTCGCCGAGGCGACGTTCCGCGATGCGAAGCGCGCGTCGCTCGCGGCGGCGGCCGGCGCCGCGCTCGCCGTGACCGTCGCGGTGCAGGCGCTCGACCGCAACGAGAGCTGGAGCTGGATCGCCGCCGTGCTCGTATCGCCGCTGCCCGTGGCGCTCGCCGTCGGCACCGCACTGTTCTGGTGGGGACGGACACACTCGCGGCGGCGGGAGCATCGCAACCATGACGACTGAAAGCGCGCGGGGCGTTCGTTGATCCTCTACTGGGCCGACCTGGCGGGCGTCGCCGTGTTCGCCGTGAGCGGCGCGCTCGCGGCCGGACGCAAGGGCCTCGACCTCCTCGGCGTCTTCGTCGTCGCGGCGCTGACGGCCGTCGGCGGCGGCACGACGCGCGACCTCCTGCTCGACCGCCACCCGATCTTCTGGATCGCCGACCCGACCTATCTCGTCGTGATAGGCGCCGCCGCGCTGGCGACGTTCGTCTACGTGCGCGTGCGTCCGCCGCCCCTGGGCGCGCTCCTCGTCGCCGACGCGCTGGGCCTCGCGCTGTTCGCGATGACGGGCGCGCAGGTCGCCGAAGCGGCGGGACTCGCGCCGATCATCGTCGTGGTGATGGCCACGATGACCGGCGCCGCCGGAGGCGTGCTGCGCGACATCATGTGCGCCGAGATCCCGCTGATCCTGCACCGCGACATCTACGCGACCGCCGCGATCGCCGGCGCGGTGCTCTACCTCGCGGCGCAGGCCGGCGGCGTCGACCGCACGTGGGCGTTCGGGATCGGGATGGCGGCGGTGCTCGCGCTCCGGCTCGCCGCCGTGGCGTGGGGGCTCAGGCTGCCGGTGGCCCGCGTCCCTCCGGCCGCGGACTGACGCCTCGACCGCCGGCCCCCACCCGGTGCGCCGGGTATCTATTGCCTCGATGCACGCCTCCGCCGGACGGCGGTTGCCACGTGGAAGCGGCGGGGCGAGAATCGCCGGCGCGACGCGGCCGCACGAAGCCGCGCGCGTCGTTCCCACCCACCGGAGGCAAGCCATGGGACTTCGATTCATCAAGATCGCCGTCGTCTATCTCGTGATCGGTACGTCGCTCGGCGCCTGGATGGGCTCGATCCAGACGTTCACGCTCGCGCCAGTCCACGCGCACATCCTGCTGCTCGGCTGGGTATCGCTGGCGATGGCAGGCGTCGTCTACCATCTGTATCCGGCGGCAAGCGAGACGCGGCTCGCGAAGGCCCACTTCTGGATCCACAACCTGGTGCTGCCGCCGTTCATGGTCGTGCTCGCGGCGTTCCTCACCGGCACGAAGGCCGCCGGCCCGGTGCTGGGCATCGCGTCGGTCGTGATGATCGTCGGGCTCGCGTGCTTCATGGTGAACGTGCTGACCAACGCGAAGCCGGCAGGCTGACGCGCACCGCAGGCGAGCCGGAGCTCGCGATGTTCGTCGGTCACCTCGGCGCGGGCCTCGCGGTGAAAGCCGTGGAGCCGCGCTGGAACCTTGGCCTGCTGTTCGCCGCGGCGCTGTTCGCGGACCTTCTGCTGTGGACGCTCGTGCTCGCCGGCGTCGAGTCGGTCGGCGCTCCCGTGCAGAGCGAAGGCGCCCGCATCCTCACGTTCGCGTTCCCGTACTCGCACGGCGCGCTGGCGAGCGCCGGCTGGACGCTGGCGGCTGCGATGCTCGGTTGGATCAGTGCCGGTCCGGCGACGCCCCGGCGCGCACGGCTCGCCTGCGCGATCGCGATCGCCGTCGCCTCGCACTTCCTGCTGGATCTCGTCGTCCACGTCCCGGACCTGCCCGTCGCGGGCGGCGATTCGGCGAAGTTGGGCCTGGGACTCTGGCGCACGATGCCGGTCGCGCTCGCGATCGAGCTTGCGCTCGCGGCAGCGGCACTCGTCGTCTGCATGCGTCGACTGAACCTGTCCCGGTGGCGCCGCGCACTCCTCGTCGCGGTCGTCCTGGTCGCGGGCATCCTGACGGTTGCGGGCCCCTACCTGCCAGGCGAGCCGCCGCCCGCGCCGGCATTGGCAGCCTCGTCGCTCGCGACGCTCGTGGTCATCGTCGTCGCGGGATTCGTCGTGGAAGGACGGGCCCGATGGGCGGTGCCGCACCGCGGCAACCCCTGACCCTTCGGCAGCCGGGGATGGCCTCCCATCGCAACTCCGGGGACGCGCCCCGCCCGTTGTGACAGAATCGCTGCGCGGGTTCGATGCGCGACTGCGCGATCGGGCGTCCGCGCGCCAACGCAAGGGTTGCGAGCCGTGGGCAACATCATCGTCGCGCTGTTCGCGATCCTACTTTGCCTGATCAACGCGATCGTGTGGACGTTCGTGTCGGACATGCCCCTTGCCGGCGTCGGCTGGGTGCTGGCCGCCGCCTTCTGCTTCTACCTGCAGAAGTGGTCGCAGGGTTGAACCTGGCCCCCTCGTCCGTCCCCCCCCCGTTCCAACTGCGGAGTCCCGATGCCCGCCTACCTGATCTGCCGCATCCGCGTCACCGACGCGCAGCGCTACGACGAGTACAAGAAGCTCACGCCCGCGGCGATCGCGAAGCACGGCGGCCGGTTCGTCGTGCGGGGCGGTCCGGTCACGACGCTGGAGGGTCCCGACGAGCACGACCGTGTCGTCGTCATCGAGTTTCCGTCGATGGAGCACGCGAAGGCGTTCTGGTCGGGGCCCGACTACGCCGCGGCGAAGGCGCTGCGCAAGAGCGCGGCCACCGGGCAGTTCGTCCTCGTCGAAGGCACGCCCGGCTGACGACGACGCTGACGGTGGCGTGCGTCGCCGATTCGGCGCACGTCAGCGCGACCGGGGTCTCCACAGCCGCCATCGATGGGCCGGCTCGGGCGCGGGGGGCTCGATGGAGGCCGGTCGCGCGGTGCTCAGTATCCAGCGCGGCGGAATCGGCGCGTCGCCGTGGCTGCAGGACGTCCCGAGGTTGCGCGGATCGTAGACCTTGATCAGCGTCGGCGCGTCCGGGTCGTCCGCGTAGACGATGCCGCAGTAGTCGTACTCGTGCTCGCGCCGCAACTGTGCGTCGAGCGAGTCGATCTTCGCGGCGAGCGGCTCGCCGGAAACCGGCTCGTCGGGGGGCGGTTCGTCGGTCAGGTAGACGAACCACCGGCCGATTTCGACACGCTTCCACAGCGCGTCGAGCTGCGGCCAGGTCATGATGCCCTGGAAGGTCCCGCCGAGACGGTCGCGAAACGCGCTCGCCTCGACGCCGTCCCCGGGCTTGTCCGCGATTGTCATGGGGTCTTCGTCCCGCGATGGGAAGCTCGAGCGGGGCCGGCGCGCATGGCCCGCGACGATCCGACGGCCGTCATCGTACGCACGGTCGCGGTTGGCCGCCAGCGACGGTGCGGCATCTCGTCGACGCGCTTCGATGCGGCCGGCGACGATGCCGTTCCCTCGTGGAATCCGTCGGCCTAGCCGTTCGCACCGAATCTCACTATGCTTGACGGCGGGTGGTTCGCCGACGCCCGCCCCGGCGGAACGCCCCGTGGAGGCCCCGATGCGCCGCACCGCGCTTTACAGCCGATCGCCCCGCCGCGATGCCGCCACGCCCGGCCTCGCGCCTGCCGCCGCGCGCGCGCCTTCCTCCGATCCCGGGGCGCCCGGGACGCCTGCCGCGCCTGTGCGCAGGCGATTCTCGATCGGCGCGCTCGCCCAGCGTCACGAACGCTGGCTCGCCCTCGTTGCGGGACTGCTGATCGGCGCGATCGCCATCGCCGTCTGGACGTCCACGCGGCCCGCGGCGCGCCTCCTCTCGCAGAAGGACATCGACGGCGCGGTGCTGCACACGCTCGCGACGCAGACGCTGCCTTCGCGGGCAGCGAAGGCCTACGAAGCGGTGCGCCCCTCGATCGTGAAGGTGGTCGGCACCGGCTACCCGGAGGACGACGAGAAGGCCGACGCGAAGAAGAGAACGGGCAAGGACGCCCCGAAGCCGGCGAAACCCGATGCGAAGGGGGCCGACGGCAAGCGCGCCGACGGCAAGGCCGCGCCGTCGAAACCGCCCGCGCCCGGCGACGACAGAAAGGCCGGGAACGGCGACAAGCCGGCGCTGCCCGACGGCCATCCGGACCTCGGCAAGGGCATGGGCATCGGGACCGGCGTGGTCATCGTCGACAGCGGCGTCATCCTGACGAACCTGCACGTCGTGCTCGGCGCCACAAAGCTCAAGGTCGTGTTCTTCGACGGCCTCGAGTCGGAGGCCACCGTGGTCGGCGTGCAGCCCGAGAACGACCTCGCCGTGATCAAGGCGGCAAAGCTGCCCGACGATCTCAAGGCCGCGGTGCTGCGCTCGACGCAGGATCTCGCGCCGGGCGACGAGGTGGTCGCCGCGGGCTTCCCGTTCGGCATCGGGCCGTCGGCCTCCGCAGGGATCATCTCCGGGCTGAAGCGCGAGTACCGCTCGCCGGAGGGCAAGCGCGTGCTGACCAACCTGATCCAGTTCGACGCGGCCGCCAACCCGGGAAACTCCGGCGGCCCGCTCGTCACGATGGACGGCGAGGTCGTCGGCATCGTGACCGCGATCCTCAACCCGACCGACCAGCGCGTGTTCGTCGGCATCGGCTTCGCGGTGCCGATCGAGAACGCGGCCTCCGCGATCGGCATGTCGCCGTTCTGACGCGCCGTCCCTCCTCCTTCCCCTGATCGCCCCCATGGACATCCACGACCTCGCACCGACCGGCCACGCCCCCCTCACCGAGCGCATCCTCTACGAGGTCAAGAAGGTCGTCGTCGGCCAGGACCCGTTCCTCGAACGCGTGCTGGTCGCGATCCTCGCGCAGGGCCACCTGCTGGTCGAGGGCGTGCCGGGGCTGGCGAAGACGCTGACCGTCAAGACGCTCGCGCGCACGATCCGAGGCACGTTCCGGCGCATCCAGTTCACGCCCGACCTCGTCCCCGCCGACCTCGTGGGCACGCGAATCTACAACCAGAAGACCGGCGAATTCGCGACGTCGCTCGGACCCGTGTTCACGAACCTGCTGCTGGCCGACGAGATCAACCGCGCGCCGGCGAAGGTGCAGAGCGCGCTGCTCGAGGTGATGCAGGAGCGGCAGGTGACGATCGCGGGCGAGACGCACCACGTGCCCGAGCCGTTCCTCGTGATGGCGACGCAGAACCCGATCGAGACCGAGGGCACGTATCCGCTGCCCGAGGCGCAGGTCGACCGGTTCATGATGAAGGTGCTGGTCGGCTATCCGAACGAGACCGAGGAGTACGTGATCGTCGAGCGCGTCACCGGAACGACGCAGGACGTGATGCCGGTCGCGACGACCGACCAGCTCGCCGCGCTCTACCGCGAGTGCCGCTCGGGCTACGTCGATCCGTCGCTGATGCAATACGCGGTCAAGCTCGTCGCCGCGACGCGCGAGCCGGACCGCTACGGCATCAAGGACATCGCGCGCTACATCACGTTCGGCGCGAGCCCGCGCGCGACGATCGCGCTGGTCGAGGGCGCGCGCGCTCTCGCGTTCCTGCGCGGCCGGCCCTACGCGCTGCCCGAGGACGTGATCGACATCGCGCCCGACGTGCTGCGCCACCGGCTGTCGCTCTCCTACGAGGCGCTGGCGGACGGCATCAGCGCCGACCGGCTGATCCTCGAGATCCTCCGGCACGTCGCTGCCCCCGACAAACCGCTCGACACCCATGTCGCGCTCGAAGAGCGATCCTGAAGCGCTGCTCCGCAAGCTCGAGTGGACGGTGATCCGCCGTCTCGACGGGCTGCTCCAGGGCGACTACCGGACGCTGTTCCGCGGCTTCGGGCTCGACCTCGCCGATCTGCGCGAGTACCAGTACCACGACGACGTCCGGCACATCGACTGGAACGTCACCGCGCGCCTGCAGACGCCCTACGTGCGCGAGTACGTCGAGGACCGCGAGGTCACCGCGTGGTTCCTGCTCGACCTGTCCGCGTCGGTCGACTTCGGCTCCTCGGCCGTGCGCAAGCGCGCGGTCGCCGTCGACTTCGTCACCGTCCTCGCGCGGCTCATGGCACGGCACGGAAACCGCGTCGGCGCGATTCTCTACGGCGATCGCGTCGACACGGTGATCCCCGCGCGCGGCGGACGCCGGCAGGTGCTCCACCTGCTGCACAGGCTCGCGACGCGCCCGGAGACCGCACGCTCGAAGGGCACGAAGCTCGCCGACCTGCTCGAATCGGCGCTGCGCATCGTGCCGCGCCGCTCGCTCGTGTTCGTCGTGTCCGACTTCATCAGCGAGCCGGGATGGCACAAGCCGCTCGGCCACCTCGCCAAGCGCCACGAGCTCGTCGCGGTGCGCCTCTTCGATCCGCTCGAGCGCGCGCTCCCCGACCTCGGCATGGTCGTCGTCGAGGACGCGGAGACCGGCGAGCAGCTCTTCGTCGACACCCACGACCGCGCGTTCCGGAGGCGTTTCGCCGAGATCGCCGAGCGGCGAGAGAACGAGGTGCGCAACGCGTTCGTCACGTCGGGCGTCGACGCGATCGAGCTCGCCACCGACGACGATCTGGTCGGCGCCGTCGTCCGCTTCGCGGACCTGCGCAAGCGCCGCTCGCAGCTCGCGGTCGGCGGAGGGCTCCCGCGCCACCTCGAGGCACGCCGTGTCGTTCCAGTGGCCTGAGCTGCTCTGGGGCCTCGCGCTGCTGCCGCTGCTGGTGGCGGCCTACGCCTGGCTGCAGCGGAGGCGCAAGCGCCTCGCGCTCCGCTACGCGAACCTGTCGCTCGTCCGCGAGGCGCTCGCCCGCGGACCCGGCTGGCGGCGCCACGTTCCGCCGGCGCTCCTCCTCGTCGCGATCGCGCTGATGATCGTCGCGACCGCGCGGCCCGAGGGCGAGGTCACGCTGCCGACCAAGCAGGAGACGATCATCCTCGCGATGGACGTCTCCGGAAGCATGCGTGCGACCGACGTGCAGCCGAGCCGGATCGCCGCGGCGCAGGAGGCCGCGCGCGCATTCGTGGGCGACCAGCCCAAGACCACGCGCATCGGCATCGTGACGTTCGCGGGCACCGCGGCGCTCGTACAGACTCCCACGCATTCGCGCGAGGACCTGCTCGCGGCGATCGACCGTTTCCAGCTCCAGCGCGGCACCGCGGTCGGCAGCGGCATCCTCGTGTCGCTGAAGACGATCCTGCCGGACGTCGAGTTCGATCTCCGCAGCAGCAACCCCCGGCCGGCCGCGCGCGACGGGCCGCGCTCGCTCGGCGCGACGCCGCCGAAGGATGCGCCGAAGGTGCCGCCCGCGCCGGTGGAGCCCGGATCGATGGGGTCCGCCGTCATCATCCTGCTGACCGACGGCCAGACGACGACCGGCCCCGATCCGATCGAGTCGGCGAAGATGGCCGCCGAGCGCGGCGTGCGCGTCTACACGGTCGGCATCGGCACGCCGCAGGGCGAGATCGTCGGCGCCGAAGGCTGGTCGATGCGCGTGCGGCTCGACGAGGACGCGCTCAAGAACATCGCGAACCTGACCCGCGGCGAGTATTTCTACGCCGGGTCCGCGGGCGATCTCAGAAAGGTCTACGAGGCGCTAAACACGCGGTTCACCTTCGAGAAGAAGTCGATCGAGATCACCGCGCTGTTCGCCGCCGCGGCCGCTGTCCTGACGATCCTCGCGGCGGCGCTGTCGGTGCTCTGGTTCCACCGGATCCTGTAGCGGGTCGGGCCGTATCTTGTAGCGGGCCGGAGTCGAGACCCGGTCACGTGTCCCTCGGTCGGCATTCAAAGCAAGCGCGCCGGGTCCCCGGTCCCGACCCTCCATGCCCGGAGGAGTCCCGCCGGGGCTCGTCTCCGACGCTCCATGCCCCTCCACGCACGGATGCGGTTCTTCGCGCCGCCGCCCCTGGCGTCCGGATTGACGAAAACGAGGGTCTGACCCTACTTTCCCGGTATAAAAGTGGGTCTGACCCTACTTTCCGGAAAGCAGGGTCAGACCCTCGTTTTCGGCACCGCCGCCCGCCCACCGACCCGGAGCCCGAGATGAGCCACGCCGACCTCGAACGCGACCTCGCCACGATCCGCGACGGCCTGCCGCCGCGCGGCGGCAAGCGCCACCGGGTGATCGTCGTCGGCGCGGGCATGGCGGGGCTGGTCGCGGCCCACGAGCTCGTCCGCGCGGGGCACGACCCGGTGATCCTCGAGGCGAAGCAGCGCGTCGGCGGACGCGTCTTCACGATGCGCGAGCCCTTCGCGCCGGGTCTCTACGCGGAGGCGGGCGCGATGCGCATCCCGAACGCGCACAAGCTCACGCTCGCCTGCATCGAGAAGGTCGGCCTGGGCGTGAAGCCGTTCACGATGCACAACCCGAACGCCTACTGCCACCTGTTCGGCCGCAAGTTGCGGCTCTCGGAATTCGAGGAGCGGCCGGAGCTCCTCGGAACCGAGCTGGCCGAGCACGACCGCGGACTCACCTCGGGCGCGCGGTGGCAATCGCTGCTGCAGCCGTTCGCGCAGCGAATCGAGCAGGAAGGCGACGCCGCGTGGTCCGCGATCGTCTCGCAGTACGACGGCTACTCGACGCGCGAGTTTCTCGAGGAACGCGGCTGGAGCGAACCCGCGATCGAGCTGTTCGGCCTGGTGTGGAACCAGGAAGCGCTGATGAACTCGTGCTTCCTCGAGCTCCTGCGCGAGGAGGTCGGCAACTACTACACCGACATGGTGCGGATCGACGGAGGCGCCGACCAGCTGCCCAACGCCTACCTGCCGGGACTGCGCGACCGCATCCGGTTCGGCGCGCGGATGACGGCGATCGACCAATCCGACGACGATGTGACCGTGCACTTCCAGACCGCCGCGGGCCGGAGCGTCGCGACGGGCGACTACGCGATCGTCACCGTCCCCTACCCGGTGCTGCGTCACGTCGAGGTGCTGAAGCCGTTCTCGCACGCGAAGCGCCGCGCGATCAGGCAGCTGCGCTACGACGCGTCGGCGAAGATCTTCTTCCAGTGCCGCCGCCGATTCTGGGAGGAAGACGACGGCATCGTCGGCGGCGGAAGCGTGACCGATCTCCCGATACGCAACGTCTACTACCCCGAGGCCGGCAGGGCGACCGGCCGCGGCGTGCTGCTCGCGAGCTACACGTGGGCCGAGGACGCGCAGCGCTGGGGCTCGCTCTCGCCGGACGACCGGATCGAGCAGGCGATCGAGGACGTCGCGCAGATCCACCCGCAGATCCTCGAGGAGTTCGAGGTCGGCGCCTCGTGGATGTGGCACGACGACCCGTACGCCGGCGGCGCCTTCGCGCTGTTCGAGCCGTCGCAGCAGGGACTGCTGCACGAGCACATCGTCACGCCGGAAGGCCGCATCCACTTCGCGGGAGAGCACGCATCGCTCGCGCACGCGTGGATCCAGGGAGCGATCGAGTCGGGGTTGCGCGCCGCGCGCGAGATCCACGCGAAGCCCGCGTGAGGCACGCGCGCCGCTTGCCGCGACGACCATTCCGCCGGCCGTCGTCGCACCGCTCGCCGACGCACGCGCCGCCAAGTGACGGAGCGACGGCCGGGAATCCCTCCGCCGTCAGCCCGACAGCCGCTTCAGCAGCCCCAGCACCTTCTCGAACGTCGCGCCGTAGGGGGGATAGAGGAGCTTCGCGGCGGTGCGCCGCGGCTGCGCGAACACGCTCTTCATGTGGCTGAACGTGCGGAACCCCGCCTCGCCGTGATAGGCGCCGATTCCCGACGCGCCGACGCCTCCGAACGGCAGCTCCTCGTGCGCGAAATGCCAGAGCGTGTCGTTGACGGTGACCCCGCCGGCGATCGTCTCGTGCAGGATGCGGTCGCGCACGACCCGGTCCTCGCCGAACACGTAGAACGCGAGCGGCCGCGGGCGCCGCGTCACCGCGGCGATCGCGTCGTCGATCCCCGCGTAGCTCTCGATCGGCAGGATCGGCCCGAAGATCTCCTCGCGCATCACCTGCATCGCGTCGTTCGCGCCGACGAGCAGCGTCGGCGGGATGCGCCGCGTCGCCGGGTCGGGCGCCGCGCCGTCGGGGATCGTCACGACCTTCGCGCCCTTCGCGCGCGCGTCCTCGACCAGCGCGACGAGCCGGTCGTAGTGGCGCTCGTTCACGATCGACGTGTAGTCGTCGCCCGAGAGCGGATCGGGGTACAGCGCACGCACGGCGCGCGTCACGGCGGCGACGAACGCCTCCACCATTCGCTCCGGCACGAGCGCGTAGTCGGGCGCGATGCACGTCTGCCCCGCGTTGAGCAGCTTGCCCACCGCGATGCGCGGCGCGACGACCGCGAGATCCGCGCTCGCGTCGACGATCGCCGGGCTCTTGCCGCCGAGCTCGAGCGTCACCGGCGTGAGGTTCTCGGCCGCCGCCTTCGCGACGATGCGCCCCACCGCCGTCGAACCGGTGAAGAACAGGTGATCGAACGGAAGGCGAGTGAATTCGGCGCCCGTGTCAGCGCCGCCGGTGACGACGGCGAACTCGTCCGGCGCGAAGCGCCGCGCGATCGCCTCCGCGAGCAGCACGGACGTCGCGGGCGTTACCTCCGACGGCTTGAGCATCACGCGGTTGCCGGCCGCGAGCGCGCCGATCGCCGGCGCGAGCGCGAGCTGGACCGGGTAGTTCCACGGGCTCACGATGCCGGCGACGCCCAGCGGCTGCGCCACTATGCGCGCGCTGCCGGGCAGGAGCTGGATCGGCGTGGCGACGCGCCGGGGCCGCATCCATCGGCGCACGTTCGCGAGCGCGTATCGAGCAGCCGCCGTGACGATGTAGAGCTCGGCGAGGCGCGTCTCGTGCGACGACCGGTGCCCGAAGTCGCGGTCGATCGCGGCGACGAAATCCTGCTCGTGCTCGCGGGCCAGTGCCAGGAGCCGCGCGAGGCGGTCTCGACGCAGGGCAGCGTCGGGATTCGGGTCCCGCACGAACGCGGCACGCTGCGCCTCGAACAGGCGCAGGAGGTCGGCGTGCGGCGTTGGCGTCGAAGCACCCTGCAGCAGGGAGGCGTTCATTTGGGGCTCCATCCAGGCGGCGCCGGCGGCGCCGCGAAGTCCTGCAGCATCCGCCCGTACTCGTCCGAGGATCGGAGGATCTCCCCCGCCGCCGCGCGCAGCCGGTCGACCTGCTCGGAGGTGAGGACCCACGACGTCGGCAGATCGTTCAGGTACGCGCGCTCCGCCGCGGACGGGTGGGCGTCGAAGCTCACGTCGATCGCGTAGAGCTCGATGTCGGGCACGTCGACCGCGCGCGCGAGCGCCGGGTTGTTTCCACCCGCGAACGCGCCGGCCTCGCCCAGCGCGCGCAGCGTGCTCCAGCGCGCGACGATGTCGCGCAGGAGCTCGACGCCCTCGTACGAGTACCGGTCGATCGGCACGCCGGTCGCCTTGAGCAGGATCTCGAGGTCGCCGGGAGGCTTCGCCGAGCGGTCCCAGTCGGTCCTCGGCACCGAAAGCGAGTTGACGACGATCACGACCATGCGATCGATGCGCGAGATGCGCGCGCTCTTGCGCAGCACGGGACTAGCCTCGAGCTCTTCCAGCGACTCGAGGACTCCGCGCACGCCCAGGTTGTCCGCGAGCCCGCCATCGAGCAGGTGCAGGTAGGGGCGGTTCGCACCGTCCTGCAGCGCCTTCATCTCCTTGATCCGCTGCAGCGCGCGGCCCGCCGGCCGCAGCCGGTTCCGGGTATCCTCGAACTGGCGCGCCCAGTACGGCATCTCGTAGCCGCAGGTGCCGCCGTAGTTGTTGATCGTGACCGGCGACATCACGAGCGGCACGGCCGACGACGCCGCTGCGGCGCGCGAGATCGGGACCGACGCGAGGTCGGAGCAGATCAGGTCGAATTCGTTCTGCGAAAACGTGAGTCGCGAGCCCGTCGAGATCTCCGTCGCCGTCGTCCGGATCATCGGCCCCGGGGCGGCCATCAGGTCGGCATACGTCTTGCCGTGGAAGAGAAGCTCGTCCCAGAGCCCGGTCGCGAGCTCGGAGCGTCCCCAGCCGTCGGACGAGAGGCTCGCCCAGTTCCCCGGCGAGAGAAGCCGCGCCAGGAGCTCGCCCTGGACGTCGCGCTTCAGGAAGCGCTGCTCGTAGTCGTCGAACAGGCGCTCGCCGTGCAGGCCGAATGCGAGCGCGGTGAAGCTGCCGCCCGACACGCCGGCGATCAGGTCGATCTCGTCTATGAGCCGCGAACGCCTGCCGTGGATCGTGACCCCGGTCCGCCGCAGCTCCTCGAGCACGCCGTAGGAGAACGCCGCCGCGCGCATGCCGCCCCCCGAGAACGCGAGCACGACGACGGTCGACGGATCGTTTTCGGAGCGGTCGGCGCGGGTCTCGTACCGGTAGCCCGCCTTGCGGTCGATCTGCCCTAGCGGCGCGTTGATCGGACGCGTCGCGCAGCCGGCGAGCGCCAGCGCGACGACGGCGAGGAACCACGGAACGATGCGCAGACGCGACACGACGAGGGATGCCCGGACCGGAGGAGCCGCGGATTATACGGCTCCGGTCTCGCGCGCTCCGACGAGGCCAGGGCCTGTTAGCGCTATCGGGACGATCGCGTGACTCGGGAAACGGCCGCCATCTAGGCGCACTCCGCAAGCAGTAGCCGGCCTACTGCGAGGACGTGCAACGCCGAGGGCGGCCGTTTCCCGAGATCACCCGGAGGGCCGGTGCCGCGCTGGCCGCATGGCGTTGTCGCTCGCTTGTGGTGTGCTGGAAGCACACGGCCGACTCGCGCCTGGCCCTGCGGCCGGCGCGGCACCGGCGCGAGTGCCCCGATGGCGCTAACAGGCCCTAGAGCGCTCCCGCAGGGGGCACACGCCCGAGGTCCCGCGCGCGCTGTCCGACGAGCGCGCCGAAACGCTGGGTGCACGAAGGATCGGCTCGCGCGCAGCGCTCGAGGTCGGCGCCTGCCGCCTCGTCGTCGCCGAGCTCGATCAGCACAAGCGCGCGCTCGCCGAGCCACTCCGGCTGGGGTGAGGCAGCGATGGCGCGATCGTAGGCATCGTGCGCGGCATGCCAGTCGCCGCCCGCCGCCAGCGCCGCCGCGAGGTTGCGGTGATCCTCCGGTGCGCCGCGCGCCGCGACCACCTTCCTCCAGTCGTCCAGCGCGGCCGCGAAGTCCCCCGCCGCGACTCGGGCCGCGGCCCGCTCCGCGCGCCAGGACGCGACGGTCGCCGGGTCGGTGCCGCTGGACACCGCGAGCGAAAGCGCCCGGTCGAAATCACCGATCGCCCTTGCCGGCTCCTGCGCCTGCATCCACGCGCGGCCGCGCGCCGCGTACGCGTCGGCATCGCTGCCGTCGAGCGCGATCGCCCGGCCGAAGTCGGCGATGGCGTCGGCGGGCTTGCCCGCCGCGAAGCCGCGCTGCCTCCACGCCGCACCCCACTCGGGCCGCTTCGCGATCGCGCGGTCGAACGCGG
>CALDKM010000093.1:0-2221 GCA_937898875.1 uncultured Pseudomonadota bacterium | reverse complement strand
AGCGCGAGCTCGGCCGCGTTCGCCTCGTGCAGGCGCACCCCCCCGGACGCCATCGCGAGCACGACCGCCGCGGGCCGCTCTTCGCGCGCGCGCGCGAACAGCGAGGCGAGCGCGCGTCCGTGGTTCGCCCCGACGGCGCCGCGAAGGAAGCGCTCGTCCTGCGCGGCGACGAGCACGCGGCGCGCGCCGACCTTCGCGACGCCGGTCACGATTCCGTCGTCGTCGCGCGCCTCGATGCCGAAGCGCGCGAGATCCGCGCTCGCGCCCGCCGGCGCGTCCAGCGCCAGCGTGCCCGGGTCGGCGAGCGCCGCGAGGCGTTCGCGCGGATCGAGGGACGTGATCGGGACGGACATCGGGGACGCTGTCGTATAGTTTCGTCTTCGTCATCGACCGGCCGGCAGCCCGCGAGGACGCATCGCCGCCGGTCGTTGCGCAACGTAGCATGCGCGGCGCGACGCCGAGGTGCAACGACCATGGACGCCAGCCTCTACACGCTCTTCGACGAGCACGTCGCCGACCCCGCGGCGCCCTGCCTCGTCGTGCCCAACGGGCCCGTGGTCCACTACGGCGAGCTCGCCGCGCTGTCCGCCCGCATCGCGCACGCGCTGGTGGACGCCGGGTGCCGGCCGGGCGACCGCATCGCCGTGCAGACCGAGAAGCACTGGACGGTGCTGCCGCTCTACCTCGCGGCGCTGCGCGCGGGACTCGTCTACCTGCCGCTCAACACCGGCTACCAGCGCGCCGAGCTCGACCATTTCTTCGGCGACGCGGGGCCGCGCGTCGTCGTGTGCGGCAGCGAGCGCCTGGGCGTCGTCGCCGCGACGGCGCGCGACGCGACGGTGCTGACGCTCGACGCGCACGGCGGCGAGCTCCTCGACCGCGCGGAGGGGAAGTCGGAGCTGTTCGACACGGTGCCGCGCGCGCCCGACGACCTCGCGGCGATCCTCTACACGTCCGGCACGACCGGGCGGTCCAAGGGCGCGATGCTGACGCACCGCAACCTCGCGTCCAACGCGCTCGCACTGGTCGAGGCATGGGGATTCACGCGCGGCGACGTGCTGCTGCACGCGCTGCCCGTCTACCACGTGCACGGGCTCTTCGTCGCGATCCACTGCGTGCTGCTGTCGGGCAGCCGGATGCTCTGGCTGCCGAAGTTCGACGCGCACGAGGTGATGGCGCTGCTCCCGAAGGCGACGGTGATGATGGGCGTGCCGACGTTCTACACGCGCCTGCTCGCCGAGCCGTCGTTCGGGCGCGCCCTGACCGACGGCGTCCGCCTGTTCGTGTCCGGCTCCGCGCCGCTGCTGCCCGAGACGTTCCGCGAGTTCGAGGAGCGCACCGGCCAGCGCATCCTCGAGCGCTACGGCATGACCGAGACCGGCATGAACACGTCGAATCCGCTCGACGGTCCGCGGCTCGGAGGCACCGTCGGCCCGCCGCTGCCGGGCGTGTCGGTGCGCATCGTCGGCGACGACGGCGCCCCGTGCGCGCCGGGGACGATCGGCGCGATCCAGGTCAGGGGACCGAACGTGCTCAAGGGCTACTGGAACCTGCCGGAGAAGACGCGCGAGGAGTTCACCGCCGACGGGTGGTTCAGGACCGGCGACATGGGCGAGTGGACGCCCGAGGGCTACGTGAGGATCGTCGGCCGCGCGAAGGACCTGATCATCACCGGGGGCCTGAACGTCTACCCGAAGGAGATCGAGGAGCGCATCGACGCGATGGACGGCGTCGCGGAGAGCGCGGTGATCGGCGTCCCGCACCCGGACTTCGGCGAGGCCGTGACCGCGGTCGTCGTCGCAAAGCCGGGACACGCGCTCACGGAAGGCGCGATCGTCGGCGCGCTCAAGGCGGAGATCGCGAACTTCAAGGTGCCCAAGCGCGTGTTCTTCGCGGTGGACCTGCCGCGCAACTCGATGGGCAAGGTGATGAAGGCGGCGTTGCGCGAGAAGTACTCGCGCTGAGTCGACATCCCGCGCGGTGCGCCGGATGGTGCCGCGCTCCCGTAACCCGGATGGAGCGGCGCCACGGCGCCGCTCATCCCGTTACGGGCCGCGCGATGTCTTGCCTGCGAGGCGCGGCAGGCAGAGCGTGCGCAAGGTGATGAAGGCGGCGTTGCGCGAGAAGTACTCTCGCCGAGTCGACATCCCACGCGGTGCGCCGGCTGGTGCCGCGCTCCCGTAACCCGGATGGAGCGGCGCCACGGCGCCGCTCATCCCGT
>CALDKM010000092.1:0-4272 GCA_937898875.1 uncultured Pseudomonadota bacterium | reverse complement strand
GCGCCTGCCGACCCGGGCGTGCCGCTCGGCCGCGCGTCGATCGCGATGGTCGCGCCGATGTTCGCGATGTGGGCGCTCGCCGGCGTCGTGCTGCTGCTGGCCGAGCCGATGATGCGCGCGATGCTGGTGCTCGGCTCGACGTGGAAGACCTGCCCGCTGAACATCACCGTCGTCTCTATCCCGGTGCTGGTCGCCGTGCTGTGGGCGATCCGCGGGCTCGCGCCGACGCGACCGGTGATGACCGGCGCGACGGCGGGCCGGCTCGCAGGCGGCGTGGGCGCGCTCGTCTACACGCTGCACTGCCCCGAGCTCGAGGCGCCGTTCCTCGGGGTCTGGTACGTGATCGGGATGGCGATCCCGGCCGTGATCGGCGCCTTCCTCGGGCCGCGGCTGTTGCGCTGGTGACGGGGCGACGGGCGCGCCCGATCGGCCCCGTCGCCGTCGTTCCGGGGTCCCGGCAGGATCCCCTGACGCTCTCCGGGTGCCGCCGCGTCAGGGCCCCTGCTTGCGCAACTGCACGGGGGCCCGCGCCGCGCGCCGGTCGCGCATCCGGATGTTGAGCATCTCGACGCCGACCGAGAACGCCATCGCGAAGTAGATGTAGCCCTTCGGCACGTGCGTCTCGAAGCCCTCGGCGATCAGCGTCACGCCGACGAGCACCAGGAACGCGAGCGCGAGCATCTTGATCGTCGGGTGGCGGTCGACGAACTCGCCGATCGGGCGCGCCGCGAACATCATCACGGCCACCGAGATCACGATCGCGAGGACCATCACCGCCACCTGGTCGGCGAGTCCCACCGCCGTGATCACCGAGTCGAGCGAGAACACGATGTCGATGATCCCGATCTGCACGATCACGCCGCCGAAGGTGGCGTGCGCGGCACCGCCCGCGCTTCCGCCGGCACCCGGTTCGTCGCCCTCGAGCGAGTTGTGGATCTCGTGCACGCTCTTCCACAGCAGGAACAGCCCGCCGACGATCAGGATCAGGTCGCGGCCCGAGATGTCCTGCCACAGCGTGAACAGAGGCTCCCTGAGGCGCATGATCCAGGCGAGCGAGAGCAGCAGCAGGATGCGGGTGGCCATCGCGAAGCCGAGCCCGAGGCGTCGCGCGAGATTGCGGCGCTCCTCGGGCAGCCGGCCGACCAGGATGGAGATGAAGATGATGTTGTCGATGCCCAGAACGATCTCGAGCGCGGTGAGCGTCGCGAGCGCGATCCAGGCGTTGGGGTCGGCGATCCACTCGAACATGCGGCATGGCCGCGCGCGAACGCGGCGGGAGAGGGTGAGCGCGACAATGTAGCAACCCGCGGCGCATCGCGGAAGCGGAGGTTCCGGCGCGCTTGCCAAGGTGCGCCCCGCGGGCGCACATTTCCGGCATGTCGCCCCAGACGCCTCCCGCCGCGGAGAACAGTGTCGCCGCCCCGCTGAAGCGGACCGGCGGCGACCGGCCGAAGGTCCTGGACATCGGCGCCGGCGACATCGAGGCGCCGGCCAACGCGATCCCGAACATCATCGCGGACCTGGTCGAGACCGAGACCTGGCGCAATGCGGCGACGATCCTGATGGGCGTGCTGCTGATCGGTCTGGGCTACTGGGCCTACCAGGGCCTGCACCAGGCGATCGGCGAGAACCGCGTGAGGAGCCTCGAGCGGCTGCTCGGCACCATCGTCGCCGCGGTGGACGTGTGGGTCGGCGACCATCGCGCGGAGACCGCGAGGCTCGCGCGCGAGCGCGACGTCGTGGCGCCGGCGCTGAGGATCGCGGCGGCCGCGCAAACGCCCGCGGCTGCGGCGGCCGCGTGCTTCTCGGCCGATGCCGACGACCTGATGCGTCAGGTCCGGTCGAACACGGCGATGTCGCAGGCCGCGACGATCCGGCTCCTCGACCGGGGCGGCGTCGTGATCGCGGCCGAGGACCGCGTGCTGTGCGGACGCCGGCTGCGCTCCGTCGTGTTCCGGCAGAAGCTCGACCTCGCGTTCGACGGCAAGCCGCAGTTCCTGCGCCCCTACCCGGACCTCGAATTGATGCACGAGGACAAGGACGGGACGAAGCGGCCGCTGCTGTGGATCCTCGCGCCGGTGCGAAGTGCGGACGGGCAGGCGGCGAGCGTGCTCGCGCTGGGCGTGTCCGCCGACCGCGAGTTCGCGCGGCTGTTCTCTCCGGCGAACGTGGTCGGCCAGGTGGACGCCTACGCCTTCGGCGACGACGGGTTGCTGCTCACCCCGAGCCGTTACGGCGAGACGCTCGCGGCGGCCGGCGAGATTCCGAACGAGCTCGCGGCGGAGCGGGCGTTCTCCATCCACGTGCGCGATCCCGGAGGCAACCTCGCTGCCGGACACCACTCGCGTCTCGAGCCCGCGGCCCGGCCGCTCACCGAGCCTGCGGCGCTCGCGATCGCGGCGCGCGGCAAGCCGTCCGAGTCCGAGCGCTCCGGAACGATCGGCGAGCCGTACCGCGACTACACCGGCGTCGACACGGTCGGTGCATGGCGCTGGCTGCCGGGGTACGACCTCGGCGTGATCGTCGAGATCCCGGCGAAGGAGGCGTTCGCGCCGCTGCGCTACCTGCTGATCACGTTCTCGGTGATCGGGGGGTTCACGGTGCTGATGCTCCTCGCCGCGCTGTACTCGGCGCTGTCGCTCTCCCGCCTCAGGCGGCAGTTCGGGCGCCTGCAGCGGCTCGGCGCGTACACGCTGGAGAAGCAGATCAGCGAGGGCGGGATGGCGTCCATCTGGCTCGCTCGGCACTCGCTGCTCAAGCGCCCGACGGCGATCAAGGTGCTGAAGAAGCGCATCGCGACCGACGAGTTCATCCATCGCTTCGAGCGGGAGGTGCAGCTCGCGAGCCAGCTGATGCACCCGAACACGGTCGAGATCTACGACTTCGGGCGCACGCGCGACGGCCAGCCCTACTACGTGATGGAGTATCTCGAGGGCGTGACCCTCTCCGAGCTCGTCGCCGAGACCGGCGCGCTGCCGCCCGGCCGCGCGGTCCACGTGCTGCGACAGGTCGCGGCGGCGCTGCGCGAGGCGCACCAGCGCGGACTGGTGCATCGCGACGTCAAGCCGGACAACGTCATGCTGTGCCGCCGCGGCGAGGACGACGTCGTGAAGCTCCTCGACTTCGGCCTGGTCAAGAGCCTCGAGCGCGAGCAGACACGCGACATCACCAAGCAGATCCGCGTGCTGGGCACGCCGCGCTACATGGCGCCCGAGCGCATCGTCAATCCGTCCGATGCCGACGGACGCTCCGACATCTACGCGTGGGGTGCGGTCGCGTATTTCCTGCTGACCGGGAAGCCGGTGTTCGACGGGGCGAACGACCTCGAGCTATCCAACCAGGCGCTGCACCTGCCCGCGCCGAAGGTCTCCGAGAGCGAGCCGCAGGTTCCCGAGGCGCTCGACGCGCTCGTCGCCGCGTGCCTCGAGAAGGACCGCGCGAGGCGCCCCCAGTCCGCCGACGCCGTCATCGAGGCGCTGGACCGCGTGGCGAGCCGGCTGTCGTGGACGCCGTCGGACGCGTCGGCGTGGTGGGCGGCGTTCCGCGAGCAACGCAGGATCGCGTCGGCGGCCGTGGAAGCTGCGCGGGCATCGGCCTCCGCCTGAAGCGCGCCCGCCGGACGGGGGATCGCTCCGGCAGGCGCGCGCCGGATCATCGGGCGCCGCCGCGCTCGAGGATCGCGACCATCTCGCGGTAGCCTCGCGACCGCGCGAGCGCGAGCGGCGTCGTGCCCGATCGGTCCGCCAGGTTCACGTTCGCGCCGGCGTCGACGAGCGCGGTCAGCGTCGCGACGTGTCGCGGCCCTCCGTCACCCAGCACGATCGACTCGATGAGCGCAGTCCAGCCCAGGTTGTTGACGTGGTCGAGCGGGGCGCCGGCGCGGATCAGCGCGCGCACGACGCCGTCGTGCCCGAGATGCGCCGCGGCGATCAGCGCCGTGCCGTCGTAGCGGCTCGTGACGTTCTTCGCGCTTCCGCCGAGCGCGAGCGCGACCTCGAGCGTCACCAGGTCGTCGGCGACCGCGGCGACCGTGACGATGTCGTAGCGATCGTTCTCGAGTGCGTTCGGGTTCGCGCCGGCCGCGACCAGCGCGCGCATCGCGTCGCGCCGTCGCGCGAACGTCGCGACGATGAGCGGCGTTCGCCCGCGCCCGTCGCGCGCATCGACCATGGCGCCTGCCGCTGCCTGCGAGCGGATCGCAGCGGCGTCGCCGGCATGGGCCGCGGCGAAGAGCCCGGCATAGGCGGCGACCTCGGCGGGGCTCGGCGGCAC
>CALDKM010000091.1:0-8030 GCA_937898875.1 uncultured Pseudomonadota bacterium | reverse complement strand
GTCGAGCGCGGTCATTCGCTGTGCCGCCGGTCGGGCCGGAAGGCATCGTGACGGAATCGGTGATTATACCTTGCCCCCCCGAGGCGCCCCCCAAGCCGCGGTCGCGGGCCGGCCGGCAGGATCTCGTCAAGCCCTTGATTCAGGACGAATTCCCAGGGCCGGGAAGGCTGCTCCCGCCACCGATCAGCCGGATGTCCTTGATCGGTCGAGAGATTTCGATTCCGGCTTCCTCGAACGTGCGCAGGATCCGGCGGTTGACCGAGCTGCGCAGGCCGAGCTGCCCCTGCTCGGGGTCGGCGATCCAGATCCCGAGCTCGAGCTCGATGCCGAACTCGCCCAGCATGGCGACGAACGCCTGCGGCGCGAGCGTCGCGTCCCGAAGCGCGCGCGGCTCGGCGCGTGCGGCGTCCTCGAGGAGCGCGATCGCACGCTCGACGTCGGTCCCGTAGGGGATCCGCACCGGGATCGCGACGCGGACCCGCCGCACGGAGCTAGAGTGGTTGAGGACCGTCGTCGTCACCAGCGTCTCGTTGGGGACGATCGCCGAGACGCCGTCGAGCCCGCGGACGACGACGTACCTCGACGTCACCGACGTGACGATGCCGTTGCGGTTGTCGACGGTGACGAGGTCGCCCAGCTCGATCGACTTGTCGAGCAGGATCGTGAATCCGGCGATGTAGTTCGCGGCCAGCTTCTGGAGACCCAGGCCGATGCCCACGCCCAGCGCGCCGCCGAACACCGAGAGGAGCGTCAGGTCGATGCCCAGCGCGGGCAGCGACACGAGGACGCCGACGACGACGAGCAGCGCCCGGAGGAACCGGGAGACCACGACCCTGACGTTCGGGTCGAAGCCGGTCGACATGAGCCGCCGCTCGAGGAAGCCCGAGAGCCACAACGTCGCGGCGATCGTCGCGAACACGACGACGACGCCCCGGCCGATCGTCGCGAGCGAGACGCTGCCGCGCCCCAGCGGCACCGAGATCGCGTCGAGGTAACCGACGATCTCGGCGCCCACGCCGATGTAGTGGAGCACGAGGATGCCCCAGATCGAGAACGAGACCACCTTCGCCGATCCGGCGAGCCAGGACGCGTCCGGGAAGAGTCGCCGCAGCGTGTAGACGAGGATCCGGATGACGGCCAGCGCGACCGCGAGCGGAATCGCGACGTCGAAGAGCATCGTCGAGCCGGACCGCACGTACGCCGACCGCGCGATCAGCAGCAGCACGAGCGCCGCGAGCGGGAACACGACGTGCGCGACCTGGCGGGCGGTCCGGTTCGGGGTGTCGCCGCCGGCGCGGGCAACGCGCCGGTCGACGAGCCAGGCGACCGCGAAGCACGCGAGGACGACCGCGAGCTCGACCACGCCCCGCGTCTCGGACAGGTACTTCTCGACGTACGCGAAATCCTGGGCGGCGGGGATGGACGGGAACATGAAGCGGATTATCGCCTGCGCTCCAGGATCGCCGCGTAGAACGCGTCGCATCCGTGCTTCGCGGTCGACAGCACCATCGCGTGGCCCGTATCGAGCGCGATGCCCGCGCGCGCGAGCTCCGCGCGCGCGTCCCCGGGCCCGAAGTCCGGGTGCGCGGCGAGGAATGCCTCGACGATGCGCTCGTTCTCCTCGGGCAGCACGCTGCAGGTCGCGTAGACGACGCGGCCGCCCGGCTTCACGAGCGTGGCGGCGGATGCGAGGATCGCCGCCTGCTTCGCCGCGAGCTCGGCGACGTCGACCGGCCGGTTGCGCCACTTGAGGTCGGGATTGCGGCGCAGCGTGCCGGTGCCGGTGCAGGGCGCGTCGACCAGCACCCGGTCGACCTTGCCCGCCAGGCGCTTGATCTTCGCGTCGCGCTCGTGCGCGATCAGCTGCGGGTGCACGTTCGACAGCCCGGAGCGCGCGAGGCGGGGCTTCAGGTTCTGCAGGCGCTTCTCGACGGTGTCGAACGCGTAGAGGCGGCCCTGCGAGCGCATGAGCACGCCGAGCGCGAGCGTCTTGCCGCCCGCGCCCGCGCAGAAGTCGACGACCATCTCGCCGCGGCGCGGCGCGACGAGGAACGCGACGAGCTGGCTGCCCTCGTCCTGCACCTCGATGCTCCCGTCGACGAACCACGGGTGCTGCGCGAGCGACGGGCGTCCGTTCACGCGCAGGCCCCAGGGCGAATACGGCGTGGGCTCGACGGCGTATCCGTCGCCGCGAAGCTGGGCGAGGGCGTCGACGCGCGTCGCCTTGAGCGCATTGACGCGGAGGTCGAGCGGTGCCGGCTCGCGCGCGCTGCGTGCGAATGCGTCGCGGCCGTCGGCGCCCAGGGCTTCGCCCAGGCGATCCCACAGCCAGTCGGGAAGGTCGGCGGCGACGGCGTCGGGCAGGGGCGTCGCGATGCGGCCCTTGAACGCGGCGAGCCACTCGCGCTCGTCGACACCGAGCGCCGCGTCGATCTCGCGCACCGACTTGCCCATTTCGCGCACGAGCGTCGCGAGCGCGAGCAGGCGCGGGTCCTGCGTCGCCGCCAGCGCCTCGATCGAGCGCTTGCGGCGCAGGAACGCGAACACGCCCTCGGCGACGAACGCGCGGTCCTGCCGACCCATCTGCTTGCGCGCGCGGAAGAAGTGGTGCAGCCGCACGTCGGCGGGCGCGTCGAGCGGCGCGACCGTGCGGATCGCGTCGGCCAGCGCGGCGACGCGCCCGGGGGGCATGCCCGCGCCCGCGCGGCCCGGGCTACTCAACGCGCACCTCGTCGTCGACACGGATCGAGGCGAGCACGACCTCGATCGTGCCGCGCAGCGTGTTGGAGACGCGCATCCGGATCGGCAGGTAGCGCAATCCCGGCGCGAGCCAGACGATCGACTCGGTGCGCCCGTCCTCGCTCGTGCGGTGCCAGCGCTCGGCCTCGACCTCGCCGTAGGGCCAGATCACGGTCTCCGTGCCTTCGCGCTTCACGGTCAGGCGCATGACGCGGCGCGTGGTCGCGAGGTGGAACACCTGCTCGTCCGTCGTCGGCGGCGAGAAGTAGAACTGCCACATCAGCGACAGCGGGTCGAAGGTCGGCAGCTCGAGCGCGGCGATCCTGTCCCCGGACAGCGTAGCGATGCCCGACTCCCAGTCGAACGTCGCGGTCTCGTGCTTGTCGCGGCTGCCGCGCTCGACGGTGAGCTCCCACGGCTGCAGGCCGGCCGGCGTGATGAGCCCGCGGCTCTCGACCCGTCCCTCGCCGCGCAGGACCAGCGCGGCGAGGCCGCGTGCCTCGCCGACCGTCGCGATCCGGTAGCGGTTCGCGGCGTGCTCGAAACGGTAGGTGGCGTTGCCGATGTGCAGCGGCCCGTAGAAGACGCGGTACGCGAGGTCGACGCGTGCGGGCAGCGTGCGCATCGACGGCGGCGGCGGCAGGTCGGAGGCGCGGGCCGTCTCCTCGGCGAGCGCGGGCGGCGCCTCCGCCACGCCCGTGGCGGCTTCCGCCGGCCCCTCGGTGGCGCTCGCCTCGGGCTCGGTTTCGGGCACGGTCTCCGGCGCCGGCGCCGGCGCCGGAACGAGGGGCGACGTTCGCTTGGGCTTGGGTTTCGGCTTCGCCGCCGGCGGGGCCGGCGCCGGGAGCGGCGGCGGCGGAAGCTCGGTGATCGTCGCCGTGAGGACCGTCGACTCCGGCACGTCCGCCGGCTCGACCGGCGAGAGCGAGATCGCGAGGTGCAGCAGCGCCGATGCGACCACCGCGACCGCGAGCACGCGGGTCCCGGTGCGCACGTACGCGCTGCGGGTGCGCGTCGTCGTGGCGGGCAGCGGCAGGGAGATCGGGGTGGCCATCGTCGTTGGACGCCGCGCGGCCCGGCGCGGTTCCGCGCATCAGCGCGGGATGCCCGGCGAAGGGCCCGCGTCGGCGACGTCGTCGAGAACGCGCACGCGCGTCCCTTCGACGACGAGCCTGCCGGCGCAGAACCAGCCGACCGCGGCGGGCAGGAGCTCGTGCTCGAGCGCGAGCACCCGGTCCGCGAGCGACGACTCGTCGTCGTCGCTCCGCACGGGCAGCGCCGACTGGGCGATGATCGGCCCGACGTCGACCTCGGGCGTGACGAAGTGCACGGTGCAGCCGTGCATCGCCGCGCCGTCGGCGAGCGCGCGCCGGTGGGTGTGCAGGCCGGGGTAGGCGGGGAGGAGCGACGGATGGATGTTGATGAGCCGTCCCGCGTAGTGCCCGACCGCTTCGCGTCCGAGCACGCGCATGAATCCGGCGAGGACGACGAGGTCGGGCTCCGAGCGGTCGATCGCGGCGACGAGGGCCGCATCGAAGGCCTCGCGCGTCGCATAGGCCTTGTGGTCGACGACCTCGGTCGACACGCCGTACGCGCGCGCGATGTCGAGCGCGCCGACGCCCGGCCTGTTCGAGACGACGTGCGTCACGCTGCCGCGGAACGCCCCCGCGCGCTCGGCGGCGAGCAGCGCTTCGAGATTCGATCCGCGTCCCGAGACCAGGACCGTGATGCGCGCGAGGGCCACGCCCGGGACTCCGCTGGCGCCGCTCGGCCGGGCGAGCGTCACGCGACGACCGTCGCGGGCGCGCCGTCCGGGCGCGGCACGATCGTGCCGATGCGGAACACGCGTTCGCCTGCGGCGGAGAGGAGTCGCGTCGCGCGCGCCTCGTGCCCGGGCGCGACGACGACCGCCATGCCGATGCCGCAGTTGAACACGCGCAGCATCTCGGCGTCGTCGACGCGGCCGTGCTCCGCGAGCCAGTCGAACACCGGCGGCCGGGCCCAGCTGCCGCGCTCCAGGCGCGCCTGCACGCCCGGCGGCAGCATGCGCGGGACGTTCTCGGTCAGGCCGCCGCCCGTGATGTGCGCCATGCCCTTGACCGGCGTGTCGCGCATCAGCGCGAGCAGCGGCTTCACGTAGATGCGCGTCGGCGCCATCAGCGCGTCGGCGAGCGTCGCGTGGCCGAGTGGCGCGGCAAGGTCGGCATTCGCGTCGGCGACGATGCGGCGGACGAGCGAGTAGCCGTTCGAATGCGGCCCGCTCGACGCGAGTCCCAGCACCGCGTCGCCCGCGACGATGCCGCGGCCGTCGACGATGCGGTCCTTCTCGACGACGCCGACCGCGAAGCCCGCGAGGTCGTACTCGCCGGCGGCGTACATGCCCGGCATCTCGGCCGTCTCGCCGCCGATCAGCGCGCACCCGGCGAGCTCGCAGCCGCGGGCGATTCCCTGCACGACGCTCGCCGCGACGTCCACGTCGAGCTTGCCGCAGGCGTAGTAGTCGAGGAAGAACAGCGGCTCGGCGCCCTGCACGAGGATGTCGTTCACGCTCATCGCGACGAGGTCGATGCCGATCGTGTCGTGGCGGCCGAGCGTGAACGCGAGCTTGAGCTTCGTGCCGACGCCGTCGGTGCCGGCGACGAGCACCGGCTCGCGGAAGCGCTTGCCGATCTCGACGAGCGCGCCGAAGCCGCCGATGCCGGCGAGCACCTCGGGTCGCATCGTGCGCTTCGCGAACGGCTTGATGCGCTCGACCAGCGCGTCGCCGGCGTCGATGTCGACGCCGGCGTCGCGGTAGGAGAGTCCGGCGCTGGGTGGGGGATCGGCGGGCGGCATCGGTCGCGGGCGGCTGGGGCGGTCGGGCAAGGGTCTGTCGGCGCGTCCCGGGCATTCGTGCCCGGATCGCGCCGTCGGGCGCGGTAGGCGCGGGCGGGTCGGACGCGGTAAAGTTCGTCGCCGCGCCCGTCGATGCGAGGCGCGCGAATTCTACCGGAAATGGACCCCACCCGTCCCGACGAGTCCGTCGTCGTCGCCCCGGCGCCCGCGCCGGGTG
Organism: uncultured Pseudomonadota bacterium; assembly: GCA_937898875.1. GTDB lineage: Bacteria > Pseudomonadota > Gammaproteobacteria > Burkholderiales > Casimicrobiaceae > VBCG01. The sequence goes on along the minus strand of CALDKM010000091.1, from coordinate 2,239 downwards.
CGGCGCGCCGCCTGGTCACCGCGCGTCAGTACCTCTGGGTCGCCGGCGCGGTCGCGGTCGTCTCGCTCGCGCTGCACTTCCTCGGTCCCGCGATCACGCCGTTCCTGATCGGCGCGATCTTCGCGTACCTCGGGACGCCGCTCGTGGATGCGATGGCCCGGCGCCGCGTGCCGCGCACGCTCGGAACGGTGCTCACGGTGCTGCTGTTCGGCATCGCCGTGTTCGCGATCCTGCTCGTGCTCGTGCCGCTGGTCCAGGCGGAAGCGGGACTGGCCGCGAAGAAGCTCCCGGAGCTGTTCGCTCGGTTCATGGCGCACGTCGCGCCCTGGGTGCAGGAGAACCTCGGCCTGACGCTCGCGCTCGACATGGCGACGCTGCGCGAGTTCGTCGCCGAGCATGCGGACAGCGCGAAGGACCTGTCGATGCACCTGTTGTCGGGCCTCAGGACCGGCGGCGCGGTCGTCCTCTCGCTGATCGTCAACGCGGCGCTCATCCCGGTCGTGATGTTCTACGTGCTGCGCGACTGGACGATGATCTGGGACCGCCTGTTCGACCTGGTGCCGCGCCGCTGGCGACCGAAGACCCGCGAGATCGCCGGCGAGGTCGACGCCGTGCTGGCGGAGTTCCTGCGCGGGCAGGGCATGGTGATGGTGTCGCTCGCGCTCTATTACGTGATCGGCCTGTCGGTCGCCGGCCTGCAGTTCGCGCTGCCGATCGGCATCCTGACCGGGCTGCTCGTGTTCATCCCCTACGTGGGCTTCGGGACCGGCTTCGTGCTGGGGATGCTCGCGGCGCTCCTGCAGTGGGACGGCGTCGGCCCGTTCCTCGCGATCCTCGCGGTCTACGGCGTCGGGCAGATCCTGGAGAACTACGTCCTGCTCCCGTGGCTGATCGGCGACCGCATCGGGCTCCACCCGCTCGCGGTGATCTTCGCGCTGCTCGCGTTCGGCACGCTGTTCGGGCTGGCGGGGGTGCTGCTCGCGTTGCCGGTGTCGGCTGCGCTGCTCGTCGGCCTGCGCCACCTGCGCAAGGTCTACCGGCAGAGCGCGCTCTACGCCGACGACGACGACGAAGCCTGACGCGGTCGTGGAGCAGCTGGTCTTCGATCTGGTCGAACCGGAGCCGCCGGCGTTCCGGACGTTCGTCGCGGGGCGCAACGGCGAGGCGGTCGCCTCTCTCGAGCGTGCCGCGGCGGGCGGGCTCGCCGAGACCAGCATCGTCCTGTGGGGACCGCCGGGTGCCGGCAAGTCGCACCTGCTCTCGGCGACGGTGGCGGCCGCAACGGCTGCCGGACGTCCCACCTACCACTGTGCCTCGCCGGCCAGCCTCGGGCGCGAGGCGCCGGCGCCGGGAGCCCTGGTGGCGGTCGACGACGTCGGCGCGGCGGACGCGGAGGGGCAGGCGAGACTGTTCACGCTGTACAACGCCCTTCGCGAACGGGGAGGGACGCTCGTCGCCGCCGCCGAGGCGCCGCCGGCGCGGCTCCCGCTTCGCGACGACGTGCGCACGCGCCTGTCCTGGGGCCTGGTCTACGAGATCGCCCCGCTGGCCGATGCCGAGAAGCCGGCGGCGCTTGCCGCCTACGCGCGGTCGCGCGGGTTCGCGCTCTCCGACGACGTGATCGTCTACCTGCTCGCGCACGGCCGCCGCGACATGCGCACGCTGGTGGGGACGCTCGCGGCGCTCGACCGGCGTTCGCTCGCCCAGAAGCGGCCGGTCACGGTGCCGTTGCTGCGCGAATGGCTGCAGCGGTCGATCGACGAGCGCCCCGCGGGCTGATCCCGGCGGCGGGGGTTTGCCGCCGATTTGCCGATCTCGACACCGCCGGGCCCGTCGCCGCGTGTCAACCCGTTGCGCAGAACCGGCGTTATTGGCGCGGACCCGGACGTTCCCGGGCCCATTCAACACACGGAAGGAATCTTCACGAATGAACAAGCTCCTGACGGCCCTGATCGCTTCGGCGTTCGCGGCGACCGCCTTTGCCCAGTCGACCGCACCGGCGGCGCCGGCCCCTGCCGCGGCCCCGGCGCGGGGTTCGCGCAGCGCAGCAAGGACCGCGGCGCCCACCGCGGCATGATCCGTCGCCAGCGGGTCGAAATCGACCAGCAGGCTGACATAGGCGGGAACAAGCTCGGCCACGCCCACAGGGGGATGGGCGGAAAGCACACGGTCCAGATGCAGCACGGCCTCATGCGCGCGGTCGTCGATGGTCTCGGCGAATTCGACCAGCAGCGCGTGA
>CALDKM010000090.1:0-3334 GCA_937898875.1 uncultured Pseudomonadota bacterium | reverse complement strand
CGGCCACGAACGACGGCGCCTGCTGCGCACGGACGTCTCCGGCCGCGAGCAGGAGCCCCATGGCGAGCAGCGGGGCTGCGCGCAAGAGGTTCATCGGCGATTGTGTCCGGGTTGCCCGGCGCGCAACGTCCACGGGGCGCACAAAACGGTCTGCTCGTTCACGGCGGGAGTGTAGCCGCTGTCTTCGGGGCCGCGCCAGCGCCCGGAAGCGCTCGAGGCGTCCGGCCGCTTACTCGCCGAGCGCGAATCCGCACTGCCGCACGATAGTGGCGATCCGGCTGTCGGCGAGCGCCCGGTCCCACTTCGGATCCACCTGCAGGAACATCAGGTGGACGTCCCTCGCCTCAAACGCTCGCTCCACCAATAGCGCCGCGGCCTCGATGTCACCCAGGCTGGCGTGGACGAGCGCGATCGCACAGGGCGGCACGAAGCGCTCCCGCGACTGCTCGGTCAGCGCATCGAGCACCTTCCGCGCTTCGTCGGTGCGCCCGCAGCGCGCGAGGTGATGTCCCTTCAGCGCGACGGCCTTGCTGTTGCCGCCCGACGTGCGCAGCGCCTCGGCGAGCGCGCGTTCTGCGGCCTCGTCGTCCCCGAGCTCGATGCTCGCCTGAGCCAGGTGGAAATGGCCGATCCAGAACTCCGGGTCGATCACCAGCGCCTGTTGCGCGAACTGCGCCGCCAGGGGGAAGTCGCGCGCAGCGAACGCGACCTGCGCCGACAGCGCGTGGTGAACCGGCAGGAGCGGATCGAGCTCGCGGGCGCGGCGCATCGCAGGGAGCGAATCGCGCGTGCGGCCCACGTGCGAATACAGGAGCCCCAGCATCCGGTGAGAAAAGGGATAGTTCGGGTCGAGCTCGACGGCGCGACGAAAGGCTACTTCGGCGCCCGGCCAGTCCCAGTCGAGCCAGAATCGGCGGAATCCCAGCGACGCCTGCACTTCCGCGAGATCCGGCTGAGCACGCAGCGCCTGCTCGCTCGCCTGGGTGGCGGGCCCGCGCAATTCGAGCGGCGGCGCGTCGCCGGTGATCGGACGCGCGCAGAGCGCATCCGCGATCCCGGACCACGCCAGCGCGTAGTCGGGGTCGAGGCTCGTCGCGCGCGCGTAGAGCTCGAGCGCGCGGCGCGTCGTCGCGGGCGTCAGCTGGTGCCAGAAGTGGCGGCCGCGCAGGTAGGCGTCGAACGCCTCCGCATTCCGCGTTTGCCGATACTCGAGGGCCGTGAGCCGTCTCGACTCCAGGTGCAGCCGCACCTGCCTGGCGATCGCTTCGGCGAGCTCGCGCTGGAACTCGAGCATGCCGCGGGGCTCGCTGTCGAACGACGCCGACCAGATCTGCACCTGGTCGCGCGTACGGACGAGCCGCGCCGTGACCCTCAGGCGCTCGCCTTCGGCCCGAAGCGTCCCTTCGACAACGTACGCGACACCGAGGTCGCGTCCGATCCGGGCGACGCTGTCCGTGGCTGGCCTGTACGCCATCACCGACGTTCGGCTCGTGACGCTCAGCCGTCGGGGATCGATCTGGCCAAGCGCCACGATCGTTTCCTCGGTGAGGCCGTCGGCGAGATACTCTCGTCCGGGGTCGCCGGTGAGGTTCCCGAACGGCAGCACCGCGAGCATGTGCGGCGCCGACGTATCCGGCGGCGTCGGGTCGACGATCCGGACATCGGCGACGAATCGGAATCCGCGCCCGGAGACGGTCTGGATGTAACGGTTCTCCCCGCGGCGGTCCTGGAGCACGCGTCGCAGCGCCGCGATGCCCTGGTTGAGGTTGTTCTCCTCGACCACCCTGCCCGGCCAGACGGCTTGCATCAGATCGTCCTTCCCGACCAGCTCGCCGCGCCTCCGCACGAGCTCGAGCAGGGTGTCGAAGGCCTTGGGCGTGAGCGGGGCCGGCTCGCCGCGGTGCAGCAGCACGCGACGCGCCGCCTCGATCCGGAAATCGCCGAACTCGTAGGCTGCTGCCGCGGTGCCGTCGTTCGCCATCAGGGACGGAATTCAGAATCTTTCATGGCCGCTCGTCGCATCCTAGAGCCACACTCGTCCATTGGGAAGCACCCTTCGGTCGATATCGGAGTGATAGCCGAGGTCAATCGAAGCGGTCATGCCGACCCGGCTACCATGCCGGTGGAGTCCAAACCACGTTGCGGGAGGGTCTCATGCGCACGACCGGTCGGATGGGCCATTCAAGGGTGGGCGCCGCATGCGTTGCGCTGGCGTTGACTTCCGCGCCGGCTGGCGCGGAAGTCGTACGGGCGGTCGAGTACTACCACGTGGCCTTCGAACACTATTTCGTCACGGCGAATCCGGCCGAGATCGCGGCGCTCGACGCCGGCACGATCGCCGGGTGGGTGAGGAGCGGCCAGCGCTACCGCGTCGACGACGCTCCAACGCCCGGCCTGTCACCGGTGTGCCGCTTCTTCACCTCCGCGTTCGGTGGAAAGGGATCGCATTTCTTCACCGCATCGGCGGCGGAGTGCGAGTTGCTGAAGGCGAACCACGACTGGACCTACGAGGGGATCGCGTTTCACGCAATCCTGCCCGATGCGGAGGGATCCTGCGCCGCGGGCACCGCCGCGATCCACCGCCTGTACAACGCCGGGCACGGTGGCGCACCGAATCATGCCTACACCGCCGACCCCGCCAAGCGAGATACGCTCGCCGGCGCGGACTGGGTCTACGAGGGCGTGGCGTATTGCGTGCCGCTGGCGCCCGGAGACCCGCTGGCGCAGACGCGAGTGCTCGCCAAGTCGCTGTGGGATCTTCCGTCGACGTTCCTCTACGACCACGTGAGGATTCGGACGCGTTTTGCCGATGAACTCACCGTCAGCGGAAATCTGGACTGGACGCTCGCCGACTTCGGTCTGCCTCCGGCAGCGGCAGCGATCTACCACGGCGTCAATGACGCATGGAACGGCGCTGCGACATGGGATCCGCTCGCGGGCTCCTACGTCGTCGCGGGCGGATCGGGTTTCGAAGGCGGCAGTTACGTCGGAAATGCGTGGCTGTTCGACGACGCGCAGGGACCGACCGCCCCGGTCTGCGCGGTGACCGTCTACCGGAACCTCAACGCGGCGAACATCTTCGGCGAACACGCCTTCCAGCCGCGGTTCTGGTCGGGATGCGAGACAGGCATCGCCAGCAAGCTGTGAGCGGGCGGCTCGTCGCCACTCGGCTGACAAATCCGTTGGATGCGATTGCGCTCCCGGCGGCGAGTTCGGCATGAGTTGCAGAAGCGCCGCCCGTCGACCGTGTCGACTCCGCACGGTCTCGCCTAGTACGTCGCCCTTCCCCCCGACAGGTCGAACACCGCCCCGGTCGAGAACGAGCAGTCCTCGC
>CALDKM010000089.1:0-2582 GCA_937898875.1 uncultured Pseudomonadota bacterium | reverse complement strand
AACGTCCAGTGCGTGCCCGCGGGACGCGATTCGAGCGCGAGCGACCAGTCGGTCGTGCCCGACACGCGGTCGGAGAGCGCGTCGGGCAGGTCGTTGCGCAAGGCGAGCAGGTTGGCGGTGCCCTGGGCGGTCGCCCGGAAGCCGCCGTCCGCGGTGGACATCGAGATCTTCGCCGGCCCGCCGTACACCTCGGCCGAAAGGTCGCGCGCAGCCACGCTGTTCTCGCTGAAGGCGATGCGCCCGTCCACCTGCGAGAGCACCGGCACGCCCGGAACGCGCAGCTGGTTCGACGCGATGGCGTACTCTCCCGCGACGGTGGTTCCGCCGGCGACACCCAGCGGCAGCTCGAAGCGCAGCTTCAGCGCGCCGTTGCCCGTCGCCTGCCCGCCGGCGAGCGCGCCGCCGATCCATCCGCCGACCGGGCTCGTCTCGATGAAGTGCAGGAATTCGGCGCTCGGGCCGCTCGCTTCGCCGTCGACCTTGATGCGCGTGACGGCCGCGAGCAGGTTGTCGATCGCGACCTTCGTGCGCCCGATCACGGCGCCGTACACGCGGCCCTTCGTCATGTCGAACGCGACCCTGGCGCCATCGAAGCGGATCTCGCCGTCGATGTCGGTGACCGCCGGCCAGCCTGTCGCGTAGTCGAGAGTCGCGCCCTGAGCCCTGGCGGCGAGCGTGAACGTGCCCTGCTTCGGGTCGGCGAACGGAAAGCGCGCGAGATCGCCCCTGACCACCAGCCGCGCGTCGTTCATCGTTCCTGCCTTGAGGGCCCCGCGCATCCAGTCGCCTATCCACTCGTCGAGGACGCGCGGCAGGTAGCGCCCCAGCTGGCGCACGTCGACTCGCGCGAGCTGCGCCTTCAGGTCGACCGTCCCGGCGCCCGCCTTCGACGGACGCCACGTGCCGCTCGCGGTGACGGCCGCGTCCGCGTTGGCGAACGTCACGGCGTCGAGCTCGATTTCGTTGCCCGCGTCGGCGAGGCGCCAGCGCACCGTTCCGGTCAGCGTGTCGACCGGGATCGGGGCGCCGAACGTGCGCGGCAGAACGACCACCATCGCCCGGCTGCCGAGCCTCGCGCTGCCGCCGCGCTCGTCGGCCTGCACCCTGGCCGACAGTCCGGTGATGCCCGGCGACGCGCCGCTCGCCGCGATCCCCACCTCGATCGCCTCGCCTTCCGCCGCATACGAGGCCGGCGCGTCCGCAGGGCCTTCCCAGCGGTAGCGCGCGTCGCGCAGCGTGCCGCGCGGCGCGTACCGCGCGAGCTCCTCGCGCCAGGTCGCGGGCATCGGCAGGCTCGCGGCGAGCGATGCCAGCGGCGCGAGCTCGATCACGTTCGCGGAGAGCCGACCGCTCCTGATGCCTCCGTCCTCGCCCACGACGGCTTCGTAGACGGCGTCGACCGGCGCGAGCGCGGCGCCGTTGCGCCCGACGAGCTCGAGGCCGTCTGCCGTGAACCGGCGCGTCGCCGGGTCGCTCTGCCACGTCACTCGTCCGCGCACGCTCGCGAGCTCAAGGCGCGGCAGCGACGCAGCGAGCCGCGTGCTCACGTCGGCAAGCTCGACGTCGGCGGTCATGTCGCGCACCTTTCCCTCGGCGAGCTCCGCCCACAGGCGCACCGCGCCGCGGCCGTCGCTCACGTCGACCGGCAACGGAATCCACTCGGACCAGGCGGCGATGTCGGCGAAATCGAGCCGCAGGTACATGCGCGCCCGCATCGTCGCGAAGTCGTGCGCGGCCAGGTCCGTGAACTCGCCGCGCAGGTCGATCGGCGACGCGATCTCGGACGGCGGCACGCCGGTGAGGCCGATGCGGTGCCGGCGCGATCCCAGCGGGTGCTCGAGCTTGAACTGGACGCGGTCGAGCACGAGCTGGGGCGCGCGCCGGAACTCGTCGGTCCACAGGATCAGCGCGTCGCGCACGACGATCTCGCGCTGGCGCAGGATCCAGTCGGTGAACCGCGTGTCGTCGACCGTCGAATCCGGATCGATCTCGAGCCCCGCGACGTGGAGGCGCCCGGCAACGTCGCGCGAGATCGCGAGCCTGGGGCCCTCGATCCTGAGCTCCTTCGTGCGCAGGTCGAGGAGCGGCAGCGACGACCACGATATCGTCGCATCGACCCGGGGCAACTCGAGCAGGGGCCGCTCGAGCCCTCCTGCGCGGTCGTGCACCGCGACCCCGGTCACCACGAGCTTCGGGTTCCAGCCGTCCCAGCCGGTCGCGAGGCCGTCGATCGTCACGGGGGCGCCGAGCGCGCGCGTCAGCCGCTCGGCGATCTCGGGGCGCCAGGCCTCGACGCGCGGGAGCACCACGTAGCGCACCGCGAGGAGCACCCCGCAGGCGAGCACGACGAGCGCCGCGATGGCCATGCCCGCGAACCCGGCCAGCCGGGCGGCGAGCGAGCGAGGCGCGGACGTCGCTGGGGCGGATTCGTGCGCGACAGGCATAATGGGCGGGCTTGGAACCACAGTGTAACGGATCGACCCCGGGCCCTTGCCCGGTTCCCCGCCCTTCCCGCCCTCCCCCATTGACCCCGACGAGGCGCTCGCGTTCCCACACCGCGCCGACCGCGTACGCGAGCACGC
>CALDKM010000088.1:0-14946 GCA_937898875.1 uncultured Pseudomonadota bacterium | reverse complement strand
GAGGAGAAGGCGCTCGGCAACATCCAGAAGATCGGCAAGAAGTGCACGGTGGACGGCGTGATCGACAAGGCCGAGAGGCCGACGCATCCGGGGTTGTGGTTCATGGACTCGTCGAGCGCCGCGGCCGAGATGGTGACGTTGTGCGCCGCGTCCGGCTACGCGGTGCACTTCTTCCCGACAGGGCAGGGGAACGTGATCGGCAACCCGATCCTGCCGGTGATCAAGATCTGCGCGAACCCGCGCACGGTTCGCACGATGAGCGAGCACGTCGACGTCGACGTGACCGGACTCCTGCAGCGCGAGATCACGCTGGACCAGGCGGGCGACAAGCTGCTCGAGTGCATGCTGCGCACGGCGAACGGCCGACTCACCGCCGCCGAGGCGCTGGGCCACCGCGAGTTCGTGATGACGCGCCTGTACGAGAGCGCATGATCGGCGAGGCGAGGGTGGCGGCGGGGTCCCGCGGGGCCGCGCGATGAGCCGGATCGTCGTCACCGAGTTCATGGACGAGCGCGCGGTCGCGAAGCTCGCCGCGCGCCACGACGTGCTCTACGACGCGGCGCTCGTCGACGATCCGGCGCGCCTCGCACGCGAGGCGGCGGGCTGCGACGCGATCGTCGTTCGCAACCGCACGCAGGTGCGGGGCGCGCTGCTCGGCGCGCTGGCTCGCTGCCGGGTCGTCGGGCGACTCGGCGTCGGCCTCGACAACATCGACGTGGCGGCCTGCGAAGCGAAGGGCATGAAGGTGATCCCCGCGACCGGCGCGAACGCGCTGGCGGTGGCCGAGTACGTGGTCGGCACCGCGATGGTGCTCCTGCGCGGCGTCTATCAGTCGTCCGCGGCGGTCGCCTCCGGCAAGTGGCCGCGCGCCGCGCTGTCGTCCGGCCGCGAGACCGCGGGCAGGACGCTCGGCCTCGTCGGTTTCGGGTCGATCGGACAGCTCACCGCGAGGCTCGCGCGCGCGCTCGGCATGGACGTGATCGCGTACGACGCGATGCTGGGCGCGGGCGATCGGGCGTACGCTGCGACCGGCGTGCGAGCGGCGGGGCTCGACGAAGTCGTACGGGCCGCCGACGTCGTGAGCCTGCACGTTCCGCTCGTCGATTCGACGCGGGGCCTGTTCTCGGCCGCGCGCATCGCGTCGATGAAGCGGGGCGCGGTGCTCGTGAACACCGCGCGCGGCGGCATCGTCGACGAGGTCGCGCTCGCCCGCGCGCTGAAGGACGGCCATCTCGGAGGCGCCGCGATCGACGTGTTCGGTGCCGAGCCGCTGCCGGCCTCGTCGCACTTCGAGGGCTGCCCGAACCTGATCCTGACGCCGCACGTGGCCGGCGTCACCGCCGAGGCGAACGAGCGCGTGAGCTTCCTGATCGCGGACAAGGTGCTCGAGGCGCTGGCATGAAGCTACCCGTCGACGAGGCCCGTTCGATCGTCGCGCGCGTGCTCGCGCGCGCCGGCGCGTCGGCCGCGATGGCCGAGTCCACCGCGCGCGCACTGGTGCTCGCCGAGTCGCAGGGCCTGGGCTCGCATGGGCTCTCCCGCGTCGGCCAGTACGCGACGCATCTTCGCAACGGCCGCGTGGACGGAACCGCCGTTCCCGCGGTCGCGCACCGCAAGGGCGGGGCGATCGTCGTCGACGCGGCGAGCGGCCTCGCGTTCCCGGCCTGTGAGTTCGCGGTCCGCGAGGCGATCGCCGCGGCGCGCGAGCACGGCGTCGCGTTCGCGGGCGTGGCACGCAGCCACCACTGCGGCGTCCTCGTCGATCACCTGCGACCCGTCGCGGCGGCGGGCATGGTCGGGCTCGGCTTCGCGAACTCGCCCTCGGCGATGCCCGCGGCGGGCGGCCGGCACGCGATCTTCGGCACCAACCCGATCGCCGCGGTGTTCCCGCGCCGCGGCCGCGATCCGCTGATGATCGACCTGAGCCTGTCCGAGGTCGCGCGCGGCAAGGTGATGGTCGCGGCGAAGGAAGGCAAGCCGATCCCGCAAGGCTGGGCGCTCGACGCGGACGGCCGCCCGACGACCGACGCCAAGGCCGCGCTCGAAGGATCGATGCTCCCGATCGGCGCGGTTTCGTCGCCGAAGGGCGCGATGCTCGCGCTCGTCGTCGAGTTGCTCGTGACCGCGCTGATCGGCGGGCGCTACGGCTTCGAGGCGTCGAGCTTCTTCGTCGACGAGGGCAACCGCCCCGGCATCGGCCAGGCGTTCGTCGCGATCGATCCCGGCGCGCTCGCCGGCAGCGACGCGTATCTCGACCGTCTCGAGGTGCTGGTGGCCGAGATGCTGAAGGACGAGGGCGTTCGCCTGCCGGGCGCGCGCCGCGAGGTGCTGCGCCGCCGCGCCGAGACCGAGGGCATCGAGGTGCCCGACGCGCTCGTCGCGAAGGCGCGCGCCGCCTGACGGGCGCGCGTCAGACGATCCGGCAGACCTCGTCGAACGCGAGGCGCGGATTGCGCTCGTGCACCTTCGACCGGTCCCCGAAGCCCAGGTTGACGAGGAAGTTCGAGCGGATCGTCGTGCCGGCGAAGAACGCCGCGTCGACCTTCGCGTCGTCGAAGCCCGACGTCGGGCCGCAGTCGAGCCCCAGTGCGCGCGGCGAGGATCGGGCCGGCGCCCCGCAGCGTGCCGTTGCGGGACGCCGTCGTCCGGATCGCATCCGGCTTGCCCGCGAACCTGCTCCGCGCGTCGACGTGCGGGAGCAGTCGCGGGAGCTCGTCGTCGAACGCCAGGTCGCAGGCGACGATGACCGCGCAGGGCGTCGCCACCGTCTCGTCTTGGTTGCCGGGCGACAAGGCGGGCGCGAGCTTCGCCTTCGCTTCGGGCGAGCGCACGAACACGAAGAGGGTCGGGCACGAGCTCGCACTCGTCGGCGCCCGCTCCATGGTGTCGCAGACCTCCCGGAGCATCGCGTCGGTCACCGGCGGCCGTCGGAGGCGCCGCAGGTGTGGGCCTGGCGGAAAAGCGTGTCGGGCCCCCCGTCCGGCTTCACGGCGGGCTTTCGTGCGGGGTGCGGGGTGGGGATCGAGGTGCCGGCGCGCGGTCTATCGAGCCGGCGCCCGGCGGCATCGGGAACCGATAAGCGTAGACTATCGTGCGGATTGAGTCATTCAATTGGACGGGCTATCACCGCGCGCGTACGATGTTTTCGACTTCGCGGCGGCGCGCAGGAGCGCGTCGAGGGGCGAATCCGGCAGGCGCTGCGACGCGGATGCGGAGCGGCAGGTCGTTACCACAGGAGATGATCTCATGAAGGCGCTCAAGGGCACCAAGACGCACCAGAACCTCAAGGACGCGTTTGCGGGCGAGTCGCAGGCCAATCGCCGCTACCTGTACTTCGCAAACAAGGCCGACGTGGAAGGCCAGAACGACGTCGCCGCGCTGTTCCGCTCGACCGCGGAAGGCGAGACCGGCCACGCGCACGGCCACCTGGACTACCTGGCAGTGGTCGGCGACCCGGCGACGGATTTGCCGATCGGCTCGTCCCGCCAGAACCTGAAGTCGGCCGTCGCCGGCGAGACGCACGAGTACACCGACATGTACCCGGGCATGGCGAAGGCGGCGCGCGACGAGAAGTTCGACGAGATCGCCGACTGGTTCGAGACGTTGGCGAAGGCGGAGCGCTCGCACGCGAACCGCTTCCAGAAGGCCCTCGATCAACTCGCCGACTGAGTTGCGCCCCGTTGGAGCGGCGCCGAGGAAACCGGCGCCGCTCAACCTGGGCGATGGCCCCTTCGGCGGACGCCATCCGTTCCGCCGACCGGGGGCTTGATGGGCGTTCCGCGCCGGAGCGCGCCCGGCATGTCGAGCTCGTGCTTTGGCGCGAGCCTCGATTCCCCACCGCACTTTCACTGGCAACCATCGGATGAGCGCCCCGCTGACTGAGAAGAAGGAAGGCAACCTCGCCGCACCGACGCGCCACGCGGTCGAGTGGCGGAGCCCCGAGTTCTACGACGAGGAGGCATTCTTCAAGGAGACCGAGCGCGTCTTCGACATCTGCCACGGATGCCGACGCTGCATCAGCCTCTGCAACGCGTTCCCGACGCTGTTCGACCTCGTCGACGAGAGCAAGACGATGGAGGTGGACGGCGTGGCGAAGGCCGACTACTGGAAGGTGGTCGACCAGTGCTACCTGTGCGACGTCTGCTACATGACGAAGTGCCCGTACGTTCCGCCGCACCCGTGGAACCTCGACTTCCCGCACCTGATGCTGCGCGGCAAGGCGATCAAGTTCAGGAAGGGCGAAACCACGTTCCGCGACCGGATGCTCACGAGCACCGACCGGATGGGCAAGCTCGCGACGATTCCCGTCGTCGTTCGCGCCGTCAACTGGGCGAGCAACACAGGCGTGACGCGCACGCTGATGGACAAGACCATAGGGGTCGCCGCGGAAGCCGCGCTGCCGCCGTACGATTCGCGCCGCTTCCGCGACACGATCGAGCCGTCGGTGGCCTGGCCCGTGCGCGACGGCCAACGCACGCCGGGCAAGGTCGCGCTGTTCGCGACCTGCTACGTCAACTACAACGAGCCGGGCATCGGGCGCGACCTCGTCAAGATCCTCTCGCACAACGAGATCCCGTACGTCATCGCCGAGAAGGAGGCGTGCTGCGGCATGCCCAAGCTCGAGCTGGGCGACCTCGAGACGGTCGAGAAGCTCAAGGACGTCAACATTCCGGCGCTCGCGAAGCTCGCCCGCGCGGGATATGCGATCCTCACCGCGGTGCCGTCGTGCACGCTGATGTTCAAGCAGGAGCTTCGCCTCCTGTTCCCGGACGACCCGGACGTGCAGCTCGTCGCGAAGGCGATGTTCGACCCGTTCGAGTACCTGGTCGCGCGCGACAAGGACGGGCTGCTGAAGAAAAACTTCGCGAAGCCGCTGGGCAAGGTGAGCTACCACATCCCCTGTCACTCGCGGGTGCAGAACGTCGGCCAGAAGACGCGCGAGGTGCTCGAGTGGGTGCCGGACACCGAGGTGAACACGGTCGAGCGCTGCGCGGGCCACGACGGCACCTGGGGCGTCAAGTCCGAGTTCTTCGAGGCCTCGATGAAGATCGGCAAGCCGGTCTTCCGCCAGATGGCCTCGCCCGCTCCGGACTACGTGAGCTCCGACTGCCCGATCGCGGGGCGGCGGATCGTGCAGGGCATCGAAGGCGAGGGCGAGGCGCACGGGCGCAAGGAGCACCCGATCACGCTCGTCCGGATCGCCTACGGGATCGACTGAACTTTCGAAGACGGGCGGCGCGAGCGCGCCGCCGGAAAACCACGACGACGATGACGATGATGACGACGACCGGACGCGCGGGGCGTGCGCCCCGCATCACGCGGGAATCCCTGATGACGCTCGAGGCCTACGCCAAGGCCCGCAACGAGTTCCGCGCGAAGGTGATGGAGCACAAGAAGAGCCGCATCGTGCATCTGGGAGAGCACGTGACGCTGCTGTTCGAGGACGAGCTGACGATGCGCTACCAGATCCAGGAGATGCTGCGCATCGAGAAGACGTTCGAGGAGGCCGGCATCCAGGACGAGATCGATGCCTACGATCCGCTCGTGCCGGACGGCTCCAACTTCAAGGCGACGATGCTGATCGAGTACGAGGACGTCGACGAGCGCAAGCATGCGCTCGCGCGGCTGAAGGGCGTCGAGGACCGGACCTGGGTCCAGGTCGAGGGCCACGCGCGCGTCTTCGCGATCGCCGACGAGGACCTCGAGCGCGAGAACGACGAGAAGACGTCGTCGGTGCACTTCCTGCGCTTCGAGCTGTCCCCCGCGATGGTCGCGTCGCTCAAGGCCGGCGCGGCGCTCGGGATGGGCGTCGACCACGCCGCACTCGTTGCGTCGATCCCCGCGGTCGGCGACGCGACGCGCGCCGCGCTCGTCCGCGACCTCGCCTGATCCCGGCGCGACGGCTTCCGGCCCGGCCCGCGGACGCTCGCGATCGCCGCGGGTCCCGCTTCAGCCGGGCGCCTGCGGCTCCCCCCGGGCGTCGACCCGCAGCCGCCACACGCGGTCGACGGTCGCTTCGCCGTGCAGCGACTCGGGAATCGTCGCGGAGTCGGGTACGAAGCCCAGCGACGCGGCGGTCGCGCACGACGCATCGTTGCGGACGTCCGACTGCGCGGCGATCTCGCGCACGCCGATCCCCGACAGCCACGCGATCACGGCGTCCGCGCCCTCGCGGGCGTAGCCGCGGCGGCGGTGCGCGGCGAACGTGACCCATGCGATGTCTGCGAACGCTCCCGTGACCGTAGCCTGGTGCCAGCCGACGAGCGCCCCGTCGTCGCGCCGCCTCGCGAGCCAGTTGAGCCAGCGCTCGCCGGGCCGCGGGCAGCCCGCGGCGAGCCGCGCGAACTCCTCGCGCAGCGCGGCCTCGTCCGCGGGCGGATCGCCGACCATCCAGCGATAGAGCCCGCGATCCGCGAACGCCGGATACGCCTCGTGCGCGTCGTCGGGCGAGATCGGCGCGAGCACGAGCCTCGACGTGCCGAGCGCGGACGCGGTCATTCGAGCTCCAGCTCGTCGATCCAGGCGATCTCGCAGTTGCGGTCGCCGAGCGCGAGCGAGCTCTCGTAGCGGTCGCCCGAGGGCGCCACCGCCAGCACGAGCGTCCCCCTGAACCGGATGACCTGCCCGGGCCGGATGCCCGCGAGCGTCCTGCGAATGTCCTGGTCCCCCGGAATCGTGTGGACGTGCGTGAGCGAGCGGAACATCTCCTCGAGCTCCGCTCGCGGACGATCGCGGAGCTCGGCGCCGCGGCGGAACTCGGGGACGACGAAGCGGGAGCTGAACGACTTCATCTGCGGGAACGAGATCTGGTCGACGATCCGCGGGTCCGACAGCTCGGCCCAGCCCAGCGCCAGATCGGTGGGCGCGAGCGTCGCGAACTCACCCAGCTCGTAGTTGCGGCGGGCGAGCACCATCGCGCGACCCTCGAATGCGCCGAGTGATGCGTAGCGGAAGCCCTTGTCGTCGTTCCAGGGCGAGCGCGTTTCCCCGATTCGGATCGACGGCCCGGCCTCGACGACGACGCCCGGCGGGTGCGAGACACGTCGCTCGTGGTGCCACCAGTTCCAGCCGCCCCAGAGCGAGAGGGCGACGAGCGCGACCAGCAGCCAGTTCATCCGGCGCGTGTCATGCCATTACGCACGCCGGCGACCGCCGGCGACCGAAGGGCCGCCCCGAGGTCGCCGTGCCCCCTGGGGGGCGGCGCGCGAAGCGCGCTTCGGGGGGACGTCCCCCCGCCGCCCCGAGGTCGCCGTGCCCCCTGGGGGGAGGCGCGCACAGCGCGCATCGGGGGGACCCCATTCAGTCGCGGAAGTTCTGGTACTGCAGCGGAAAGTCGGTGATCGACTTCCGCACGAGCGCGATCGCGTCCTGCAGGTCGTCCTTCTTCGTGCCGCTGACGCGCACCGCATCGCCCTGGATCGACCCCTGCACCTTGATCTTGCTGTCCTTGAGGAGCCGCACGATCTTCTTCGCGAGCTCCTGCTCGACGCCGGTGCGCACCGTCACGACCTGCTTGACCTTGTTGCCCGACACTTTCTCCGGGTCCGCGGACTTGAGGCAGCGCGTGTCGACGCCCCGCTTGGCGAACTTGGCGGTCAGGATGTCGGTGACCTGCTTGAGCTTGAACTCGTCGTCGGCATGGATCGTGAGCGTCTTGTCGGCGAGCTCGATCCGGGCGTCCGAGCCCTTGAAGTCGAAGCGGGTCGACACTTCCTTGTTGGCCTGGTCGACAGCGTTGCGGACCTCGACCTGGTTCACTTCCGAGACGACGTCGAAGCTGGGCATGGCGGTTCTCCTCGTGCGACCGTCGAAGCTAGCACGGCCGCCGTGCAGGCTGCAAACCGGTGCGCGCCGCGCCCCGGAACGGTGCCGGAGCGCCCCCCGCCGGGGGACACGGGCAACCTCCGGCTCGTGTGTGCCGCGTGCGACACGGGCACTCCGGGAACGGCCCGAATCCGCCGCCACGCTTGCGGTGCGAGGTCGGGCTTGGCACGCTATGTGCGTCGTCCGACGCGAGAGGAGGCCCCCGATGGAAGCCGTGATCCCGATCGCCGACCTGCAGCCGATCTACTCGGTCGCCGAGGTCGAGCGCGCATCCGAGGACGGCGCGGCGAAGCGGAACGACGGCCTCAAGAGCTGGTACGAGCGCATGCGCGAGCTGGGCGGCTCGCGCTACATCATCAAGCCATCGACGACGGCCGCCGTCGACGACCTCGCCGGGGCGTCGCCCAACTTCGCCTATGTGATCGACGACCTGAGGAAGTCGCTCGCGCTCGCGATCTCGGGCAACGAGGCGGTCCAGTTCCTGCCGATGCTGCTGCTGGGCGAGCCGGGACTCGGCAAGACGCATTTCGCGAAGCGTCTCGCGCAGGCGCTCGGCACCGGCTACGAGTTCGTCTCGATGAACTCGCTCACGGCGGGATGGGTGCTGACCGGTGCGTCGTCGCAGTGGAACCACGCGCGGCCCGGCCGCGTGGCGCAGACGCTGGTCGAGGGCGAGTACGCGAACCCGGTGATCGTGCTCGACGAGATCGACAAGGCGGGCGGCGACCATCGCTACGACCCGATGGGCGCGCTCTACGCGCTGCTCGAGCGCGAGACCGCATCGCACTTCAAGGACGAGTTCATCGACGTCGACATGGACGCCTCGCACATCCTGTGGATCGCGACCGCGAACGACGAGAGCGCGATCCCCGACCCGATCCTCAACCGGATGAACGTCTACGCGATCGAGCGGCCCGACGCCGAGGGCTCGCACCGGATCGCGCTCGCCGTCTACCGCGAGATCCTGGACGCGCACCGGTGGCCGTTCCCGTCCGAGCCGGCCGAGGGCGTGATCGAGCGCCTCGCGGCGATACCTCCGCGCGACATGAAGAAGCTCCTGCTCGACGCGTTCGGCACGGCGAGGCTCGCGGGGCGCGACCACCTCGTGCCCGAGGACATCGACGCGAAGAAACTCTGCGGACGCCGCGCGCGCGTCGGCTTCTGACGCTCTGCCCGGGCCGGACCTCCCCTCGCGTCCAGCCGCGCGCTGTCCACGTCGCGGCAGGTGACGTCGCCGCCGGGCGCGTCGAGGGCGCCGCCGTCGTTCGCCCCGGAATGCGCTCGCGGGCGCGAGGGGTCAGGCGCTGAAGCCGATGCTCTTGTGCGTGCCGTCGCAGTAGGGCTTGTTGCCCGAGTGTCCGCAGCGGCACAGGAACGTCGTATCGCCTGTGGACGTCCGGCCGTCGCTCGCGGCGAGCGTGAGCGGTCCGTCGCACTTGAGCGGTCCGTCGTGCAGCGGCGTCACGTCGACGTGTCCCGTGCCGCCGCCGCCGGTGGCGGCCGTCGCCGGAAGCAGCCCCGGGTCGGCGAAGCCGTTCTTCGCATGACTGCCGTCGCAGTACGGCTTGTTCCGCGAGCCGCCGCAGCGGCACAGCGCCGCCTGCGTGGTCGCCTTGCCGGCGACGGCGAGGTCGCCCGCGCACAGGTAGGGTCCGTTCGGTCTGATCGTGGCGGTGGTCATCGAAGGGTTCCGTGGTTGGGGGAGCGTCGCGACCGGAACGGAAGCGCGGGTGCGGGGCGGTCGGGGCGCGTCCGCTAGAATAGCGGACTTTCCGACGGCGCCGGCCAGGCTCCCACCAATGTCGCACATCCTGCAGGACCTTCCCGTCGGCCACCGAGTCGGCATCGCGTTCTCCGGCGGCCTGGACACGAGCGCCGCGCTGCACTGGATGCGCGCGAAGGGCGCGATTCCCTACGCGTACACGGCGAACCTGGGCCAGCCCGACGAGCCCGACTACGACGACATCCCGCGCCGGGCGCTCGCCTACGGCGCGGAGAAGGCGCGTCTCGTCGACTGCCGCGCCGCGCTCGTCGCCGAGGGCATCGCCGCGCTGCAGGCGGGAGCGTTCCACATCTCGACGGCCGGCATCGCCTACTTCAACACGACGCCTCTCGGCCGCGCGGTCACCGGCACGATGCTCGTCGTCGCGATGCGCGAGGACGACGTCAACATCTGGGGCGACGGCAGCACGTACAAGGGCAACGACATCGAGCGCTTCTACCGCTACGGCCTGCTCGCCAACCCGAGCCTGCGCATCTACAAGCCGTGGCTCGACGCGAAGTTCATCGACGAGCTGGGTGGACGCAAGGAGATGTCCGAGTACCTGAACCGCGCGGGTTTCGGCTACAGGATGAGCGCCGAGAAGGCGTACTCGACCGACTCGAACCTGCTCGGCGCGACGCACGAGGCGAAGGACCTCGAGTTCCTCGACAAGGGCATCCGGATCGTTCAGCCGATCATGGGCGTGGCGTTCTGGCGCGACGACGTCGCCGTGAAGGCGGAGACCGTGAGCGTACGCTTCGAGGAGGGCCGCCCGGTCGCGCTCAACGGGCAGACGTTCGCTGACGAGGTCGCGCTGCTCCTCGAGGCCAACGCGATCGGCGGCCGCCACGGGCTGGGCATGAGCGACCAGATCGAGAACCGGATCATCGAGGCGAAGAGCCGCGGCGTCTACGAGGCGCCGGGGATGGCGCTCCTGCACATCGCCTACGAGCGCCTGGTCAGCGGCATCCACAACGAGGACACGATCGAGCAGTACCGCGACCACGGCCGACGGCTGGGCCGCCTGCTCTACCAGGGCCGATGGTTCGACCCGCAGGCGATGATGCTGCGCGAGACCGCGCAGCGCTGGATAGCGCGTGCGGTGACCGGCGAGGTGGCGCTCGAGCTGCGCCGCGGCAACGACTATTCGATCCTCGATACCTCGAGCCCGAACCTCACCTACAAGCCCGAGCGGCTCACGATGGAGAAGGGCGACGACGTCTTCTTCACGCCCCAGGACCGCATCGGCCAGCTCACGATGCGCAACCTCGACATCGCCGACACGCGCGAGAAGCTCATCACCTACGCGAAGACGGGGCTCCTCTCCCCTTCCGCGTCGTCGCCGCTTCCGAGGCTGACCGACGGCGAGAAGAAGCCGTAGCGCGTCGGCGCAAGCCGCGGGGACCTCCGCCCCCGCGACCTCAGTCGACCTTGATTCCGAGCGTCTTCACCACGGGCGTCCAGCGCTCGGCCTCGCTCCTGATGAGCGCGGCGAAGTCGGCGGGCGTGCCGCCGACGAGGTCGAAGCCGAAGCCGTTCATCTTCTGCACGATCTCGGGCAGCTTCAGGATCGCGCCGACTTCGGCGTTGATCTTCTGCACGACGGCGACCGGCGTCGCCACCGGGACGACGAGCCCGTTCCATGCGAGCGCCTCGAAGCCGGGGTAGGTCTCGGCGATCGCCGGCAGCTCGGGCAGGAGCGGGAAGCGCTTGGGCGTCGTCACCGCGATCGCGCGGAGCTTTCCGGCCTGGACCTGCGCCTGGAGCGGCTGCATCACCGCGAAGATCATCTGCGTCTCCCCCTGCACGGTCGAGAGCACCGCCGGAGGCGAGCCGTTGAACGGGACGTGCACCGCGTCGATGCCCGCCATCGACTTGAGCAGCTCGGCATTGAGGTGCGACGAGCTGCCGTTGCCCACCGACGCGTAGTTCAGCTTTCCGGGGTTGGCCTTCGCCCACGCGACCAGCTCCGGCACCGACTTCACGGGCAGCGACGCGTTGATCGCCAGCACGTTGGGCTGGCTCGACGTGATGATGACCGGCGCGAGGTCCTTCTGCACGTCGTAGGGCACCTTCTGGATCAGCGGTCCGGTGGCGAGCGGACCGTTGAACCCTAGCAGCATCACGCTGCCGTCCGGGGCCGCGCGAACGACCTCGGCCGTCGCGACGGTCCCGCCCGCGGCAGGCTTGTTCTCGACGACGAACGGCTGGCCGAACTTGTCCCTGAGCTTGTCGCCGATCGCGCGCGCGAGGACGTCGAGCGAGCTGCCCGCGGGGGCGGGCACGAGGATCCTCACCGGCTTGTCGGGCCAGGACTGTGCGGACGCGCCGGCGGCGAAGAGGATGGCGGAAAGCGCCGCGGCGGCGGCGAGGCGGAATCTCGGCATGTCGGCGAATCTCCGGGGCGGTGCGATGCGTGCCCGATCAGACCGGGCGGTGGCAGACGGCTTCGACGTTGTGCCCGTCCGGATCGAGGACGAACGCGCCGTAGTAATGGGGATGGTATTGCGCGCGCAGGCCCGGCGCGCCGTGGTCGCTGCCGCCGTTCGCGACGCCGGCGTGCCAGAACGCGTCCACCTCGAGCCGCGTGACGGCGGAGAACGCGACGTGCGTGCGCGGCGACGGCTGCGCGGGTGCGCCCGCGCCGATCCAGAACTGCGGGTGCTCGCGCCCGAAGCCGATGAAGTTGTCGTGACGGACGAGCTCGGTGATGCCGAGCGGCGCCAGCGCGGCCGCGTAGAACGCGCGCGAGCGTTCGAGGTCCGACACCGTGAGTCCGACGTGGTCGTACATCAGGGCACCACCTTTCCGCACACCAGGAACTCGAGCAGCGCCTTCTGGGCATGGAGGCGGTTCTCGGCCTCGTCCCAGACGACGCTCTGCGGCCCGTCGATCACGTCGGCGGCGACTTCCTCGCCGCGGTGCGCGGGCAGGCAGTGCATGAACACCGCGTCCGGTCTGGCGACGCGCATCATCGCCGTGTCGACCTGCCAGTCGGCGAACGCGCGCCGGCGCGCGTCGTTCTCGGCCTCGAAGCCCATGCTGGTCCACACGTCGGTGGTCACGAGGTCGGCCCCGCGGCACGCGTCCATCGGGTCGGCGAAGCTCTCGCAGCGGCTCGCGATCGCCGCGGGCAGGGCGCTTCGGTCGACCTCGTAGCCGACCGGCGAACTCACGTGGAGGCGGAAGTCGAGCACGGCGGCGGCCTGCAGCCAGCTCGTGAGCATGTTGTTGGCGTCGCCGATCCACGCCACCGTGCGGCCGCGGATCGCCCCGCGGTGCTCGATGAACGTGTAGACGTCGGCCAGGATCTGGCAGGGGTGGTGCTCGTTCGTGAGCCCGTTGATCACCGGGACGCGGGAGTGCGCCGCGAAGCGCTCGATGATGTCCTGGCCGAACGTGCGGATCATCACGACGTCGACCATCCGGCTGATCACGCGCGCGACGTCCTCGATCGGCTCGCCCCGCGAGAGCTGCGTGTCGTGCCGGTTGAGGTTGATCGCGATGCCGCCCAGCTGGTTCATGCCGGCCTCGAACGACACGCGCGTGCGCGTGCTCGCCTTCTCGAACACCATCGCCAGCGTGCGGTCGCGCAGCGGCTGGTAGATCTCGTAGCGCTTGAAGCGGTCCTTGATCCAGCGCGTGCGCTCGAACAGGTGGCCGAACTCCTCGGCCGAGAAGTCCGAGAACTGCAGGAAATGCCGGGTCGGGACTGGGGGCATCGGCGGGCGGTGCAGGTGGCGTCGGCACCCGGCGGCGCGCGGGCAAGATGCAACCGGACGAAAAGTCTAGCACGCACGTGCCGTCCGAGCCGGCGGTGGACCGCTTGACCCGCATCAACGCCCGCCGGACCCCGCGCCGATAGCATCCGGCGATGCCGCCATCCGTCTGTTCCCGGGCGAGCGATTCCGCCGGCCTGCCGTCGTTCGCCACCGACCTCCCGGCCTTTGCGCTGAAGGGCCGCCGGCTCTGGCCGGTCGTGCAGGGCGGCATGGGGGTCGGCGTCTCGGCGCACCGGCTCGCGGGAAGCGTCGCCGCGCAGGGCGCGATGGGCACGATCGCGTCGGTCGACCTGCGTCGTCACCACGCCGACCTCATGGGTGCTAGCCGAAACGGTTCGAAGACGGTCGTCGACGCTGCGAACCTCGAGGCGCTCGACCGCGAGATCCGCGCGGCGAAGGCGATCGCGCAGGGCCGCGGCGCGATCGCCGTGAACGTGATGCGCGCGGTCTCCGAGTATCCGGCCTACGTCCGTCGCGCGTGCGAAAGCGGCGCCGACGCGGTCGTCGTGGGCGCCGGCCTGCCGCTCGACCTGCCGGAGCTCGCTGCGGCGTGGCCGGACGTTGCGCTGATCCCGATCCTGTCCGATGCGCGCGGCATCGCGCTCGTCGTGCGAAAGTGGATGCGGAAGGGCCGTCTGCCCGACGCGATCGTGATCGAGCATCCGCGCCACGCCGGCGGCCACCTCGGCGCCGCGCGCATCGACGATCTCGCCGATCCGCGCTTCGACTTCGAGCGCGTGATCCCGGAGACGCTCGCGTTCTTCCGGGCCGAGGGCATCGACGAGCGCGCGATCCCGCTCGTTCCCGCCGGAGGCATCAACTCGCACGAACGCGTGCGCGAGCTGATCGCGATGGGGGCCGCGGCCGTGCAGCTCGGAACGGCGTTCGCGGTCACCCGGGAGTGCGACGCCGATGCGGCCTTCAAGGACGTGCTCGCGGGTGCCGGTCCCGGGGACATCGTCGAGTTCGTGAGCGTCGCCGGCCTGCCCGCGCGCGCGGTGCGCACGGCCTGGCTCGAGCGCTATCTCGCGTTCCTGCCGAAGCTCGCGGCCGCCGCGCACAGGAAGCCGCGCTGCGCGCTCAAGTTCGACTGCCTGATCCAGTGCGGGCTGCGCGACGGCATCGCGAAGATCGGCCAGTTCTGCATCGACACGCAGCTCGCGGCCGCGCTGAAGGGCGACGTCGCGAAAGGCCTGTTCTTCCGCGGCGCGGCCGCGCTGCCCTTCGGCCGCGAGATCCGCACGGTGCGCGAGTTGATAGACTACCTGCTTACCGGGGCGCGCCCCGTGCCGCGTCCCGCCTGAGGAGCGCGACGTTGCGGCGCACCGTTCCCGGACTACCGATGACCCCCGCCTCCGAAGATCGCCCGTTCGCGCTCCTCGCCGCGATCCCGCACCGGTTCTTCTTCCTGTCCGGCGTCACGTCGCTCGCGCTGGCCGCGCTGTGGTGGGCGTGGACGCTCGCCGCGCGCATGGGCTACGCCGCGCCGCCGGCGGCGGTCGCGCCCACGTTGCTGCACGCGTTCCTGACGGTCTACGGCTTCGCCGCGCGCCGGTTCGAGCAGAGCGTTCCCGGCGC
>CALDKM010000087.1:0-3715 GCA_937898875.1 uncultured Pseudomonadota bacterium | reverse complement strand
GCGGTGTCGGTGTAGAAGAACATCGCTTCCTTCGCCTTCGTGTAGTCGTCCCACTTGTCGAGCGACGCCATGTCGATCGGCGAGAGCTTCCATTGCTTGAGCGGGTGCCGCTCGCGCTCCTTGAAGCGCCGCGCCTGCTCGCTGCGGCTCACCGAGAACCAGAACTTGAACAGGTGCACGCCGCTGTGCACGAGATTGCGCTCGAACTCGGGAGCCTGGCGCATGAACTCGACGTACTCCTGCTGCGTGCAGAAGCCCATCACGCGCTCGACGCCGGCGCGGTTGTACCAGGAGCGGTCGAACATCGCGATCTCGCCGGCCGTCGGCAGGTGCTGGACGTAGCGCTGGAAGTACCACTGGCCGCGCTCGGCGACGCTGGGCTTCTCCAGCGCGACGACGTGCGCGCCGCGCGGATTCATGTGCTCCATGAAGCGCTTGATCGTGCCTCCCTTGCCGGCCGCGTCGCGCCCCTCGAACAGGATCACGATCTTCTGCCCGGACTCCTTGACCCAGGACTGCAGCTTGAGCAGTTCCACCTGGAGCCGGTACTTCTGCCGCTCGTAGCTGCGGCGCGAAAGGAGGTTGCGGTACGGGTAGCCCCCCTTGCGCCAGTCGTCGGCCAACTCGTCGTCGGCCGCGAGCGCCCGTTCCTCGATACGCGCGCGCTGCTGGTCCAGGAGGCGCCGGACGAGTGCGGTCGCTTCGGTCGGCGAGCGCCCGGCGAGGATGTCGCGCAGGGCCGCGACCTGGGCCTCCTGCGTCGCGTCGGCGTTCTCGTCGACGACGTGACTTTCGATCACGGCGGGGCTCGACGTCGGATCGACGTCGCCCTGCGCCACGCGGCGCGGTCCGGGCTTCGGCCGGCCGGCGGTTGGCGGTCCCGCGACGGACTTGCGGTGCGTCGTCGTCACGGGCCGGCGTCTGGCTTGCATCGGGGGCTCCTCCTCGATCACGGTCGATCGGCCCGCGGGCGGCGGGCATCCGATGGAGCATCGCCCGGCGCCGCTGCGCATTCCTTGCGCCGGATCAGAGTCCGGCGCGGCGCGGCTGGCCGAAGCGGCGTCGGGGGCGCGGCGCCCGCCCCTCGACCCGCCGGGAGGAGGAACCGGCGGGTCGGCGGACGCGGGGGGAGGTCAGTGGGCGGCGTTCGTGGCGGCGGTGCGCGCCTCGACCGCCTGGCGCAGGGTGGGCGTCGCCGCGTCGTCGAGCCGCTTCACGTCGCCGGTCACCTCGCCGCCTTCGGCGACGATGAGGCTGCCGTAGCGGATCGTTCCCGACACGCGTCCCGTGCCGTTCACGACGAGTTTCGTGTGCGCGGTGAGCTCGCCGGTGAAGTCGCCGTCGATCTCCGCGACGTCGATCACGGCGGTGCCCTTGAGCGTTCCCGGCTTCGCGATCTGCATTCCCTTGGACACGACGCTGGCCTCGACCTGGCCCTCGACGACGACCATCTCGCAGTCGCTGATCTCGACGCCCTTGAGCTTGACGTTGCGCCCCACGATCAGCCTGCTGCCGCCGCCGGCGGGGGAGGCTGCGGCGGGGCTCCCGGGCTCCTCGGGCTTCGCCGGCGCGGGGGCGGCGGGCGCCGCCGAGGGCGATGGCGCGGTCGCCCCTGCCGCCACGTAGCGGCCGATCGACGCGGTGGCTGGCGTCGCCGGGGGAGAGGCAGTCGCCAGGGGCTTCCCGGGCCCCTTGTCGCTGGGCCGGACGTCGCCGGAACGGTCGTTGCGGTTGAAGTTCAGCATCGGGACACCTCCGCGCGTGGGGGAAATTGACTATGACAATGGCATAATCATGCTACGCCCTGCCCGAGGGACGTGCAAGTCGCTCTCCGTCCGACACTCCGTAGGCGTCAGAGCGGGGCCGCCGGTGCCGGAACGGCCCGCCAGAGGGCGGCCGTCGCGTAGAGGTCGTCGGACACCGGCACGGGATGCAACGTCCATCGGCATGGCGCGTACGGTCCCGGCCCTTCCGCGACGACGAGGCTCGCCGACGTGTCGATCCCGATCTCGCGAAACGGCGCGGAGAGACCGTCGCCGGTGGCCTTGCTCATTGCCTCCTTGCACGTCCACAGGCGCAGGAACGCGCGCCGCCGCGCGTCGTCGTCGAGCGCCGCGATCGCGTCGCGCTCGCGCTCGGTGAGGAACTTGCGCGCGAGCCCGTCGTGCGCGAGCGTCCGGTCGACGCCTTCGATGTCGACGCCGACGCGCCATCCCGGCCGATCGAGGTGCGCGATCAGGGCGACGCCCAGCGTGTGCGTCACGTTGAAATCGGGCGCGCGGCCTTCGTCGAGCATCGGCCGGCCTCGCTCGCCGCGGCGAATCGGGACGGCGGCCGGTTCGATGCCGAGGCGCTGCGCGAGCGTCCAGCGCAGCGCGGCGCGCCCGACGACGTAGCGCTGCCGCAACGCGTCGGTGCCGAACCGCCCCGCACGCGCGACCTCCTCGGGGGACAGCGTCGCCCACAGTGCCGGCATCGCGGCCGCGTCGCGGGCGAGCGGGCACCACCACATCGCGAGGTCGCGCTCGGGCGACGCGAGCGGCCGCGGCTCGCCGCCCGCGTTGCCCGTCCCCGGGAAATCGCTTACGCTCATCCGTGCTCCCGCGCGCTCCGGACCGACCCCGGGGCGCGTTTGCATTCGACATGACCCTGTTCCTTCGCATTCTCGCCGCATTTCCCCTCCCGGTGCTCCACGTGCTGGGGTGGTGGCTGTTCGTGATCGCGTTCTACGTCGTGCGCTGGCGCGTGCCGCTCGCGCGCGGCAACCTGGCCGCGGCGTTTCCCGACAAGCCGGAGGCGGAGCGCGAGCGCATCCTGCGCGACTGCTACCGCAACCTGGGCTCGTCGCTGCTCGAGGCGATCTGGGGCTACGGCGCGGACGGCGAGGCGCTCAAGCGCCGCGTGCGGATCGTCAACCCGGAGGTCGTCGACCGCTGCCGCGCGCAGAACCGGTCGGTGATCATGCTCGCCGGTCACGTCTGCAACTGGGAGTGGCTGCTGCTCGCCGCGGGTGCGCACCTGTCGATCCCGATCGACGTCGTGTACAAGCCGCTGCGGCTCGCGGGCGTCGACGCCTACGTGCGCGAGGCGCGCCGGCGCTTCGGCGCCAACCCGATCCCGCACAGGAACTTCCTGTACGAGGTCATGAGGCGCGGCGAGGAGGTCCGCGCGTACGCGCTGCTCGCCGACCAGACGCCGCTCGCGAAGGCACCCAAGCACTGGATCCGGTTCCTGAACCGCGACACGGCGTTCTTCCTCGGGCCCGAGCGGATTGCGCGCTACCTCGACGCGTCGGTCGTCTACGTCGCGATGAAGCGCGTGCGGCGCGGCTGCTACGACGTGCGCATCGACGTGATCGCGGAGCCGCCGTACGACGATGACGCGGGGCCGTTGATCGCCGAGGCTTACGCGCGCCGCCTCGAGGCGACGATCCTGGCGTCGCCGGCGGACTGGCTGTGGATCCACAACAAGTGGAAGTATCCGAAACCGGCGGACGCCTCGGCGATCGCCGGCCGACCGCCCCGTCGCAAGCGAACGTGACGGTGCACTTGCATTGGCGTCGGGTCGTCGCTATAATTCCATCTCTTCGCTGTTCGAACGTGGCAGTGCCCCCCGGATGTGAAGAACGGCCCCGGGCGGCGTTCGCGGTACGACACGGCGCGCTCTTTAACAATCAGCAATCGATAGGTGTGGGTGCCGGCGTGGTGCCTGTTTC
>CALDKM010000086.1:0-1885 GCA_937898875.1 uncultured Pseudomonadota bacterium | reverse complement strand
CGGCGGTGCCGCCGAGGTCGCGCTGGCGTGCGCCGATCGCCGGCGAGGACCGAGCCTTCTGCTGCGCGGGATGTCTCGCAGTCGCCCGGACGATCGCGGGCGCCGGACTCGATCGCTACTACCTGTCGCGCACCGGGCCGCTGCCACGGGCGCTCGCCGCCGACGAGCGTCCCGTCGCGTGGAACGCCGCCGCCGCCGCCGCCGGACTCGTGCGCACGCTGCCCGACGGGCTGCGCGAGGTGTCCTTGCTGCTCGACGGACTCACCTGCGGCGCATGCGTCTGGCTCGTCGAGTCCTGGCTCGCGCGCGAGCCGGGCGTCGTCGAAGGGGGGGTCAACTTCGCGACGCGCCGCGCGCGCGTGGTCTGGAGGGAGGGCGAGACGACGCTCGACCGCCTGATTGCGGCGCTCGCGTCGATCGGCTACCGCGCCCACCCCTACGATCCCGCGCGGCGCGAGGCGCTCGCGCGTGCGGAGCGGCGCACGCTCCTCGTCCGGACCGGCGTCGCGCTGCTCGCGATGATGCAGGTGATGATGTTCTCGGTGCCGGGCTACCTGTCCGACGACGGCATCGCCGCCGAGCACCGGCGCCTGCTCGACTGGGCGAGCCTCGTCATGACGATTCCCGTCGTTGCCTGGTCGGCGCGACCCTTCTTCGCGGGCGCGTGGCGCGACCTCGCCCTCAGGCGACTCGGAATGGACGTGCCGGTCGCGCTGGGGCTCGCGGCGGCATTCGTCGCGAGCGCGTGGTCGACGCTCGGCGCCGGCGGGCCGGTGTACTACGACTCGGTCACGATGTTCGTCGCACTGCTTCTGTCGGCGCGCTACGTCGAGCTCGCCACGCGGCAGCGCGCGAGCGAGGCGATCGAGCGCGCGGCGCGCGCGATTCCCCCGACCGCCGAGCGCTACGAGGCATGGCCCGGCACGCGTACGGCGACGGTCGACGCCACGGCGCTCGCGCCCGGCGACGTCGTGCTCGTGCGCGCCGGTGCGACGATCCCGGCCGACGGAACCGTCGTGGACGGCTCGGCGCTGGTCGAGGAGGCGATGCTGACGGGCGAGAGCTGGCCGCACGCGCGCGGCACGGGCGACCGCGTCCTCGCGGGCTCGGTCACCCGCGACCGGCCGCTCGTCGTGAGCGTCACCGCGGCCGGCGACGCGACCGAGTTGGCCGCGGTGATGCGGATGGTCGATCTCGCCGCGTCGGCGCGCCCGCGCGTCGCGAGGCTCGCCGATCGCGCGGCGGCGGTCTTCGTTGCGGGCCTGCTCGCGCTGGCGGCAGCGACGGCCGCGGCCTGGTTCGCGATCGACCCGTCGCGCGTGCTTCCGGTGACCTTCGCGCTGCTCGTCGTCTCGTGCCCCTGCGCGCTGTCGCTCGCGACGCCTGCCGCGATAGCGGCCGCGGCGGGCGCCCTCGGGCGGCGCGGCGTCGTGTTCGCCCGGCCCGACGCGCTGGAGGCGCTCGCGCGCGTCACGCACGTCGCGTTCGACAAGACGGGAACGCTGACCGAGGGGCACGTGCGTCTAGCGGCGACGCGCGCGTTTCGCGGCGTGTCGCCGGCCGACGCGCTCGCGGTGGCCGCGTCGCTCGAGGCGCGTTCCGAGCATCCGATCGCGCGCGCGATCGTTTCCGCGCATGCCGGCAACGTGCCTGCCGCCGGCGACGTTTCGCAGGTGCCCGGGCAGGGCGTCGACGGAACCATCGGCGGGCGGCGCTGGCGCCTGGGCCGTGCGGAGTACGTCGCGGCGATCGCCGGCGCCGCGCCCCCGGAGCTTCGGACGTTCGCGGACGAGGCGGGCGGTCGGGCGAGCGTCGTGGCGCTCGGCGACGAGGACGGCTTCGTCGCGGCGTTCGCGCTGGGCGACGAGCTCCGCGCCGGGGCGGA
>CALDKM010000085.1:0-3845 GCA_937898875.1 uncultured Pseudomonadota bacterium | reverse complement strand
TCGGTGCTGCCATACACGCCGCTGGACAGCCCGGCCAGATAGGCCGCGCCCAGCGCCGTGGTTTCGATGACGGCAGGGCGCACCACCGGCACGCCGAGCAGGTCGGCCTGGAACTGCATCAGCAGGTCGTTCGCCGCCGCCCCGCCGTCGACGCGCAGGCCCGCGAGCGTGATGCCCGCGTCGCGCTGCATCGCGTCGAGCACGTCGCGGCTCTGCAGCGCGATCGATTCGAGCGCGGCGCGCGCGAGGTGCCCGCCGGTCGCGCCGCGCGTGAGTCCGAAGATCGAGCCGCGCGCGTAGGGATCCCAGTGAGGTGCCCCCAGTCCCGCGAACGCCGGCACGAGGTAGACGCCGCCGTTGTCGGGCACGCTCGCCGCGAGCGCCTCGACCTCGTGCGCGGACCGGATGATCCCGAGCCCGTCGCGCAGCCACTGGACGACCGCGCCGCCGATGAACACCGAGCCCTCGAGCGCGTAGTCGGTCCGACCATCGCGCGTCCACGCCACGGTCGTGAGCAGGTTGTTGGCCGACGCGACCGCGTTCGCGCCCGTGTTCATCAGCAGGAAGCAGCCGGTGCCGTAGGTGTTCTTCGCGAGTCCCGGCGCGTGGCACGCCTGGCCGAACAGCGCGGCCTGCTGGTCGCCCGCGATGCCCGCGATCGGGACCTCGACGCCGTCGATCGTCGTCGTGCCGCACACGCCCGACGAGGGCACGATCGCCGGCAGCACTTCGCGCGGCACGTCGAGCCACGCGCACAGCTCGTCGTCCCAGTCGCCGCGGTGGATGTCGTAGAGCAGCGTGCGGCTCGCGTTCGACGGGTCGGTCGCGTGCACGCGACCGCCGGTCAGGTTCCAGACGAGCCAGCTGTCGATCGTCCCGAACGCGAGCTCGCCGCGGCGCGCCCGATCGCGGGCGGCCGGCACGTGGTCGAGCAGCCACTCGAGCTTGGTACCGGAGAAGTACGCGTCGAGCACGAGACCGGTCCTGCGCTGGAACGCCGGCGCGCGCCCGGCCGCGCGCAGCGCCTCGCAGGTGCCCGCCGTGCGCCGGTCCTGCCAGACGATCGCGTGCGCGACCGGCCGGCCCGTCGCGCGCTCCCAGAGCACGGTGGTCTCGCGCTGGTTCGTGATGCCGATCGCGGCGATCTCGCGCGCGGCGATGCCGGCCTTCGCGATCGCCTCGTGCATGACGCCGGACTGCGTCGCCCAGATCTCGACCGCGTCGTGCTCGACCCATCCTCCCTGCGGGAAGATCTGCCGGAACTCCCGCTGCGCCGTCGCGCGCACCGCGCCCGAGGCGTCGAAGACGATCGCGCGCGAGCTGGTCGTGCCCTGGTCGAGGGCGAGGATGTACGGCATCCGGTTCCTCCGGTTGCGGCAAGCTCGGGCCGCGTCGTAAAATGGCGGTTTTGCGGCCCATTGTAGACTCGCTCTTCCGGCGCCGCCCGCCGACGCCCGGCCCTTCCGATCGCACCCCGATGCCCCTCACGCCGCCCGTCCCGCGAGAGCGCCTGCACACGCGCAACATCGTGTGCGACGGCTATCGGCGCGGCGACGGCCTGTTCGACATCGAGGCGAGGCTCGTCGACACGAAGTCGCAACCCTTCCCGCTGATGAGCGGCGTGCGCGACCCGGGCGAGCCGGTCCACGACATGTGGATCCGGGTCACGATCGACCGCGAGTTCGCGATCCGCGCGGTCGACGCGAGCATCCCGTCGGCGCCGTATCCGGGCGGTTGCGACCGGATCGAGGGCGCCTACCAGAAGCTCGTGGGCGCGAACCTGGCGCGCGGCTTCCGCCGCGTCGTGAAGGAAGCGCTGGGCGGCGTGCACGGGTGCTCGCATCTGACGGAGCTCGTCGGGCTGCTCCCGAGCGTCGCCGTGCAGACGTTCGCGAGCCTTCGGCGCGAGATCGAAGGCGCCGAGAAGCCCTTCCAGCTCGACCGCTGCCATGCGCTCGACACCCGCAGCGAAACCGTCCGCCGCTATTACCCGAAGTGGTATCGCGGCGCGGCCTGAACGGGGACGGACCGCGGAACCGCACCAGTAGAGTCACGGACAGCGCGCCCGCGGCCGACCGGCCCCGGGGCCGCCGCCAGTCCCAACCGAGGATGTCGCCTTGAAAATCCACGAGTACCAGGGCAAGGAAATCTTCCGCCGCTACGGCCTCGCCGTGCCGCGCGGCATTCCGGCGTTCTCGGTCGACGAAGCCGTGCGCGCGGCGAAGTCGCTGCCCGGCCCGGTCTGGGTGGTGAAGGCCCAGATCCACGCGGGCGGCCGCGGCAAGGGCGGCGGCGTGAAGCTCGCGCGCTCGCTCGACGAGGTCCGGACGCTGGCGTCGCAGATCCTCGGCATGCAGCTCGTCACGCACCAGACGGGCCCTGCCGGCCAGAAGGTCCGCCGGCTGCTGATCGAGGACGGCGCGGACATCGCGAAGGAGCTCTACGTCGGCATGGTCGTCGACCGCGCCACGCAGCGCGTCGCGCTGATGGCGAGCTCCGAGGGCGGCATGGACATCGAGGAAGTCGCAGCGAAGACGCCCGAGAAGATCCACAAGGTGTTCGTCGACCCGAAGGCCGGGCTCACCGACGCCGAGGCCGACGACGTCGCGCGGAAGATCGGCATTCCCGACGCGAGCGTGCCCGCCGCGCGGGCGATGCTCCAGGGCCTCTACAAGGTGTTCGACGAGACCGACGCGTCGCTCGCCGAGATCAACCCGCTGATCCTGACCGGCGACGGCCGCGTCGTCGCACTGGACGCGAAGCTCAACTTCGACTCGAACGCGCTGTTCCGCCAGCCCGGGATCGTCGAGATGCGCGACCTCGACGAGGAGGACCCCGCCGAGGTCGAGGCGTCGAAGTTCGACCTGTCGTACATCTCGCTCGACGGCAACATCGGCTGCCTCGTCAACGGCGCCGGCCTCGCGATGGCGACGATGGACACGATCAAGCTCTACGGCGGCGAGCCCGCGAACTTCCTCGACGTCGGCGGCGGCGCCACGGCCGAGAAGGTGACCGAGGCGTTCAAGATCATGCTGCGCAACCCGAACCTGAAGGCGATCCTCGTCAACATCTTCGGCGGCATCATGAAGTGCGACACGATCGCGGAAGGCGTCGTCGCGGCATCGCGCGCGGTGTCGCTCGAGGTGCCGCTGGTGGTGCGCATGAAGGGGACGAACGAGGATCTGGGCAAGAAGATCCTCGCGGAATCGGGCCTGCCGATCATCACGGCCGCGAACATGGCGGAGGCGGCCGAGAAGGTCGTCGCCGCCGCCAAGGGAAAGTAGAGGGGGCCGCGATGTCGATCCTGGTCAACAAGCACACGAAGGTCATCACGCAGGGGATCACCGGCAAGACCGGCCAGTTCCACACGCGGATGTGCCGCGATTACGCGAACGGCCGCCACTGCTTCGTCGCGGGCGTGAACCCGAAGAAGGCCGGCGAGGAGTTCGAGGGCGTCCCGATCTACGCGACGGTGAAGGAAGCGAAGGAGGCCACCGGCGCGACGGTGAGCGTCGTCTACGTTCCGCCGCCGTTCGCGGCCGCGGCGATCGACGAGGCCGTCGACGCGGGACTCGAGCTGGTCGTCTGCATCACCGAGGGGATCCCGGTGCGCGACATGATCCGCACGCGCGACCGCATGAAGGGCAGGAAGACGCTGCTCCTCGGGCCGAACTGCCCGGGCGTGATCACGCCCGACGAGATCAAGATCGGCATCATGCCCGGCCACATCCACCGCAAGGGCCGCATCGGCGTCGTGTCCCGCTCGGGCACGCTGACCTACGAGGCGGTGGGCCAGCTGACCGAGCTCGGCCTCGGGCAGTCGACGGCGGTCGGCATCGGCGGCG
>CALDKM010000084.1:0-18947 GCA_937898875.1 uncultured Pseudomonadota bacterium | reverse complement strand
GGCCAGTTGTCGACCTCGGTCGTCGTCATCAGCTGGCCGCCCTGCGCCAGGCCGGTGATCAGCACGGGCTCGAGATTCGCGCGTGCGGCGTATACTGCGGCGGCGTACCCGGCGGGGCCGGAACCGAGGATCAGGAGTCGGGCGTGCCTGGTGCTCATCTTCCTTGCTCGCTTTCTCGAAGAGGCGCGATTCTACCGGTAGATCGGGGTCGGCCCTGCGCGGCGCAACCCCGGAGCCTTCGTGGCCTCCCGTGCGCGACACGTCGATCCGTGTATAATGTGCCGCATGAGGTGTCCGCGGCAACATGATGTTTTTCAATAAGAATTCAGGCGCATCCCTGCGCGGGTCCGCGGCGCAACGCGGCGCCGCGCCGCTGTCGCCCCGATTCGCGCGCCTCGTGCGCGAGTCGATCTGGTTCGCGATCGTCGCGGTGCTCGCGTACGTCGCGCTGATCCTGGCGTCCTACTCGCCCGGCGATCCGGCCTGGTCGTATTCGGGCGACGGCTCGCCGATCGTCAATCGCGGCGGCGCGATCGGCGCGTGGCTCGCCGACCTGCTGCTCTACCTGTTCGGCATCTCCGCCTGGTGGCTCGTCGTGGCGGGCGTCGCGATCACGATCGCGTCGTTCCGCCGGATCGCCCATCCGGAGCTCGAGACCGACCACCCGCGCTGGCTCGGCACGATCGGTTTCGTGCTGGTGCTGGTGGCGAGCTCGGCGATCGAGGCGCTGCGCTTCTGGAAGCTCGGCGCCACGCTGCCGATCGGCCCCGGCGGGGCGATCGGCGACGCGCTGGGGTCGCTGCTCACGCGGGGACTGGGCTACAACGGTGCGACGCTGCTCCTCGTCGCGGCGTTCCTCGGCGGCTTCTCGCTCTTCTCGGGCCTGTCGTGGCTCAGGCTGATGGAGCGCATCGGTGCCGCGCTCGAGGGGCTGGTCGCCTGGGGGCGCCGCAAGCGCGAGGAGCGGCTGGACCGCCGCATCGGCGAGCAGTCGGCGCTCGAGCGCGAGGCCGTCGTCGAGCGCTCGCGCGAGACCGACGTCGTGCGCGAGCCGATCGTCGTCGTGCCGCCGCCGCCGCCGCCGCCGAGATCCGAGCGCGTCGTCAAGGAGAAGCAGCGGCCGCTGTTCACCGACATGCCGGACTCGCCGCTGCCGGCGCTCTCGCTCCTCGAGGACGCGCCGCCCGCGACCGACACGGTTCCGGCCGAGACGCTCGAGTTCACGTCGCGGCTGATCGAGCGGAAGCTCGCCGACTTCGGCGTGGCCGTGAAGGTGCTGGCCGCCTACCCGGGCCCGGTCATCACGCGCTACGAGATCGAGCCCGCCGTCGGCGTCAAGGGCAGCCAGATCGTCAACCTGGTGAAGGACCTCGCGCGGGCGCTGTCGGTCGTGTCGATCCGCGTCGTCGAGACGATCCCCGGCAAGAGCTGCATGGCGCTCGAGCTGCCGAACGCCCGGCGCCAGATGGTGCGGCTGGTCGAGATCCTCGCGTCGTCCGTCTACCACGACGCGCCGGGCAAGCTCACGCTCGCGCTCGGCAAGGACATCTCCGGCAAGCCGACCGTCGCGGACCTCGCGCGCATGCCGCACCTGATGGTCGCCGGCACGACGGGCTCCGGCAAGTCGGTCGCCGTCAACGCGATGATCCTGTCGCTGCTGTACAAGGCCGAGCCGCGCGAGGTGCGGCTGATCCTGATCGACCCGAAGATGCTCGAGCTCTCGGTCTACGAGGGCATCCCGCACCTGCTCGCACCGGTCGTCACCGACATGAAGCTCGCGCCGAACGCGCTGAACTGGTGCGTGGGCGAGATGGAGCGGCGATACCGGCTGATGAGCCAGCTCGGCGTGCGCAATCTCGCCGGCTACAACCAGAAGGTCGCCGATGCGAGGAAGGCGGGAAAGGCGATCGCGAACCCGGTGTCGCTGACGCCCGAGTCGCCCGAGCCGCTCGAGGAGATGCCGCTGATCGTCGTCGTCGTCGACGAGCTCGCCGACCTGATGATGGTGACCGGCAAGAAGATCGAGGAGCTGATCGCCCGCATCGCGCAGAAGGCGCGCGCCGCCGGCATCCACCTGATCCTGGCGACGCAGCGGCCGTCGGTCGACGTGATCACCGGGCTCATCAAGGCGAACATCCCGTCGCGCATCGCGTTCCAGGTCGCAAGCAAGGTCGACTCGCGCACGATCCTCGACCAGATGGGCGCCGAGGCGCTGCTGGGGCAGGGCGACATGCTCTACCTGCCGCCGGGCACCGGCTACCCGCTGCGCGTGCACGGCGCGTTCGTGTCCGACGGCGAGGTGCACCGCGTGGTCGAGCACCTGAAATCGCTGGGCGCGCCGCAATACGTCGAGGGCGTGCTCGAGGGCGGCGCGACCGACGGCGAGGACGGTGCGTCGCTCGAGGGCGCAGACGCCGAGTCCGATCCGGTCTACGACCAGGCGGTCGCGGTCGTGCTCAAGACGCGGCGGCCGTCGATCTCGCTCGTGCAGCGGCACCTGCGCATCGGCTACAACCGCGCGGCGAGGCTGATCGAGCAGATGGAGCGTTCGGGTCTGGTCTCGCCGATGCAGGCCAACGGCAACCGCGAGGTGCTCGCGCCCGCGCCGAAGGAAGGCTGACCGTGGCGCCGCATTCCGGGGGGGCCGGCCCTGGCCGGACGGGATCCCGCGGTTCCGGCTTCCGCCGGACGCCTTTCCTGGCGTCGGCAATGCTGTTCGCCCTCGCCGCGGCGCCCGCCGTTGCCGGCCCGGTCGAGGTCTACCGCGAAGGGGATCGCTGGTGCCCGCGAAACCTCCCGCCCGGCTCGCCGCGGATCGACCAGAAGGCGGCCGAGCGGATCGCGCTCAGGCTGGTGCCGGAGGACTTCTGCGGCCCGAGCGCGTCGATCGCCGGATGCGACGTCGTCACCGAGAACTTCTACGACAGCTGGCGGGTCTACGTCCACCAGTACCACCGCGTGCGCGGCGCGAAGGACTGGGCCGCGCTCACGCACACCTACGTGATCCTCGACTCCCTGGGCAACTGTCTCGCCAACATCCCGGGAACCGAGCCCGGCGCCCCGCGATGACCCGACCGTCCCGCCTGCTCGTCCTGCTCGCGTCCGCGATGGCGCTCGTCCCCGCGTACGCGGACGCGGGGGGCGTCGACGAGCTCCGTGCGTTCGTCGACGGCGCGAAGAACGGCCGCGCGACGTTCCGGCAGACCGTCGTCGCGCGCAGCGGACGCGTCCCGCAGGTGTCCTCGGGCACGTTCGCGTTCGCGCGTCCGGGGAAGTTCCGCTGGAGCTACGAGAAGCCGTTCGAGCAGCTCGTCGTCGGCGACGGCGCGAAGGTGTGGGTCTACGACCGCGACCTGAACCAGGTGATCGTGCGCCAGCTCGACGCCGCGCTCGGCGCGACGCCGGCGGCGCTGCTCGCCGGCGACAATGCGCTCGAGCGCAGCTTCGTCCTCGTCGACGGCGGCACGGCAGACGGCCTCGCGTGGGTCGAGGCGACGCCGAAGTCGGCCGACTCGACGTTCACGAAGGTGCGCATCGGCTTCCGGGACCAGCTTCCGCGCGCGATGGAGCTCGCCGACGCGTTCGGACAGACCACGCGTCTGCAGTTCGACGCGTTCGAGAGGAACGTCGCGCTGCCGTCGGAGCTGTTCCAATTCGTTCCGCCCGCGGGCGCGGACGTCGTCTCGGCACCGGCAGCGAGATGACCTCCGGTGTCAGGCACGCGCCTGACGCCGCGGATTCACTTCGGGACGATGCCGCGCTCGGACAGCGCCTTGCGCGCGTGATCCGGGTAGTCGGTGATGAGGCCGTCGACGCCCATCTCGATCATGCGCGCCATCTCGGCGGACTCGTTCACCGTCCACGCGAGCACCTTGAGGCCGAGCGCCTGCGCTTCGCGGACGAGCCCGGCCGACAGGCCCGCCGAATTGGCCGACCAGATCGCGCAGCCTGCCGCCTTCACGAGCCTCGGGACCGAGTTTCCGTGCTCGGCGGGAACGAGCCCGGCCTGCCATGGCGAGCGGCCCGACGCATCGGGCTTCACCGTGTCGAAGTTCGGGAACTGGGCGGTGAGGCACGCCGTCTCGAGCTCCGGCGCGACGCGTTTCGAGATCACGACCGTCCGCCAGTCGAACGACTGCAGCGTCGTGCGGTCGACGACGCCGGCCGCGCGGATCTCGGCGACCGCCAGGGCCACGAACGTCTCCGGGTCGACGACCGTGTCGCCGGACGTCGGCGTGATCTTGGTCTCGAGGTTGAACCGCACGTTCGGGTCGCGCGCCTTCACGAACGCGAACAGCTCGGCGAGCGTCGGGACGCGCTCGCCGTCGCGCGCGAGCTGCAGCGGCCACTGTTTGCCGTACGAGGACGACGGGTTCACGCGCCCGACGTCGTAGGTCTTGAGCTCGGCGAGCGTGAGCGTGCGGATCGCGGGGCCTCGCGCGGTGAGCCAGAATCCGTTCGGCCCGCGGACCAGCGCGGGATTGAGGTCGGGGTCGTGCGAGATTACGACGACGCCGTCCTTCGTGATCGCGAGGTCGGTCTCGAGCGTCGTGACGCCGGTCTCGAGCGCCTTGCCGAACGCCGCGAGCGTGTTCTCCGGCAAGTACCCGCGCGCGCCGCGATGGCCCTGCAGGTCGAAGGCGGCGGCAGGCATGGCGAAGGCGACCGCAGAGGCGAGGAGGGTGTGGCGCCAGGCGGGCATCGGTCTCTCCGTCGCTCAGCGGCCGTCGAGGAACGCCGCGACGCCGAGGTTCGCGCGCAGCACCGCGAGCACGGCATCGTCGGGAAGCTCGGGCTTGTCGCGCGCCGCGTCGACCATGCACAGGAAACCGAGCGGGGCGTCCGGCGCGGCGCGGAACTGGTGCCAGGTCTTCGGCGGCACCGTGACGAGGTCGTGCTCGTGGAGCGCGTGCACGGTGTCCCCGACGAGACACCGGCCCCGTCCGCGCAGAATCAGCACCGCATGGACGTGCGCGTGGCGTTCCAGCGTCGAGTGGCCGCCGGGCGCGACTTCGAAGTAGCGCAGCTCGCCGGCGAGGTCGTCGCGCCGGAACAGCGTCTGCCGGGTGACGTCGCGGAACGGCGAGGACGCATCCGACTTGTACGCGAGGAGGTCGACCGCCTCCCAGCGGTATGCGGAGCGTTCGTCGTTCGCGGGGTTGCCGCCGCCCCGCGGCGGAACGAAGCGGCGGATCGTCGGATCTCTCATCGATGGGCCTCCCCGGAGTGCTCCGTGCCGGCGGTGTCGCGGACGGCGGCCACGAACGCTCGGCAGCGGCCTTCGAGCGCGTCTCCCGCGACGAGCAGGCTGCCGCCGATCAGCAGCATGGCGTCGTCGCCGAACGTCGCGCGCATCCCGGGGACGCGCTCGACGCCCATGCCGCCCGCCGGCACCGGCAAGGCCGGCGCGAGGCCGCACCAGCGCTCGCGCGCGGCACGTGCGATCGCGGCGCAGGTGGCGGGCGAATAGCTGAACCGGCCGCCCGCGTTGGGAAAGATCGTCGCGTCGGCGCCGAACAGCCGGAACAGGCGCCCGAGCAGGAGCGGCGGCGCGATCCGCGCGGCCCCGGCGAGCGCCGGATGGGCGAGGATCGGCACACCCGCCTCGCGCGCGACCGCGGCGAGCGTCGACACGCCGCTCACCATCGGCGCGATCATCAGTGCGCCCGTGCGGGCGTCGCATGCGGCCTTCATCTGGAGGCGCATCGCGTCGAGGCTGCCGGTCAGGCTGGGCGCGTAGATCGTGCGGCCGCCGGTGTCGCGGTTCGCGGCGTCGATCGCGCGCTGGACCGCGGCGACGCGCGCCGCGAACGGCGCGCTCTGCTGGTCGGCGAGGCCGTGGTCGTCCTTGATCACGTCGATGCCGGCCCGTGCGAGCGTGCCGGCGAGCGAGGCCAGCGAATCGACGGAAAGCCCGAGCGGCTTGAGGGCCGAGCAGGTCAGGGGGCGCCCGGCCGCGCCGACCGCGTCGCGCCAGCCGGCGATGCCGAAGCGGGGGCCGCCGAACCCGGCGGCAAAGGACCGCGGCAGCTCGACGTCGGAGAGCTCGACGTCGTCGTGGAGCGAGCTGTTGCCGAACAGCATGTTCAGGAGCTGCCCGGGCTCGTGGCCGGTCGTCTCGATCGCCATCGCGATCCGGACGTCGTGGCGATCGTCGTCGCGCGGCGCGATCGACTCTACGCGTGCGACGACCTCGTCGCGCACGCGGGCGTCGCGTACCGCCGCGAGGGGCACCTCGACGCTCTGCTCGAGTGCGAGCGCCTCGGCGCGCGCGGCGATCGACGCGCGGTCGGCGCGGACGGCGTAGGTGGCGGTGAGGCGAGCGTCGCTCATCGGGGCGCAGGGCGCGAAAGCGTCGATTGTACCGACGGCGGGACGGCGTCTTCGCTATCATCGACCCTTCCCGTTGCCGCCGCCGCCGTGACCGATCTCTTCGCCCCGCCGCCGCCTTCCGGCACGCCGCTCGCCGAGCGCCTGCGCCCGCGCACGATCGCGGAAGTCGTCGGGCAGCGGCACCTGCTCGGGCCCGGCAAGCCGCTCGCCGTGGCGTTCCACGCGGGCAAGCTCCACTCGATGATCCTGTGGGGGCCGCCGGGCGTCGGCAAGACGACGCTCGCACGCCTGATGGCCGATGCGTTCAACGCGGACTTCGTCGCCATCTCCGCCGTGCTCGCCGGCGTCAAGGAGATCCGCGACGCGGTGGCCCGCGCGGAGCTCGTGCGCGCACAGTCGGGCAGGCCGACGATCCTGTTCGTCGACGAGGTGCACCGGTTCAACAAGGCGCAGCAGGACGCGTTCCTGCCGTGGGTCGAGCAGGGGCTCATCACGTTCATCGGCGCGACGACCGAGAACCCCTCGTTCGAGGTGAACTCGGCACTGCTGTCGCGCGCGGCGGTCTACGTGCTGGAGCCGCTCGGACCCGACGAGCTCGCCGAGCTCTTCGCGCGCGCCGTTGCGGTTGCGATGCCGTCGACACCGGTCGACGCGCCGGCGCGCGATGCGCTGGTCGCGTACGCGGACGGCGACGGACGGCGTCTGTTGAACCTCGTCGAGCAGCTGGCGACTGCCGTGGCGGACGCCGGCCGCGCGTCGGTCGACCTCGCGTTCGTCGAACAGACGATCGCGCGCAGCCTGCGCCGCTTCGACAAGGGCGGCGAGGCGTTCTACGACCAGATCTCGGCGCTCCACAAGTCGGTGCGCGGCTCGGACCCCGACGCGGCGCTCTACTGGCTCGCACGCATGCTCGACGGCGGCGCCGATCCGCTCTACTGCGGGCGGCGGATGATCCGGATGGCGACCGAGGACGTCGGGCTCGCCGACCCGCGCGCGCTGCAGATCGCGCTCGACGCGGTCCAGACCTACGAGCGGCTGGGCTCGCCCGAAGGCGAGCTGGCGCTGGCCGAGTGCGTCCTCTACCTCGCGGTCGCGCCCAAGTCGAACGCCGCGTACGTCGCCTGGGGGGCGGTGCGCGCGCACATCGCGAAGGACGGCTCGCGCCCGGTGCCGCTGCGGCTGCGCAACGCGCCGACGAAGCTCATGAAGACGCTCGACTACGGCAAGGGCTACCGCTATGCGCACGACGAAGAGGGCGGCTACGCGGCGGGCGAGCACTACCTGCCCGACGGCATGCCCGCGACGACGTTCTACGAGCCCACCGACCGCGGTCTCGAGGAGCGCATCCGCCAGCGCCTGGCGGATTTCCGCTCGCGCGACGCGGCGGCGCGCAAGCGCTCGCGCGACGACGGGCGCTGAGGCGCGCGGCGGTCGCCGCCTCCCGGCGCATCAGACAATCCTAAGCTGCTGATAGAATAGCGAAATGCTCGACATCAACCTGTTACGCAACGACCTGGCCGCCGTCGCGGCCGGCCTCGCCCGGCGCGGCATCGCGCTCGACACCGCGGCGTTCGAGGCGCTCGAGCGTGAGCGCAAGGACATCCAGACGCGCACGCAGGATCTGCAGAGCCGGCGCAACACGCTGTCGAAGGAGATCGGCGCCGCCAAGGGCAAGGGCGCGGACGCCGCGCCGCTGCTCGCCGAGGTCGCGGGGCTCGGCGACACGCTGAAGACGCTCGAGGCCGGGCTCGACCGGGTGCAGGCGACGCTGCGCGACTTCCTGCTCGGGCTGCCGAACCTCACGCACGCGTCGACGCCGGAGGGCCGCTCGTCCGACGACAACGTCGAGGTCCGCCGCTGGGGTGCGCCGCGGGCATTCGACTTCCAGGTGAAGGATCACGCGGACCTCGGCGAAGGCTCGGGCCTGCTCGACTTCGGGACGGCCGCGAAGCTCTCGGGGGCGCGATTCTCGTTCCTGCGCGGCGGGCTCGCGCGGCTGCACCGGGCACTCGCGCAGTTCATGCTCGACGTCCAGACGGGCGAGCACGGGTACGTCGAGTGCTACACGCCCTACATCGTCAACGCCGAGACGCTCGTCGGCACGACGCAGCTGCCGAAGTTCGAGGCCGACATGTTCTCGGTGAGAAAGGGCGGGCAGGAAGGCGAGTCGGAGCCGCTCTACCTGATCTCGACCTCGGAGATCACGCTCACGAACTCGGTCCGCGGCGAGATCCTCGACGCGAAGTCGTTGCCGATCAGGCTCACGGCGCACACGCCGTGCTTCCGGTCGGAGGCGGGGAGCTACGGCAAGGACACGCGCGGCATGATCCGCCAGCACCAGTTCGACAAGGTCGAGATGGTGCAGATCGCGCATCCCGACCGTTCGTACGAGGCGCTCGAGGAGATGACTCGCCACGCGGAGACCATCCTGCAGCGCCTCGATCTCCCGTACAGGGTGATGGCTTTGTGCACCGGCGACATCGGCTTCGCGTCGGCGAAGACCTACGACCTCGAGGTGTGGCTGCCCGCGCAGAACGCCTATCGCGAGATCAGCTCGTGCTCGAACTGCGAGTCGTTCCAGGCGCGCAGGCTGCAGACGCGCTTCCGCAACGCCCAGGGAAAGCCGGAGCTCGTGCACACGCTTAACGGGTCCGGCCTCGCGGTCGGACGCACGCTGGTCGCAGTAATGGAGAACTACCAGCGCGCCGACGGCGGGATCGACGTGCCCGCGGTGCTTGCGCCCTACATGGGCGGCGTCACGACGATCGCGAAGGTCTAGCCAGGCCTTCCGGGCGTCCTGCCCGGGCCGCATTCGCGGCAGGCGAATTCCGGGTCGGCCGCCTGCGGCGATCGCAGGCGCGCGTCGTTCGTCAGCGCATGTTCCCCGTGTGGCCCAGCGAGTACCGACCGGGCTGCGGCCACACCGTGAGTCCGTGGGGCTCCGCGCCGACCTTGATCTGCTTCACTGCACCGGTGTCCGTGTCGATCACGTAGACGACGTCGTCGTACCGACCCGAGAGCCACAGCTGCTTGCCGTCGGCGCTCACGTTGCCCATGTCGGGGCTCCCGCCGCCGGGGATCGGCCACTCGGCGACGATCTTGCGCGTAGCGAAGTCGAGCACCGAGACGCCTCCCTTGCCCTTCGGCGGCCCATGGACCTTGTTGGAGCCGCGGTTCGCGATGTAGAGCCTCTTGCCGTCCCGGCTCGGGTAAAGGCCGTGCGCGCCGGTCGACGTGCGGATGTAGTCGGTCTGCGCGAAGCTCTCGCCGTCGACCACGTAGATGCCGTCGGACATCATGTCGGCGATGTACCAGGTCCTGCCGTCGGGCGAAACGCGTATGTCCTGCGGCATGCCTTTCCACGTCGTGCAGATCGTCTCGTCGCGCCCGTCCGGCCCTTTGACGACTTTCGTGGGCTTGCCCGGCAGGATCAGCTGCAGGTAGCCCAGTACCTTGCGGTTCACGAGGTCGATCTTCGCGACGCCTCCCGTGAATTCGCAGGTGAAGATCGCGTAGCGCCCGTCGATCGAGAAGTCGGCGTGGTTGATGCCGCCGCAGCGAGGCACCGAGAGCGAACCCTGCAGCTCGAACGTGTGCGGGTCGCGGAAGTCCAGCCGCTTGTACGCCTCGGCCACGACGATCGCCGAGCGGCCGTCGGGCGTGAAGTACATGTTGTACGGATCGTCGACCGGGATCGCCTTGCCCGGCTTGCCGGTCTTCGGATCGATCGGCGTGAGGCTCCCGTTCGGCGTGCGCTCGGCGTTGTTCGCGACCCAGAGCGTCTTCATGTCCCACGACGGCACGACGTGCTGCGGACCCAGTCCGACCTTGAACTTGTCGACGACCTTGAGCGTCGCCGGGTCGATGACCCACACGTCGTTGCCGCGCAGGTTCGGCACGTAGACGCGCGGCAGGTCGTTCGCGACCGACGGGCTCATCTTGCCGGGCGCGGTCTCGCTGTACAGGTTCGTCGGGTCGGGCACCGGGGGCATGCCGGGGATCGTCGTGACCGGCGTGGAGACCTGCGCCCACGCGAGCGTGGCGAAGCCAACGCCTAGGGACCAGGCGAACGTGCGGCGGACGTGCGACATCGGGCGGATCCTGTGTCGGGTCGTGGGCGAAATGTCGGGGAAGGGTGCGGGCGCGTCAGCGGCGGCGCACGGCCTGCCGGATCGCTTCAACGGTCTCGCGGACGATCGCGTTGACGCCGAGCTCGCCCAACTCGGCGCTCGCCCGGCGCGGGTCGCCGTAGGTGCCGTCGGCGGCGCGCGGTACGTCCTTCAGCCGGTCGGCGCGCACGATGCGCGGATCGACGGCGAGTGCGAGCGACGCATCCGCGAGCCCCGCGTGGATGCCGATCTCGTCGTCGCGGTAGCCGCGCGCCTTGAGCGCCTGCTTGTAGGCATCTTCCGAGGCGCGGTAGTACTGGAGCACGGCGTGCACGCGGACCGGCGTGGCGGCCCACTCGCGGTTGAGCTTGCGCTCGACTGCTGTGAGCGACGACTGGTAGCCGCCGTGGTCGCCGATGAGCACGACGTCGCGGAATCCGTGCAGCCGGAAGCTCCGCGCCGCCGACTCGAGCGTCTTCTCGAAGGTGTCCGCCGGCACGGTGACCGTGCCCGGGAAGCGCATGTGCGAGGTCGGCGGGCTCACGCCGCCTTCGGGAACGTACGCGACGACCGGCGCGACGAGCGCGTTGCCGAGCTCGCGGGCGACCCGCTCGGCGAGCGCGCGCACTCGGACGTTGTGCTTGCCGAGCGTCATGTGCGGACCGCTCTGCTCGGTGCCGCCGACCGGCACGATCACCGTGGTGCTTCCCGCCGCGACCGCGTCGCGGAGCTCGGTCCAGGTCAGCTCGTCGAGAAAGACCGTCGATGCGGCGTGCGCGGCCCGGACGGGCAGCCAGAGCAGCGCGGCGAGGAGGAGGACGAGGCTGGCGGTGCCCGGGCGCA
The DNA here is from genome assembly GCA_937898875.1 of uncultured Pseudomonadota bacterium. Lineage (GTDB taxonomy): Bacteria > Pseudomonadota > Gammaproteobacteria > Burkholderiales > Casimicrobiaceae > VBCG01. The sequence continues at coordinate 7,662 of CALDKM010000084.1, read as the reverse complement.
TCGGGCGAATGATACGGTAACGGCCGCAGGGGGCGCGCGCGCCGCCCGTCACGGTCCGGCGTAGGCGCCCCAGACGCGCAGCCGCGGCTGATGCGCGTCCTGCGTGCGCAGCAGGATGTCGTAGTAGGCGCGGACGCGGTCGACGAACGCGACCGGCATGCCGCCGCGCGCATAGCCGAGCCGCGCCTTTTCGTAGTACTCGGGCAGCGCGAGCAGCGGAAGCGCTTTGCGCACGTCGCGCCAGCGGTCCGGATCCAGCCGGTCGCGCTGCGCCTGCACGCGCGCGTCCTCGAGGTGGCCCAGTCCGAGGTTGAACGCCGCGAGCGCGAACCAGGTGCGGTCGGGCTCGACGATGCGCTTCGGCAGCTTCTCCTTGAGGTCGCGGAGGTAGCGCGCCGCGGCGAGAACGCTCTGGCGGGGATCCAGCCGGTCGGACACGCCGAGGTGGCGCGCCGTGTCCTCGGTCAGCTGCATGAAGCCGCGCACGCCCGTTTCGCTCGTCGCGCCGGGATCCCACTGCGACTCCTGGTAGGCGACCGCCGCGATCAGGCGCCAGTCGATGCCGGTCGCCTCCTGGGCGGCGACGAACATCGGCTTCCACGCGGGCAGCGACGTGCGCATGCGCTCCATGAACACGCCCGCGTCGAGGCGGGCGACCTCGCCGTGAGGCGCGAAGTAGCGTTCGACGAGGCGCGCGAGCGTGCCGTCGCGCCTCATTCGCGAGAGGAAGTCGTCGAGCTCGCGCGCGAGCTCCGGGTGGTGTCCGCCGATCGCCCACGCGAGCTCGCGCTTCACGCCCAGCGGGAATGCGACGTCGACGTCGAGATGGATGTTGCGTCCGACCGCGGCATCGATCGACGAAACGACGGCGAAGTCGGCGTTGCCTTCGTCGACGGCCGCGAGCAGCGCGTCGGCCGAAGACGCCTTCATCGGGATCCAGCGGATCTCGGGGTGGTCGCGCCGCACCTGCGCGAGCACGCCTTCGATGCCCGACGATTCGACGTACGCGACCTCCGCGCCGGCGAGGTCCCTGAAGCTGCGCGGCCGGAAGGCGTCGCGCGCGTAGACGACGACGGCTTCGGCCGACGCGTAGCCCGAGGTCCAAAGCAGGGGAGGATGTGTCCGCCCCCGCTCGGCGGGCGGCTTCACGTGCTGGGGCCGGAACAGACCGCCGATGCCGACGTGCGCCTCGCCCGCGACGACCCGGTCGATGAGCGCGCCTGCATCCGACACGGTGACGACCGTCAGCGGAAGATTCCTCTCGCGCGCGAAGCGCTCGATCAGGTCGTGGTCGAGGCCCTGGATGGCGCCATCGGGACCGGGAAACCAGCTCGCGGGGCCGGGACGCACCGCGACGACCAGCGTCTGCGCTTCCTTCGGCGACGGAAGCTCGGACACGCCGCAGGCCGCGACGATCGCGGCGAGCGCGAGCGCCGCCAGCCGCGCTGCCTGGCGCGCCGGCTCGGCCGCTGCGGACCTGCGCGGGCGAAGTCGCATGGGTCGGCGGGAGTGCGGTCGTCGGTCGATGAAAGTCGTCGCTCGAATCGTTTCGGTGGCCGGGGGCCGGTCGGGCTATAATGCACCCGTTCGTCCGCCCAGGACGGGTTTGGTTCCAGTTCCGCGGCGGGTCGCCCCGCATTGCATGGTCGTGAACCTGGTCAGGTCCGGAAGGAAGCAGCCATAGCGATTCTCTGCAAGTGCCGGGGGAACGGCTCGCCACCCATGCCGTCGGACGTCCTGCGCAGGACGTCCGGCCACCCGCGTCGCGCGAGAAGCGCGGCGCGGGATTGAACTCCGTCGTCGCGCGTTCAACGTCGAACGTCCCATCGGTCCTGCATGAGCTATCAGGTACTCGCGCGCAAGTGGCGTCCCCGGACGTTCGCCGAGCTCACCGGCCAGGGCCACGTCGTCACTGCGCTCTCCAATGCGCTCACGCGCGGCCAGCTGCACCACGCCTACCTGCTCACGGGCACGCGCGGTGTCGGCAAGACGACGATCGCGCGGATCCTCGCCAAGAGCCTCAACTGCCTGACGAACGGCGTCACGGCGACGCCGTGCGGAACCTGCGCGGCGTGCACCGACATCGACGCCGGGCGCTTCGTCGACCTGCTGGAGATCGACGCGGCGTCGAACACCGGCATCGAGAACATGCGCGAGATCCTCGACAACGCGCGCTACGCGCCGACGGTGGGCCGCTACAAGGTCTACCTGATCGACGAAGTCCACATGCTGTCGAAGTCGGCGTTCAACTCGATGCTGAAGACGCTCGAGGAACCGCCCGAGCACGTCAAGTTCGTGCTCGCGACGACCGATCCGCAGAAGGTTCCGGTCACGGTTCTGTCGCGCTGCCTGCAGTTCGCGCTGAAGCCCCTCTCGCCCGACGAGATCGGCGCGCGGCTCGCGCACATCCTGAAGGAAGAGGGCATCGCGCACGACGACGGCGCGATCTCGTTGATCGCGCGTGCGGCGTCCGGCAGCCTCCGGGACGGGCTTTCGCTGCTCGACCAGGCGATCGCGTTCGGCGCAGGCGAGGTGCGGGCGGATCCCGTCCGCTCGATGCTGGGCGTCGTCGACCGCGAATTCGTCTACCGGATCGCCGATGCGCTCGCGGCGGGCGATGGTTCCGCGCTGCTCGCGCAGGCCGACGCGATCGGCGCGCGCGGGCTCTCCGCAGGCGATGCGCTCGCCGAGCTCGCGGGGCTCGTGCATCGCATCGCCGTGGCGCAGGCGGTGCCGCAGGCTGCCGAGGGCTTCGACGACGGCGAGCGCGTCGCCGGGTACGCGGCGCGCTTCTCGCCCGAGGCGGTCCAGCTCCTGTGGCAGATCGCGGCGCAGGGACGTGCGGACCTCGCCATCGCGCCGGACGAAGCGATGGGCCTCTCGATGACGCTGCTGCGCATGCTGGCGTTCGAGCCGGGGACCGGTGCGCCCCCGACGATCGACCGGCCGCCGTCGCGCGATGCCTCCGCGCCCGCGATGCGCGGCGAAGCGCCCGCTGCGGAGAAGGCGCAGTCATCCGCACCCCGTACGGCGCGATCGCCGTCGGCGCCACCGGCGGCGCAGGCGGCCGCGGCGCCGGCGTCGACGCCTCCGAAGGCAGTGCTGCCCACCGAGCCCGGCGACTGGCCGGCGTTCGTGGCGAGCCTCGGGTTGACGGGCATGGCTCGAGAGCTCGCGGCGCAGACAGAGATGCGCCGCCTCGAAGGTTCCGCCCTGACGCTCGCGCTCCCGGCGGCGCATCGGCACCTGACCGGCAAGACCTACGCCGACCGCCTCAGGGCCGCGCTCGAGCAGGCGACCGGGCGCAAGCTCCTGCTCGCGTTCGAGGTCGGCGAGCAGACCGACGGCTCGCTCGCGTCTCGCACGGCGCGCGAGCGCGAGGAGGCGAAGGCGCGCACCGAGGCGACGTTCCGCGACGAGCCGTTCGTGCGCGACGTCGTCACACGCTTCGACGCGACCGTACGCAGCGACACGATCAAGCCGCGCTGATCCAGGCGCGCACCATCCCGGGGACGACGACGATCATGCAGAAGAACCAGCTAGCCGGCCTGATGAAGCAGGCGCAGGCCATGCAGGACAACCTGAAGCGCGCTCAGGACGAGCTCGCGCGCACCGAGGTCGAGGGCCAGGCCGGCGCCGGGCTCGTCAAGGTCACGATGACCGGTCGCCACGACGTGAAGCGCGTGACGATCGACCCGTCGCTCCTCGGCGAGGACAAGGACATGCTCGAGGACCTGGTTGCCGCCGCGGTGAACGACGCGGTGCGCCGCGTCGAGGCGACGACGCAGGAGAAGATGTCCGGTCTCGCCGGCGGCCTGCCGCTGCCGCCCGGCTTCAAGATGCCGTTCTGACGGAGGGTGGCCGGATGGGCGGGCGCGTGACCGACGCACGCGGCGGGCCCCCGGCCGAGCCGCTGGGAAGCCTCGATGCGCTGGTCAAGGCGCTGAGGGTCCTTCCGGGCGTGGGGCCGCGTGCCGCGCAGCGCATGGCGCTCCACCTGCTGCAGCACGACCGCGCCGGCGCCCGGGCGCTCGCCGGCGCGCTCGAGCGCGCGGTCGAGGCCGTTCATCACTGCGAGCGCTGCAACACGTTCACCGAGGACACGGAGTGCGCGCTCTGCCGGTCGGGCAAGCGGGACGCGGCGCTCCTGTGCGTGGTCGAGACGCCGGCGGACCTGATGATGGTCGAGCAGACGCAGGCCTATGCGGGACTGTACTACGTGCTGATGGGCCGGCTCTCGCCGCTCGACGGCATCGGACCGCGCGAGATCCGCCTCGACCGGCTGCTCAAGCGGGCGCTGGACGGGGGAGTGCGTGAGGTGATCCTCGCGACGAACTTCACGCACGAGGGCGAAGCGACGGCGCACTACGTCGGCGAGTTGCTCGCGGCACGAGGGCTCAGGGTGAGCAGGCTCGCCCGGGGCGTCCCGGTCGGTGGCGAGCTCGAGTACGTCGACAGCGGCACGCTCGCGCAGGCTCTGCGCGAGCGGCGTCCGATCGCCACGGCCTGATCCGGCCATGACGCATTGCACAATGACGCGGCGCCCGGATTCCGCTGTATATTCCGTTCGTTCCACCTCGACTTGACGGGCGCGCAGGCGGCAACGACCGCCATCGCCCCGAGCCACCCGCGACGGATCCGTCGCCGCATTTGGAGGAGACACATGAGCCAGAAGACCCGCGCGGCCGCCAAGCCGCAAACGACCGGCGCCCGCCGCCGATTCCTCAAGGTCGCCACTGCGACCGCCGCAACCGCGGGTACGCTGGGATTCCCGATGATCGCGAAGGGCCAGACCGGACCGATCGCGATGCGCTGGCAATCGACGTGGCCGGCGAAGGACATCTTCCACGAGTACGCGAACGACTTCGCCAAGAAGGTCAACGACATGACCGGCGGCGACCTCAAGATCGAAGTGCTGCCGGCCGGTGCGGTCGTCCCGGCGTTCGGCCTGCTCGACGCGGTGTCGAAGGGCACCCTCGACGGCGGCCACGGCGTGCTCGTCTATCACTACGGCAAGCAGAATGCTCTCGCGCTGTGGGGCTCCGGCCCGGCGTTCGGCATGGACGCGAACATGCTGCTCGCCTGGCACAAGTACGGCGGCGGCAAGGAACTCCTGAACAAGCTCTACGGCTCGATCGGCGCGAACGTCGTGTCGTTCCCCTACGGCCCGATGCCGACGCAGCCGCTGGGCTGGTTCAAGAAGCCGATCACCAAGGCCGAGGACTTCAAGGGCCTCAAGTTCCGCACCGTCGGCATCTCGATCGACGTGTTCACGGCGCTGGGCGCGGCGGTCAACGCGCTGCCCGGCGGCGAGATCGTGCCGGCGATGGATCGCGGGCTCCTCGACGCCGCCGAGTTCAACAACGCCACCTCGGACCGCATCCTCGGCTTCCCCGACGTCTCGAAGACCTGCATGCTGCAGAGCTACCACCAGAACGCCGAGCAGTTCGAGATCATGTTCAACAAGACCAAGTACGACGCGCTGCCCGGGAAGATGAAGGCGATCATCGAGAACGCCGTCGAGGCGGCCTCCGCGGACATGTCGTGGAAGGCGGTCGACCGGTACTCGAAGGACTACGCCGAGATGTCCGCGGGCGGCATCAAGTTCTACAAGACGCCGGACGCCGTGCTCCAGCGCCAGCTGACGGGCTACGACGCGGCGGCCGCGAAGAAGTCCGAAGGAAACGCGCTGTTCAAGGAGATCGAGGCCTCGCAGAAGGCGTTCGCCGCGAGGGCCGTCAAGTGGGACCTCGACACGAACGTCGGCCGGCGGATGGCGTATAACCACTACTTCGCGGCGGCCCGCGCCGGGAAGAAAGGCTGACCGCCGTCGTCGTCGGACAGCCATCCGGGGGGCTCCCGGGTGGCTGTTTCCATTTCTGATGCCGGGTCGATGCGCGCCCGACGCACCGAACGCGCACCGACCCCTCCGAGGCCATGCAACGCTTCCTGATCTCCGTCGACAAGTTGAGCACGCTGGTCGGGCACGCGTTCTCGTTCCTCATCGTCGTGCTCACGCTGCAGGTGAGCTGGGAGGTGTTCTCCCGCTACATGCTCGACGACCCCCACGCGTGGGCCTTCGACGCGATGATCATGCTCTACGGCACGCTGTTCATGATGGCCGGCGCCTACACGCTCGCCAAGAACGGCCACGTGCGCGGCGACGTGCTCTACGGCTTCTTCGAGCCGCGGACGCAGGCGACGATCGACCTCACGCTGTACGTCGTCTTCTTCATCCCCGGGGTGTTCGCGCTGACCTACGCCGGCTACTTCTACGCGGCGGAGTCGTGGGCGATCGGCGAGCACTCCAACGTGACCGCCGAGGGCCCGCCGATCTATCCGTTCAAGACGATCATCCCGATCGCGGGCGCCTTCCTGCTGCTGCAGGGCTTCGTCGAGATCATCCGCTGCGTGATCTGCCTGAAGCAGGGCCGCTGGCCGTCGCGCGAGGAGGACGTCGAGGAGGTCGACGTCGACAAGCTCAAGGAGATGGTGAGCACCGACGAGGCGCTCATGGAGGAGCCCGCCACCGCGCCGGACGGACGGGCGGCGCGATGAAGATCAAGAAGGAGCTGTGGTTCGGCTTCTCGCTGATGGCGGTGATCATCGCCACCATCCTCTTCTTCACCCCCTGGGGCGCGCTCACCAACGGCCACCTGGGGCTGCTCATGCTCGCGCTGGTCGTCGTGACGATCATGCTGGGCTTCCCGACGGCGTTCACGCTGATGGGCATGGGCGTGTTCTTCGCCTGGCTCGCCTACCGCAGCGTCAACCCCGACCTGGCGGTGCGGCAGGTGCTCGACCTGATGGTGCAGCGTACCTACGCCGTGATGTCGAACGACGTGCTGATCGCGATCCCGCTCTTCGTGTTCATGGGCTACCTGGTCGAGCGCGCCGCGCTGATCGAGCGCCTGTTCAAGAGCCTGCACCTCGCGTTGTCGCGCGTGCCGGGCTCGCTCGCGGTCGCCACGATCGTGACCTGCGCGATCTTCGCGACGGCGACCGGCATCGTCGGCGCGGTCGTCACGCTGATGGGGCTGCTCGCGCTTCCGGCGATGCTGCGCGCCGGCTACAGCACGCAGCTGTCCGCGGGCGCCATCACGGCGGGCGGTTGTCTCGGCATCCTGATTCCTCCGTCGGTGCTCCTGATCGTCTACGGGGCGACCGCGGGCGTGTCCGTCGTGCAGCTGTACGCCGGGGCGTTCTTCCCGGGGCTCATGCTGGCCGCGCTCTACGTCGGGTACGTGATCGTCCTCGCGAAGTTCAAGCCCGCGCTCGCGCCGCCGCTCCCCGAGGAGGAGTCGCGCGTTCCGATCCCGGCCTCGCTGGCGCCGATCGCCGAGCGCAGCCGCAACGCGTTCGCGGGGCTCGTGGGCGCCCTCGGAGGCCGTGCCTTCGGCGTCCCGGCGAAGACGGTGGCGGGCCAGCTCGTCGTCACGCTGCTGCCTGCGCTAGCGATCGCCGGGTTCGCCTGGGTGACGTGGCTCGGCGCGACGAAGCCCGCCGAGGTCGTCGACGTGAGCGGCCTGCAGCAGTCGGGAATGACCAGCGAGGAGCCGGCCGGCGAAGGCGGCGACCTCGCCGAGCCGGGCGAGGAAGGGGGGCTCGCCGAGCCGCCGGCCGAGGAAGGCGGGCTCGCCGACCCGCCTGCGGAGAAGGGCG
>CALDKM010000083.1:0-3559 GCA_937898875.1 uncultured Pseudomonadota bacterium | reverse complement strand
TCTGTCCTCTGTCCTCTGTCCTCTGTCCTCTGTCCTCTGTCCTCTGTCCTCTGTCCTCTGTCCTCTGTCCTCTGTCCTCTGTCCTCTGTCCTCTGTCCTCTGTCCTCTGTCCTCTGTCCTCTGTCCTCTGTCCTCTGTCCTCTGTCCTCTGTCCTCTGTCCTCTGTCCTCTGTCCTCTGTCCTCTGTCCTCTGTCCCCTGTTACCTGTCCCCTGTTACCTGTCCTCTGTTTCCTGTTCCCTGATTCCTGACTACTGAATCCCCAGGAACCGCGAGACCCGGATCGGCGTCCCCTGCTGCTGCAGCTCGAGCGCGCGGGCCTGGATCGACCGGTCGGACATCGTCATTCGCGAGCGCAGGCGCACGTACTCGGCCCACGACTCGACGATGTAGCGCTCGACGAAACGTCCCTCCGTCGCGAGGTCGCGGAACACCCGCCAGCTCGTCGCGCCGTTGCGCCTCCGCGTGGGCGCCACCCTGCGGATCGCCTCGAGGAACGCCTCGCGGTCGTCCGGGGCGATCTGGTACTCGACCTGGATCAGCACCGGCCCGTCGTCGGGGCCCGGTTCGGCGTCGATCTCCAGCTCGGGCAGCGTCGAGCCGGGCGTCACGTCGGCCTCGCTGCCCATCCTGACCCGCACGCCGCGGATCAGCAGGATCAGCGCGAGCAGCAGCGCGGAAGACGCGGCCAGCGCGACGCGCGTGTCCGTCGCCGCCGCGAGCAGGCCCCACGCCGGGCTGCCGATCGCGAGGCACGCCTGCACGGCAACCAGGTTCATGGCCACCGCGCGGGCGCGCACCCAGGCAGGCACCGAGCTCTGAGTCCCGGTGGACAGGCTTGCGTGCACGGTCACCCACGCGGCACCCGAGCAGAACGTGCCGACGGCGGCGAGCGCCACGTACCCGGTTGCGGCGATCAGCACGTTCGCCAGCGCCCACAGGATCGTCGCCGACAGCACGACGCGGTTGAGGGACCGGACCTTCAGCTGCCGGGGGATCGCGAACGCGGCGATGACCGCGCCGACCCCGAACATCGCGAACAGGAAGCCGTATCCGCTCGCGCCGAGTCCCAGCTGGTCGCGCGCGATCACCGGCAGGAGCGCCCAGAGCGCGCTCGCGCACGCGGTGAACGAGAACGTGCGCAGGATGAACGCGCGCAGCGCGGGCGAATGCCGCGCGTAGCGCAGGCCGCTCTGGACGCCCGAGAAGAGCCGCTCGGGAACGCCGGGGAGTATCGGCGCGCGCGTCTTCACGCGCCGCACCGCCACGATCATCGCCACGAAGCACGCCGCGCTCGCGAACAGAGCGCTGCCGGTGCCGAGGAGCGCGGTGAGCGCGCCGGCGATCGCCGGTCCGATCGCGCGCGACACGTTGAACCCGACCGCGTTGAGGGACACCGCCTGCGACAGGTCGGAGCGCGCGACGAGGTCGTTCACGCTCGCCTGCTGCGCAGGCTGGTAGAACGCGAAGCAGGCGCCGACGACGAACGTCATCGCGAGGAGCATCGCGGGGCCCACCCATCCCGCGATCGAGGCGGCGCCGAGGAGCGCCACCGCGGCCACGAGGACGACCTGGGTCGCGAGGATCACCTTCCGGCGGTCCACGATGTCGGCCAACGCGCCGGCGAAGAGACCGAACAGGAGGGCCGGCGCGGTGCTCGCGGTCTGCACGAGCGCGACCGTCACGGCGGAGTGCGTGAGCGTCGCCATCATCCACGCGGCGACCGTCGTCTGCATCGTGTAGCCGAGCGCGGCGCCGATCGCCCCCGCGTAGAACACGCGGAAGGGCGCGTGCCGCAGCGGGGAATGGGCGAGGGCGTCGCCGGCGAAGGTGGCGAATCGGCCAGTCACCCTGCGAGTGTAGTGCACCGAAGGCGCCCCGGCCGGACGAAGGTCGGGCCGTCGTACAATGGCCGTCCGACCCTCCGCGCTCCGACGATGTCCGCCCCCGAGACCGCCACGCCGCATCCCACCGCGCTCACGCTGCACCAGTCCTCGTGCGTGCTCGAGATCGCGTTCGCCGACGGGCGCACGTTCCGGCTGCCCTACGAGTTCCTGCGGGTCTACTCGCCTTCGGCGGAAGTGCGCGGCCACGGCCCGGGGCAGGAGACCCTGCAGGTCGGCAAGCGCGCGGTCGGCATCTCGAGCGTCGAGTCGGTCGGCCACTATGCGATCCGGCCGACGTTCTCCGACGGCCACGACAGCGGCATCTACTCGTGGGACTACCTGTACGACCTGGGCGACCGCCAGGACGAGCTCTGGCAGCGCTACCTCGGCCGGCTCGAGCAGGCGGGCGCGTCGCGCGACGCGAAGAAGTAGGCCCGCGATGCCCAAGACGCTCGCGATCGGCCTCGGAACGGTGTGCATCGTCGCAGCCGTGCTGCTCTTCGCCTCGGGGCACGTGGCGGCCGGGATCGTCGCGGCGGTCGCCGGCACGGCGTTCGACCTGCTGTTCGTGAAGGCGCTGCGCGACGAGCGCGCGGCGAGGAAGTCGTGACCGACCCCGTCGACTTCGGCTACGAGCGCGTCGCGCCCGACGAGAAGACGCGCCGCGTGCGCGGCGTCTTCGAGTCCGTCGCGGGCAGCTACGACCTGATGAACGACCTGATGTCGGGCGGGCTGCACCGGCTCTGGAAGCGCTACGCGGTGGGCGTCGCCGCCGTGCGCGAGGGCGCCCGCGTGCTCGACCTGGCCGGCGGCACCGGCGACCTGGCGCGCCTGTTCGCGAAGGCGGCGGGCGCCACGGGACGCGTCGTGCTCACCGACATCAACCACGCGATGCTCGCCGAGGGGCGCGACAAGCTGCTCGACGCCGGCAGACCGCTGCCCGTCGCGCAGTGCGACGCCGAGGCGCTGCCGTTCCCCGACCGCTCGTTCGACGTCGTCTCGATCGGCTTCGGGCTTCGCAACGTGACGCACAAGGAAAATGCGCTCGCCGAGATGCGCCGGGTCCTCGTCCCGGGCGGTGTCGCGCTGGTCCTCGAGTTCTCGAAGGTCGCGTCCCCGCTCGCCCCCGCCTACGACTGGTACTCGTTCAACGTGCTGCCGAAGCTCGGAAGGCTGGTCGCCGGCGACGAAGCGAGCTATCGTTACCTCGCCGAGTCGATCCGCATGCACCCGGACCAGGAAGCGCTGAAGGCGATGATGGAACAAGCCGGCTTCGATTCGGTCGAACACCACAACCTCACCGCGGGCGTGGTCGCGCTGCACGTCGGGCGCGTCTACTGATCCCGGAAGAGGCCGCGGGGCGCGGCCGTCGGGCGGCGCGCCCTTTCCCCCAACCTGCCGGAGCACCGGAGCCCATCGTGAAACACCTCGTCACCGCCGCATTCGTTGCCGTCGCCGCCGCGCTCGTGGCCGCGGTCCCCGCCGATGCCGCCCGCCTCGGGGGCGGCAAGAGCCTGGGCGCGCAGCGCCAGAGCATCGCCCCGAGCAAGCCCGACGCCCCCGCGTCGGGAACGACGACGAACGCGGCCCCCGCGACGGCACCCGGCGCGGGTCCCGCCGGCAATCCGGTGATGCCGCCGTCCGCAGGCGCGACCGCCGCCGCGAAGCCCGGCA
>CALDKM010000082.1:0-9551 GCA_937898875.1 uncultured Pseudomonadota bacterium | reverse complement strand
CGGATAGAGCACCGGCCTTCTAAGCCGGGGGTAACAGGTTCGAGTCCTGTCGGGCGCGCCACTTCCCGGAAGGCGGCGCGCGAACGACGCCCGCTTCCCAGGCGGGGCGCACAGGTTTCACCGGTGGTGGCTGTAGCTCAGGGGTAGAGTCCCGGATTGTGATTCCGGTTGTCGTGGGTTCGAATCCCATCAGCCACCCCAACTTTCTCCTGCTGCGGGGCACGCGATGCCCGCGGCAGCGAGCCCGACGGTCGGCCTCGCGCTGCTGTCGACGGCGTCTTCGGCCTTCGCGGCGCAGCACGCGACGCGCCCCTTGTTCCGGCGACGTATGCGTCGGCGGCGCGCCGCCGCCCCTCAGGCCGGAAGCGTCAGGCTCTTCCAATCGCGCCACTGCGCCGGATGGCGGCGGATCCAGGGCTCCAGGCGCTCGCCGAATCGCCGTGCGGCATCCTGCAACGATGCATCCGCGTCGCCGCCGCGCTCGATCGCGATCGGCGGCTCGACGGCCACGCGGAGCGCGCAGTCGTCGCCACGCACGGCGAACACCGGCAGCAGCGCCGCACCCGACAGCCTCGCGAGCCCCGGTGCGCCGACGGCGAGCTCGAGCTTCCCGCCGAGAAGGTCGATCTCCGCGAGCCGCTGGCCTTCCCATGCACCGGCCGTGATCGACACGATGCCGTTCCTCTTCAGCAGGCGCTGGGCCGCGAGCGTCGCGGCCATCGGCCTGTCGCGGTCGATGACGATGCGCCCGCCGAGATGGGCGAGCTCGGCGCGCACGCGGATCCGGTTGACCGTCGCGATGCCGAGCCTCGACTTCGAGAAGCCATGCTCGGGCCGGCTGATGTGCCAGGCGAGGTACCCCGCCGAGTCGAGCGCCTTCTTCGCTGCCAGCGCGTTGAAGCAGAAGTGCGCGACCCACAGCACCGCGCCGCGCCCGGCTGCGAGCGCGGCGTCGAGGTGCTCCCGGCCATCCAGCGCGACCGGCGCGCTCCATCCGCCGGGGCTCACCGATCGCAGGATCTGAAGGTGATGCTCGCTGCGTCCCGCGGCGGAGTCGAGCGCGAAGCCGCGGGCGTCGAAACCGGGCTGCGAGGAGCCGATCGCGCGCTCCGCGATCCGCGCAACCGGCCCCGGATCGAAGAGACCCAGCCGCGCCTTGGCCGATTCCAGCCCCCGGCACGCGGCAGTCCATCGGCGCTCGCGCAGCGAGAGCGCCATGATCCAGAGCAACGGCAGCTCGGCGGCGAATGCGACGTCCTCGCGCGTGAGCCACGGTCGCGCGGTCGTCGATCGTTCGCGTCTGCGGAGGGTCATCGTCGCGGCCGCGGTACGATAGCCGTCGCGCGGTCCTGCATTATCGCCGCGATCCCGCCGATTCGGCCATGAAGCCCCCTCGCGACATCACGTTCGTGCTGACGAGCTGCGGCCGGTTCGACCTGCTCGAGGAGACCGTCCGCACGTTCGTCGCGTGCAACACCGCGCCGATCGCCCGCTGGCTCGTCGTCGAGGATTCCGGCCGCGAGGAGGTTCGCGACGCCGTCAGCGGCGCCGGCGCGCCATTCGAGTTCATCGTCAACGATCCGCCGATCGGGCAGATGGCCAGCATCGATCGGGCCTGCGCGACGGTCGATACCCCCTACGTCTTCCACTGCGAGGACGACTGGCGCTTCTTCCGTTCCGGCTTCGTCGAGGAGTCGCTCGTGCTGCTCGAGACCCTCGCGACGGTTTCCGCCGTGATGTGCAGGCGGACCGGGCAGAACCGGTTGCACGACGCGATCGTCGGCACCGCGCCGCTGCGAAGCGCAGGCGGCGTGGCGTACCGGATGCCGGAGCTCCACGCGCACGACGTGTGGTTCGGGTACGGCTTCAATCCGGGCCTGCGGCGGCTCGCCGACGTCCGTGCCGTCGGATCGTTCGCGGCCCGCGGGCACGAGAGGCACGCGAGCCTCTGGTTCAAGCGCCGGGGCATGGGCATGGCCGCGCTCGAGCATCCCGCCTGCGAGACCACGGGCCACGGGCGGCGCGTCGCCGATCCGACAGCGGCCGTCGACGGCGGGCACGCCTGGCGATCGCGCCCTCCCGGCGAGTTCGAGGCGCCGGCGTCGCGCAACGATCCGTGTCCGTGCGGCTCGGGCGAGCGCTACAAGCTCTGCCACGGACTGCCGGCATGACGCGCGGCCGCACGTCGTCGAACGCGATGGCGGCCGCCCGGCCGCGGAGGTTATCCTTGCAGCGGGCCGCGCGTCGCGGCCGCCGACGCTCCCGAGGGACACGATGGATTTCGCCCAGGTCTGCCAGCTCGCGCGCAGGATCTCCCGACCGCACCGCATCGAGCGCGGCGCGAGGTTCCGGTTGAGGGACCACGATCCGGCCGATACCGGCTCGCTCGAGACCGAGGACAAGCCGCGCGCGAAGGAAGCGCTCGAGGCGGGCAGGGAGGCCCTCGCGCAGCTGCAGGACATGCTCTACGCGCAGGACCGCTGGTCGGTGCTGCTCGTGTTCCAGGCGATGGACGCGGCGGGCAAGGACGGCGCGATCAAGCACGTGATGTCGGGCGTCAACCCGCAGGGCTGCCAGGTTTATTCGTTCAAGACGCCGTCCGACGAGGAGCTCGACCACGACTGGATGTGGCGCTGCGTGCGCGCTCTGCCCGAGCGCGGGCGCATCGGCATCTTCAACCGCAGCTACTACGAGGAAGTGCTGGTGGTGAAGGTGCACCGCGAGTTCCTCGCCGGGCAGAAGATCCCGCCGGTGCTGCTCCACAAGCGCGTCTGGGACGAGCGCTACCGCGACATCCGGGGGTTCGAGCGCCACATGGCGGCCAACGGCACGCTGATCCTCAAGTTCTTCCTCAACGTGTCGCGCGCCGAGCAGAAGCGGCGCTTCCTCGAGCGCATCGAGCAGCCCGAGAAGAACTGGAAGTTCTCGGCCGCCGACGTGAAGGAGCGGGCGCACTGGAGCGAGTACATGGACGCCTACCAGTCGATGATTCGCGAGACCTCCGCGCCGCACGCGCCGTGGTACGTCGTGCCCGCCGACAACAAGTGGTACACGCGTGCCGTCGTCTCCGGGGCGATCATCGACGGGCTCTCGCGCCTCGGCCTGCATTACCCGAAGGTCGCCAAGGCGCAGATGGCCGAACTCGCCGCCGCGAAGAAGGCGCTGCTCGCAGAGAAGCGGTAGCGACGCGCGTTCCCGCTGCCCTGCCGGGGCGTCCGCGTCCGGCGCGCGCGCGGGCGCGGGGCCGGGTAACATCATGCGCCCGGCGCGCCCGTGCGTCGCCCGGCGTCCCGACGGATACCCGAATCGGCGCCCCGCCTGCCATGCGCTTCACGATCGCGACCTACAACATCCACAAGGGTTTCTCGCACCTGACGCGGCGCATGGTGATCCACGAGCTGCGCGAGCGGCTGCACCACATGGCCGCCGACGTGCTGTTCCTGCAGGAGGTGCAGGGCTCGCACGAGCACCACGCCGTCCGCTACAACGACTGGCCGGGCAAGCCGCAGCACGAGTTCATCGCCGACCAGGTGTGGCGCGAGGTCGCCTACGGCAAGAACGCGGTCTACCGGCACGGCCACCACGGCAACGCGCTGCTGTCGCGCTTCCCCATCGTCGTGAACGAGAACGAGGACATCTCGGCGCACCGGTTCGAGAGCCGCGGCCTCCTGCACTGCGTCGTCCGCCTCGGGCCCGGAATGCCCGACCTCCATTGCATCAACGTCCACCTCGGTCTCTTCGAGCGCGGCCGCGAGTGGCAGGTGCGCGCGCTGTGCGAGCGCATCCGCCAGACCGTCCCGCGCGACGCGCCGCTGCTGATCGCGGGCGACTTCAACGACTGGCGGCACCGCGCCAACCGCCAGCTCGTCGATCAGCTCGCCGTCGTCGAGGTGTTCGAGGCGATCAAGGGCCGGCCGGCGCGCACGTTCCCGTCGGTCCTCCCGCTGTTCCGCCTCGACCGCATCTACGTGCGCGGGCTCGACGTGATCGACGCCCGCGTGCACTACGCGTACCCGGGGCGTCGACTGTCGGATCATGCGGCCCTCGCCGCAACCTTCGAGCTGGCGCCCGGCCGGCGCTGATCCGCATTCCGGCGATGAACCGGTTCGCGCCCGGCAACGAGATCGAGCTTCTTCGGAGCGGAGCGGCGTTCTTTCCCGCGCTGGTGGCGTCGGTCGACGCCGCCGAGCGGGAGGTGTGGCTCGAGACCTACATCTTCGCGGACGATCCCGCCGGGCGGGCGGTCGCCGAGGCGCTGGTGCGCGCGGCGAAGCGCGGCGTCACGGTGCGCGTGCTCGTCGACGGCTGGGGCGCGAAGCACTACCTGACGCGGCGTCTCGAGCGGCAGCTCGTCGCCGGAGGCGTAAACCTTCTCAAGCATCGCCCGGAGGTGCAGCCGTGGCACTTCCGTTCCCACCGGCTGCGACGGCTGCACCGGAAGCTTTGCCACGTCGACAGGCGCGTCGCGTTCGTCGGCGGCATCAACCTGATCGACGACATGAACACGCCCGGCCATCGGCCGCCGCGCGTCGACTTCGCGGTGCGCGTGCGCGGCCCTCTGGTGCCGTCGATCGTCTGGGCGATGCAGCGGCTGTGGGCGCTGAACGAGCTGGTGCAGTTCCGGTCGAGCGACGTGCCGTTGTTCCCGGACCTGATCGAAGCCGAGCGCGCGGGCACGCAGACCGCGAAGTTCACGATCCGCGACAACCTGCGCCACCGGCGCGACATCGAGACCGCCTATCTCGCCGGCATCCGCGTCGCGAAGCGGGAGATCCTGATCGCGAACGCCTACTTCTTCCCCGGCATCCGCTTCCGGCACGCGCTGCTCGACGCGGCGCGCCGCGGCGTCGCCGTCACGCTGCTCCTGCAGGCGAAGGTCGAGTATCCGCTGCTCCACTTCGCGAGCCGCGCCCTCTACGGGCAGCTCGTCGGCGCGGGGATCGCGATCCAGGAATACCACCGGTCGTTCCTGCACGCGAAGGTGGCCGTGATCGACGACCGCTGGGCGACCGTCGGGTCGTCGAACATCGACCCGTACTCGCTGCTCATGGCGCGCGAGGCCAACGTGTTCGTGCGCGACGCACGCTTCGCGGATGCGCTTCGCTCCGAGCTCACGGCGATGATCGTGGACGGCGCCCGGCCGGTCGATCCGAAGCGGTGGCTAGGCCGCTCGCTGCTGTCGAAGGCGATGAACTGGATCGCCTACGGGATCGTGCGCGCCGGGATGGGACTGCTGGGCTACGGCGGCAACGAATGGTGGGGAGGGAGGCCGAGGAAGCGGTAGGCGGGGGGAAGCACGGCATCCGGCCCGGGCCGGACCCGTGGGGGCATCGCCCCCGGCCTGCTAGACTTCATCGATGCGCGGCGCACATTCCGGACCGCTCCCCCTGCCCGAGGACCGCGGCGTCGCACGCATGCAGCGCGGCGCGTGGCAGACGATCCGGACGCTGTTTCCCTACCTGTGGGAATGGAAGGGCCGCGTCGCCGCCGCGCTCGTGTGCCTCGTCGCGGCGAAGGTCGCGAACGTCGGCGTTCCGCTGCTTCTGAAGGAGATCGTCGACGGGCTGACGCGCGAGCAGGCGCTGCTCGCGGTGCCGTTCGCGCTGCTCGCCGCCTACGGACTCCTGCGTCTGTCGACGACGTTCTTCACCGAGCTGCGCGAATTCCTGTTCGCGAAGGTGACGCAACGCGCGGTCCGGGCGATCGCGCTCAGGGTGTTCCGGCACCTGCACGCCCTCTCGCTGCGCTTCCATCTCGCGCGACAGACCGGTGGGCTCACGCGCGACGTCGAGCGCGGCCAGCGCGGCATCTCGACGCTGATCAGCTTCGCGCTGTTCTCGATCCTGCCTACGCTGGTCGAGGTCACCCTCGTCTGCGCGGTGCTCGTCGCGCGCTACGACTGGACGTTCATCGCGATCACCGTCGGCGCGCTCGCGCTCTACATCGCGTTCACGATCGCGATCACCGAGTGGCGCACCCACTTCCGCCGCCAGGCGAACGAGCTCGACAGCAAGGCGAACACGCGCGCGATCGACAGCCTCATCAACTACGAGACGGTCAAGTACTTCGGGAACGAGGAGTGGGAGGCGCGGCGCTACGACGAGAGCATGCGGCACTGGGAGAAGGCGGCGATCGCGAGCCAGACGTCGCTGTCGCTGCTCAACGTCGGCCAGAGCGCGATCATCGCGGTCGCGGTGACGCTCATCATGTGGCGCGCGACCGCGGGCGTCGTCGACGGCACGATGACGGTCGGCGACCTCGTGCTGGTCAACGCGTTCATGATCCAGCTCTACATCCCGTTAAACTTCCTGGGCGTGCTCTACCGCGAGATCCGGCAGGCGCTCGCCGACATGGAGCGGCTGTTCGCGCTGATCGACGAGAACGCCGAGGTGCGCGACGCGCCGGGCGCGCCGCCGCTGGAGGTGCGCGGCGGCGA
The DNA here is from genome assembly GCA_937898875.1 of uncultured Pseudomonadota bacterium. GTDB lineage: Bacteria > Pseudomonadota > Gammaproteobacteria > Burkholderiales > Casimicrobiaceae > VBCG01. The sequence continues at coordinate 3,115 of CALDKM010000082.1, read as the reverse complement.
GGTGCGGTTCGAGGACGTGACGTTCGGCTACGAACCGGACCGCACGATCCTCGCCGGCGTTTCGTTCGCGATCCCCGCGGGCCGCACGGTCGCGGTCGTCGGGCCGTCGGGCTCGGGCAAGTCGACGCTCGCGCGCCTGCTGTTCCGGTTCTACGACGCCGGCGGTGGCCGCATCACGATCGACGGGCAGGACGTCCGCGAGGTCCGGCAGGCGTCGGTGCGCGCGGCGATCGGGATCGTCCCGCAGGACACGGTGCTGTTCAACGACTCGATCGAGTACAACATCGCGTACGGCCGGCCCGGCGCGACGCACGACGAGATCGTCGCGGCCGCGCGGCTCGCGCAGATCCACGACTTCGTGACGTCGCTGCCGCAGGGCTACGCGACCCCGGTCGGGGAGCGGGGGCTCAAGCTCTCGGGCGGCGAGAAGCAGCGCGTCGCGATCGCGCGCGCGATCCTGAAGCGCCCGGCGATCCTGATCTTCGACGAGGCGACCTCGGCGCTCGACTCGCGCAACGAGAAGGCGATCCAGGCCGAGCTCGCCCTGATCGCGCGCGACCGGACCACGCTCACGATCGCGCACCGGCTGTCGACGATCGTGGACGCCGACGAGATCCTGGTCCTCGATGCCGGGCGCATCGTCGAGCGTGGTCGCCACGCCGCGCTCATCGCCGCGAACGGCGCCTACGCACGGATGTGGCGCCTCCAGCAGGACGAGGCGAGGGTCGAGGCCGAGCGGCAGGACGTGGAGCCCGGGACCGGGACGGAGCATCCGGCAGGGGGCGCCCCCGCCCCGGCCCTCGCCGCGGCCGGCCGTCCCGGCCGCTGACGCCCCGGTGGCACCCGTCGAACACCGCGCTGGCATCCTCCCTGCTTGGACGTTCCCGGGACGGCCCACGGGAATGCAGGCCGCAAGACCATGAACGTTATAGGGGATTGGCCTTCGACCGATCCAGTGGTATAAAGCCGCACCGGCCCTCACGCCGAACATGATGAACGTCGCACGACTCGTTGTTTTTGCGATCGTCCTGTCGACCCCCTGGGTCGCCCAGGCGGTCGAGATGCCCGACCCGGCCAAGCTCAAGCTTGCGTCGGCGAATGCTCTCGTCTACGAGCCGGGAACCGGACGCGCGATCTACCAGAAGGGCGCGGACGACGTCACGCCGATCGCCTCGGTCACCAAGCTCATGACGGCGATGGTCGTGCTGGACGCGAACCTGCCGCTCGACGAGCCCCTCGCCGTCGACATCGGCGATTTCGACATGCTCAAGGGATCGGGCTCCCGCCTGTCGATGGGCGTCGAGCTGCCGCGGCGCGAGATGCTGCGCCTCGCGCTGATGGCGTCGGAGAACCGCGCCGCGTCCACGCTCGCGCGCCACTATCCGGGCGGCAGCGAAGCGTTCGTGGCGGCGATGAACGCGAAGGCCGCGTCGCTCGGCATGACGCGCTCCCACTTCGACGATTCCACCGGCCTGTCGCCATCGAACGTGTCGACCGCGCGCGACCTCGCGAAGATGGTCGAGGCGGCCGCGGGCTACCCGCTGATCCGCGAGTTCTCGGTGACGCCATCGTACGTCGTCGAGGTGCAACCCACCGGCCGCGTGCTCGGATTCAACAACTCGAACCGGCTGGTGCAGTCGTCCGAATGGGACATCCAGCTCCAGAAGACCGGCTACATCCGCGAGGCGGGTCGCTGCCTGGTGATGCTCGTGCAGATCGCGAGCAAGCCGGTGGTGATCGTCCTGCTGGACTCGGTGGGCAAGTACACGCGGCTGGGCGATGCCACGCGCGTCAAGCAGTGGATCGAGACCGGCAAGGCGATGCCCGTCGCGCGGGCCACGATGGCCGCGGCGTCGAAGACCCGCAAGCCCTCCTCGGCGCCGACGAAAGCCGTGTCGTCGTCGGCGCGCCGCCGTCCCGGCGCATAGGCGTGCGTTCCGGCGCGCAGGCGCCCGGCCCGTGCGCGGCCGTGACCTGACGTTCACCTCCGCGGTACCATCGCATCGCCCGTCCGCCAGCGTGCGGGCGCGACCGGAATCGCGTCGACGAGAACCGCGCCGGCCGCAACGTCACCGACCTGGAGGAGGACCCATGTCCGCTGCACTGTCGCGCCTGCGTGCGCTCGCGCTCGTCGCCCTCGTCGTTCCCGTCGCTGCGCTCGGCCAGGCCTGGCCGACCAAGCCGGTGCGTCTCGTGTCGCCGTTCCCGGCGGGCGGCGGCACGGATGCGTTCGCGCGCCCGCTCGCCGCGCATCTTTCCCAGCAGCTGGGCCAGCAGTTCATCATCGACAACCGCGGCGGCGCGGGCGGCACGATCGGCGCCGACAACGTCGCGAAGTCGCCGCCCGACGGCTACAACTTCCTCGTCGGCGCCGTGCATCACACGATAGCGGTCAGCGTCTACAGCAAGCTGCCCTACGACCTGGAGAAGGACTTCGTCCCGGTGACGATGGTCGCGATGGTGCCGAACGTCATCGTGCTGTTCCCGAAGGTGCCGATCGGTTCGGTGAAGGAGCTGATCGAATACGCGAAGGCGAACCCGGACAAGCTCAACTTCGGCTCCGCCGGCAACGGCACGTCGCACCAGCTCGCGGCCGAGCTCTTCAAGGTGAAGACCGGCATCAGGATGAACCACGTGCCGTACAAGGGCGCCGGCCCCGCGATGCAGGACCTGCTCGCAGGCCAGGTCGACCTGATGTTCGACGGCATGGGCTCGTCGGCGCCGCAGATCCGTGCGGGCCGCCTCAAGGCGCTCGCGGTGACGACGGCAGGGCGCTCCCCGGCGTTCCCGGACGTGCCGACCGTGCAGGAAGCGGGCGTGCCGGGCTACGAGGTCACGACGTGGTACGCGCTGTGGGCACCGGCGGGAACGCCGCAGGAGATCGTCGTCCGGCTCCAGCAGGAAGTGGCCAAGGCGATGACTTCTCCGCAGTTGAAGGAAATCTGGGCGCAGCAGGGGGCCTCGCCGGGCGGCAACTCGCCCGCCGAGTTCGGCGCGTTCGTCAAGGCGGAGATCGCCAAGTGGGCGGAGGTCGTCAAGGCGTCGGGCGCGCGGATAGATTGATCCCCCCGAAGCTCGCTTCGCGAGCCTCCCCCCGGAGGGGGCGCCGCGCCCT
>CALDKM010000081.1:0-10387 GCA_937898875.1 uncultured Pseudomonadota bacterium | reverse complement strand
GCCCAGCACCTTGATCGACAGCACCGGCAGCACGCAGGGCATCAGGTTGAGGATCATGCCGCCGAGGAACGCGGCGACGGCGGCGAAGAGCAGCGACATCGACCCCGCCGCGGCCGCGGGCGGGATCGCCAGCGCAGGCGCCGTCGCGTCGACCGGCTTCGGTCCCGCGACGACGCTGCCCGCGAGAGGCACGTCGATCGTCGCCACCTTCGCGCCCGCCAGTCCGTTCGACGCGGACACGACGCCCGCGACGCGCGTGAAGCCGGGCGCGAGCTGGTGGGCGACCGGCAGCGTGAGCACGTAGCCCGCGCCGTCGCGCGCGAGCGCCTGCGGCGCGGACGCCTCGACCTGCCCTTCCCTGAACGGGAAGAAGTGGACTTTGCCCGGGTCCGCGGCGCCCGCAGGGGGGGTGAACGCGACGCGCACGCGCTGGCCCTCGCCCTGCGCCGCGACGCTCCATCCGGTGAGCGGCTTGGGCAGCGCCGCGATCGTCGCCGCGATCGGCGCCCCCCACCGCGGATGGGCGGACGCGCCCGCCGCGACCGGCAGCGCGAGCGTGAGGTCGGCCCCCTCGGGGATGCAGGTCTCCTTGCAGACGAGCCAGTCCGCCCGCGCGGCGATCGCGAGCTCGCTCCCCGGCTTTGCGTCGGGGGCGACCGTCAGCGTCGAGGGCAGCAGGATCTCGCCCTCGAAGCCGTAGTTGACGAGCGGCCCGACCGGCAGCGAGTGCGGCGCGGGCCAGTCGATCGGCCCCGCCGTGACGCCCGGCGGGAGCTTCCATTCGATCGTCGTCGGCAGGCCCGAGTCGCCGGGGTTCTGCCAGTAGGTGTGCCATCCCTCGCGGTGCTTGAGCCGAAGCGCGACCGTCACCGGCTGCCCCGGCACGGCGGCCGTCGTCGCGGGGACGAGCTCCGCCTCGACGTTGGGCGTGCTGACCGGCGCGGCCGATGCGAGCGCCGACGCCACGGTCGCGGCGAGCGCGACCGCTCCCATCCAGGCTCGGGACCCGGACGTCGGGGGGAGGAGGGTCGAAGGCATCGCGGTCGGGGGTCGATCCCGGGGAAACCCGGGCGGGACGTCGGATAGAGCGGATAACCGCTTCCCGGGTTCCCGCATTCCCCCGATTGTGCCACCTGGCGAAGGGCGCCCCGGGTTCCCATACCGGGCGCGCAGGACCGTTTGCTAGAATCCGCGGTTCTTTCGGGGTCCTGCGTCGGGCAACCAGCACCCGTTCGCGTCGTGACACCCCCGGTGCCCGGCACGTGCCGGGCATCGATCAGCCCCCCGATCGGACTCCGCCTCGGGTACCAGGCACGAGCCGGGTACCGCTGAGATCCCACCCCGGGTACCACGCCCCCATGGAAGCCCTCCTCGTCTCCACGGGTGTCGTCGCGATCGGCGAGATCGGCGACAAGACCCAGCTCCTGTCTCTCGTGCTCGCCGCACGGTTCCGCCGGCCCTGGCCGATCGTCGCAGGCATCCTCGTCGCGACGCTCGCGAACCACGCGCTCGCCGGGTGGGTCGGCAACTGGGTGCGCGGCGTGGTGCCGGCCGACGTGCTCCGGTGGCTCCTCGCCGCCTCGTTCTTCGCCGTAGCGCTGTGGGCGCTCAAGCCCGACACGCTCGACGACGGGCGCACTCCCGAGGCGGGCCGGTGGGGCGTGTTCGGCGTCACCGTCGTCGCGTTCTTCCTGGCCGAGATGGGCGACAAGACGCAGATCGCCACCGTGATGCTCGCGGCGAAATTCGACGCGCTCGCCGCCGTGGTGGTCGGCACGACGCTCGGCATGCTGATCGCGAACGTGCCGGTCGTGTTCGCGGGCAAGCTCGCCGCCGACCGCATCCCGTTCAAGGCGATCCGGATCGTCGCGGCCGCGATCTTCGCCGCGATCGGCGCCTGGGTGCTCGTCGCCGGCGTGCCAGGCTGAGCCCCGGAAGCCGCCGTCCTTTAGAATCTCCCCTCCCCGGTGCCGCCGACGCGCCGCGACGACGACGCCCACGACCGCCATGTCCACCGAACCGCAGACCTTCGACCCGAAGTCGATCGAGTCCGACGCGCACGCCGCGTGGGAAGCGCAGGACGCCTACCGTGCCCGCGAGGACGACGCGCGCCACGCGAAGGGCAAGTTCTACTGCGTGTCGATGCTGCCCTACCCGTCGGGGCGGCTGCACATGGGGCACGTGCGCAACTACACGATCAACGACGTGATGGCGCGGCACCTGCGCATGCGCGGGTACAACGTGCTGATGCCGATGGGCTGGGACGCGTTCGGGCTGCCCGCCGAGAACGCCGCGATGAAGAGCGGCCAGCCGCCGGCGAAGTGGACGTACGAGAACATCGCCTACATGAAGAAGCAGATGCAGGCGATGGGACTGGCGATCGACTGGTCGCGCGAGATCGCCGCCTGCGATCCCGCGTACTACCGGTGGAACCAGTGGCTGTTCCTGAAGATGCTCGAGCGCGGCGTCGCGTACCGCAGGACGCAGGTCGTGAACTGGGATCCTGTCGACCTGACGGTGCTCGCGAACGAGCAGGTGATCGACGGCCGTGGCTGGCGCACCGGCGCGGTCGTCGAGAAGCGCGAGATCCCCGGCTACTACCTGAAGATCACCGACTACGCGGAGGAGCTGCTCGCGTCGCTCGACCGGATGGACGGCTGGCCCGAGCGCGTGAAGACGATGCAGGCCAACTGGATCGGGAAGAGCCAGGGCGTGCGGTTCGCCTTCCCTTATGCCGAAGGCTCGAACCTCCCCTCTCCCCCCGGGAGAGGGGCGGGGGTGAGGTCGCCGGTAACCGCCCAGGAAGCCCACGAGGCCGGACTGCTCTACGTCTTCACGACGCGCGCCGACACGATCATGGGCGTGACGTTCGTCGCGGTCGCGCCGGAGCACCCGCTCGCCGCCGTCGCCGCCGCGCGCTCGACGCACGTGCACGAGTTCGTCGAGAAGGCGCGGCACGGCTCGGTGATGGAGGCCGACGTCGCGACGATGGAGAAGGAAGGCGTGCGGACGGGGCTCTACGTCACGCACCCGCTCACCGGCGCGCAGGTCGAGGTGTGGGTCGGCAACTACGTGCTGATGGCCTACGGCGACGGCGCGGTGATGGGCGTGCCGGCGCACGACGAGCGCGACTTCGCGTTCGCGCGCAAGTACGGGCTTCACATCCAGCAGGTGGTCGCGGCGGACGGAGCGTCGTTCGACGACACGCGCTGGCAGCCGTGGTACGAGGACAAGTCGCGCGGCCGCTGCGTGCACTCGGGCAGGTACGACGGGCTCGCCTACGGGCCCGCGGTCGACGCGATCGCGGCCGACCTCGCGGCGAAGGGGCTCGGCGAGAAGAAGGTGACGTTCCGGCTGCGCGACTGGGGCATCTCGCGCCAGCGCTACTGGGGCACGCCGATCCCGATCATCCACTGCGATGCGTGCGGATCGGTGCCGGTGCCCGAGCGCGACCTGCCGGTCGTGCTGCCCGAGGACTGCATCCCCGACGGCAGCGGCAACCCGCTCGCGAAGCGCGAAGACTTCCTCGCGGTCGCGTGCCCGTCGTGCGGCAAGCCCGCGCGGCGCGAGACGGACACGATGGACACGTTCGTCGACTCGTCCTGGTACTACATGCGCTACGCGTGCCCGGACGCGCCGACGATGGTCGACGCGCGCAACGACTACTGGATGCCGATGGACCAGTACATCGGCGGCATCGAGCACGCGATCCTGCACCTGCTCTACGCGAGGTTCTGGACCAAGGTCATGCGCGACATGGGGCTCGTGACGTTCGACGAGCCGTTCACGCGCCTGCTGACGCAGGGGATGGTGCTGAACCACAGCTGGTTCTCGCGCAACGACAGGGGCGGCACGGAGTACCACCCGCCGGCGGACGTGACGCCGGTCGTGGGCGAGGACGGACGCATCGCGGGCGGGAAGCTCGCCGACGGCACGCGCGTCGAGTACGGCGGCGTGTCGAAGATGTCGAAGTCCGAGAAGAACGGGGTCGACCCCGAGGACATCATCGTGCGCTACGGCGCCGACACGGCGCGGCACTTCGTGATGTTCGCCTCGCCGCCCGAGGCGACGCTCGAGTGGTCCGACGCGGGCGTCGAGGGCAGCTACCGGTTCCTGAAGCGCCTGTGGGCCTACGCGCAGGGCAAGCTCGTCGTCGTGCGCGGCTCCGAGCGCGTGCCCGCGGGCACCGGCGCGGGCGAGGCGGCGAAGGCCGCGCGCCGCGAGGTCCACCTCGCGCTCCGGCAGGCCAACTACGACTACGAGCGCGTCCAGTACAACACGGTCGTCTCGGCCGGCTACAAGATGCTCAACGCGCTCGACGGGCTCTCCGTCGACGCGCCAGGCGCGGAAGCCGTCATCCGCGAAGGACTCTCGATCCTCTTGCGCGTGCTCTACCCGGTCGTGCCGCACGTCACGTGGGCGCTGTGGCGCGACCTGGGCTACGGGGACGAGCTGGGCGATCTGCTCGACGCACCGTGGCCCGAGGTCGACGAGGGCGCGCTCGCGCAGGACGCGATCGAGCTGGTGCTGCAGGTCAACGGCAAGCTGCGCGGCAAGCTCGTCGTGCCCGCGACCGCCGACCGCGCGGCGATCGAGGCCGCGGCGCGCGCGAGCGAGGACGTCGCGAAGCACGCGGCCGGCGCGCCGGTGAAGAAGGTGATCGTCGTGCCCGGACGCCTCGTGAACGTGGTCGTGTGATCGTGGCCCGCTCCCGTCGAACGACGATCCTCGGCGCGCTCGCGCTCGCCGCGTCGGTCGCGTCCTGCGGCTTCCAGCTCCGCGGCACCGCGAGCTACTCGTTCGATTCGATCTACGTCGGCGCGCCGCCCGCGCTGCCGTTCACGGTCGAACTCAGGCGCGCGCTCGCCAGCGGCGGCAGCGCCCGGGTGCTGGACTCGCCGCAGGGCGCGCAGGTCGTCCTCGACATCTCGAATCTCTCCGACGACAAGTCGGTGCTCTCGCTGTCGCCGGGCGGGCGGGTGCGCGAATTCGTGCTGACCAAGCGCGTCTCCTTCTCGCTGCGCGGCGCCGGCGGCGAGATCTGGCTGCCTCTCGACCAGATCGTCGTCCTGCGCACCTACACCTACGACGACACCGAGCGCCTCGCCCGCGAGATCCAGGAGCAGCGCCTGCTGGTCGAGATGCAGACCGACGCCGTCGCGCAGCTCATGCGCCGCCTTCAGGCGGCGACGAAGCCGTGACGCAGATCAGGCCCGAGGCGCTCGGCGGCCACCTCGAACGAAAGCTCGCGCCGCTCTACGTGATCCACGGCGACGAGCCGCTGCTCGCGCTGGAAGCCGGCGACGCGATCCGTGCGGCGGCGCGTCGCGCGGGCTGCGAGGAGCGCGAGGTGTTCGTCGTCGAGCCGCAGTTCCGCTGGGACGCGTTCCTCGCGAACAACGCGAACCTCGGGCTCTTCGGATCCCGCCGTCTCGTCGACCTGCGCATCCCGACGGGCAAGCCTGGCGTGGAGGGCGCGAAGGCGCTGGAGGCGTACGCGGCGAACCCGAACCCCGACAACGTGACGCTGGTGACGCTGCCGAGGCTCGAGAAGGCCGCGCAGTCGTCGGCGTGGTTCACGGCACTCGCACAGGCGGGCGTCGAGGTCGCCGTCCGGCCGGTCGCGCGCGAGGAGCTGCCGCGCTGGATTTCGCAGCGACTGGCGAACCAGGGCCAGAAGGCGTCGCCCGACACGCTGGCGTTCCTCGCCGAGGCGAGCGAAGGCAACCTGCTCGCCGCGAAGCAGGAGATCGAGAAGCTCGCGCTGCTGCTGCCGGCAGGCCAGCTCGACCACGACGCGGTCGTCGACGCGGTCGCGGACGTCGCGCGCTACGACGTGGCGGCCCTCTCGGAAGCCTGGCTGGGCGGCGACGCGAGGCGCGCGCTGCGCATCCTCGACGTGCTGCGCGGCGAGGGCGAGTCGCCGGTGCTGCCGGTCTGGCAGCTTTCCGAGGACGTGCACGCGCTCGCGCTCGTGCAGGGTCTCGTGGCGCAGGGCGTGCCGGCGGGCAACGCCGTGCGCCAGGCGCGCGTATGGGGCCGTCGCGCGATGGCGATGGAGCGCGCCGTGCAGCGCATCCCGAAGAACGTCGCGCCGTCGCTCGTGGCCGAGCTCGCGCGTCTCGATGCCCTCTCGAAGGGGCTCGGATCTCAGGACCCGTGGGACGAGCTCGGCGCCGTCGCGCTCGTGCTGGCCGGCAGGCCGGCGCGTCCGCTGGTGGCCCAGACGTCCCCCTGACCCGCAAGGCGGATCGGGCCCGGCGGTAGCCTGACCCGCCGCCGGCCGCTCAGCGAAGGTCGCCTCGAAGCGCCTGCAGCGCCGCGAGTGCGGCGACGCACGCGGTCTCCGCCTTCAGCACGCGCGGGCCCATCGCGACGGCCCGCAATCCCGCCTTCCTCGCGGAGGCGATCTCCGCATCGTCGAAGCCTCCCTCGGGCCCGACGAGCACGTCGATCGCCAGTGCCGCACCCATGCCCGCCAGCGTCGCCTCGCCTGCCGGCGCGAGCACGACGCCCGGCCTGTCCGGGTCCCGCGCGGCGAGCCACGCGCGAAGAGGCTGCGGCAGCCCGACAGGCGGGACGCGGTTGCGCCCGCACTGCTCGCACGCGGCGACCGCGATCTTCCTCCAGTGCTCGACGCGGCGGTCGCCGCGCGAGGCGCCCTGCGACCGGGCGGCGACGACGGGGACGATCGCCGCGGCACCGAGCTCGACCGCCTTGCGGACCGCGTAGTCCATGGCGTCGGTCGCGAGCGTCGAGACCACGAGCGTCGCGGCGAACGGCGATTCGCGCTCGACCGGATCGTGCGCGCCGATCGCCACGGTCGCGTCGCGCCGCCCCGCCGCGGCGATCGTCGCGCGCCATTCGCCGCCCGTGCCGTCGAACAGCGTCAGCGCGTCGCCCTCGCGCAGCCGCAGCACGCGCATCGCGTGGTGCGCGGCGGGCTCGGGAAGCACCACCGAGGCGCCTTCCGCGAGGGCGATCCCGCTCGCGTCGACGAAGAGCCGCGGCGTCATGGGTCGAGGAAGTCGTATCCGACCGTGTCGTCGACGGGCCGGTAGCCGACGCGCGCGTAGATCGCGTTCGACACCGGATTCGCGAGATCGGTCGTGAGGAACACGCGCCGCGCGCCGCGATCGAGGAGCTCGCGCGACGCGGCGGCGACCAGCGCCGTCGCGTAGCCGCGGCCGCGGGACGCGGGCGGCGTCCAGACCGGGCCGATCCGCGCATGGGCGCCCTCGACAAGGACCGTGCCGAGGAACGACACGGCCGCCGGATCCTCCCACACGCGGAAGCGCCGCTCGCCCAGCCGGTCGCGCACCATGCGCCCGGTTCCCTGGGGCGCGCGGGGGACCTTCGCCTCGTCGGCGAACGCGTCGTGCGCCGCGACGAGCCAGTCGAGGTCGCCCTCGTCCGCCGTGCGCATCGCGCCGGAAGCCGCGGCCACCGGCTCCACGGATTCCAGCACGTGGTGACGCAGCCGCACGCGCTCGACCGCCACCCGCCCGGTGCGCCCGCTCCATGCCTCGGCGAACGCCGCGCACGCGGCCACCCCGCCCTCGACGCCGGGAATCGCGTGACCGCCGTCGGCGAGCCCATGGGCGAGCTCGCGCACCGCGTCCGGGTCGCTGTGCTCGATCAGCAGCTGGTTCGGACCGAACCGCATGGCGAGCGCGCGCGCCCCGTTCGACTCCGCGGTCGCGAGCAGCAACGGCACGCCCGGTGCGGGCGGGTGCCGCGCGAGGTTGTCGCACCAGATCGCGACGAGCGCCTCGGAACACGGCGAGCGCGAGGCGATGCCGCGCGCCGCGGCGGCGAAGGCTGCCGGGTCGGCATGGAAGGTGACGGGCACGACGCGTGCGAACGGGCTGGTGAGTGCTACGATTCTGCCACGACGCCTTCCTCCGCGTCGTTCCTCCCCGGGTGCGTCCTCGATGGTCAGTCTCCACACCCCCGCGGCCCAGCTGGGGTCGTCTGCCCCGCCCTTCGACCTGCCGGGCACCGACGGCATGCGCCACACGCTCGCCTCGGTGCGCGGCGCGAACGGGCTCGTCGTGATGTTCATCTGCAATCACTGCCCGTACGTGAAGGCCGTGATCGACAAGATCCCGCGCGACATGCGCGAGCTCGCGTCGATCGGCGTGGGCGCCGTCGCGATCATGAGCAACGACCCGGCCCTCCACCCCGAGGACTCGTTCGAGAACATGAAGGTCGTGGCGCAGCGCCACGGCTTCGGCTTCCCGTACCTCCACGACGAGACGCAGGACGTCGCGCGCGCCTACGGCGCCGTCTGCACGCCCGACATCTTCGGGTACGACCGCGAGCTGAAGCTCGTCTACCGGGGCAGGCTCGACGACGCCGGCCGGTCGCCGCGCGAAGGCAACCGGCGCGACCTCGTCGAAGCGATGCGGGCCGTCGCGCGGGGCGGGACCGCGCCTGCCGAGCAGTACGCGTCGATCGGTTGCTCGATCAAGTGGAAAGCCTGACCGCGCTGCAACGCGAGCCGGGCGCGCTTCGGCTCCGGCGCTACTCGACCAGCGCCCGGTAGGCGTGCCACGTCGCGTGGCCGATCACCGGCGCCGCGACGACGAGCCCGACGAACAGCAGCGCGAAGCCCGCCGCGATCACGACGACGATCGCGACGCCCCACACGGCCATCGCCGGCAGGTTCGCGCCGAACGCCCTCGCACTCGTCAGCACGGCGACCACGCCGTCGGTCCCGCGGTCGAGCATCATCGGCACCGACACGACGCTGATCGCGAACACGAGTACGGCGAAGAAGCCGCCGACGCAGGCGTACGCGACGAGGAACTCCAGGTTGTCCGGGCTCACGATCTGGCCCAGGAATCCGTGCACGCTCGGCATCTCGCTCGTGTAGAAGAGCGCGAACACGACGAGCGACGCGCGCGCCCATACGAGCAGGATCACGGCGAGCACCAGGCCGAACACGCCGATCGCGCCGACGTTCGGGCGCCACGCATCGAGCGTCGGCGCGAGCCACGCCGGTTCGCCGCGCTCGCGCCGCTGCGACAGCGCGTAGAGCCCGGTGGCGAGGAACGGTCCGACGAGGAAGAAGCCGGTGACGAGCGACGAGACGTACGCGGCCGCGTGTTCGAACACGACGGCGATGAGCCAGCCCATCAGCGCGAAGCACGCCCCGTAGAAGACGCTGGGCAGCGGATGCGCGCGGAAGTCGGCGAAGCCGCGCGCGAGCCACTTGAGCGGCGCGCCGGCAGTCACGGTTCGCACCGCCGGCATCGGGGACGCGTTCGCGTCGCGCTCGCTCATCGCCGGACCCGTCGGTCGCCTGGCATACGCGAACGCTAGAGGAAACCGCGCAGCGCGTCCAGCACCGCGTCGGGCTGCTCGGCCATCATCGCGTGCCCGGTGTCGGGCAGCGTTACGACGCGCACGCCGGCGAGCGCATCGACGAGGCCCTTGGCCGCGCGCGGCGGCGCCATGATGTCGCGCGCGCCGATCACGACGAGCGACGGGCACCGGACGGCCGCCGCCGCTTCGAGCCCGCCGGTCCACGCGTTGCACGCGGCGAGGTCGGTGTACAGCACGCCCGGCGGCGTGCGCTCCATCAGCCGGATCGCGCTGCCCATCAGCCACATGCCCGGCACCGTGTTGCCACCCAGCTGCTTGCCGGCCGAGGTCGACCAGCCGTTGATGAGCTCGTAGGCGACGTGGTCGTTAGCCTTCGCGGCGTCCAGCAGCGCCTCGCTCACCTCCATCGGCGCGGCGGGGCCGAGCAGCGCGACCTTCGCGACCCTCGCCGGATGCCGCGCCGCGCACGCGAGCGCGGCGAGCGCCCCCAGCGAGTGGCCGACGAGCGCCGCCTGCGCGAGGCCGGCGGCGTCGAGCAGGCGCGGAAGCCAGTCGGCGATCGCCTCGACCGAGCCGAGCGCAGGGCCTGCGCTGCGACCGTGACCGGGGAGGTCGACCGCGACGACGCCCCTCTCGTGATGCGCGAAGTAGCGCGACTGCAGCAGCCAGACGGAATGGTCGTTCGCGGCGCCGTGCACGAACACGACCGCGGGCTGCGCCGGATCGACCGGGCGGGCACCCGTGTACGCGTACACCTTCGAGCCGCCGACGTTCAGTTCCATCGGTGTGGCCTCACGCCGCCGCGACGGGGACGACCGGCCCGGATCCGGGCACCGGATCGGGCAGCGGCCGTCCCGCGAGGAACGCATCGAGGTTCGCGAGCACGCAATCCTGCATCGCCGTCTGCGCCTCGGTCGTGCCGCCGCCGAGATGCGGCGTCAGCGCGACGTTGGGCAGCGCACGCAGTTCCGCGGGAACCTCGGGCTCGCGCTCGTAGACGTCGAGCCCGGCGCCGGCGATGCCGCCGTCCCGAAGCGCGCGGATCAGCGCCGCCTCG
>CALDKM010000080.1:0-10387 GCA_937898875.1 uncultured Pseudomonadota bacterium | reverse complement strand
GCGCGGGCGAATCGTTCCTCGCCGTCCGGCGTCAGCCGGTAGCGGCTGCGGCGCCCGACCGGCTCGGCGGCGAGCCAGCCGTCCCGCGCGATCCGGAAGATGCCGGTGCGCACCGCGCGCTCGTTCACGCCGAACGCGCCGAGCAGCCGGATCAGCGTCGCGAGCCACGCGGCGCCTCCGTGCGGCACGAGCGCGTCGCCCCAGACCGTCACGATCAGCGACGGGACGCGGGGCGGTTCGGCGGCGAGCTCGCGCCGGATCCAGCGCGCCAGGGCAGGATCGCCTTCGCCAGGGGAGGGCAGGGCCGGAGGCATGACGAAATGATACAGGCTTTACTTCAAGCATCGACAGAATGTATCGTTTTCACCGCGCCACGGAATCCGCCATCGCGCCACAATGGCCATCGGATCCGGACGCCCACGGAGGGTTCGCGATGTACGCGCAGATGGTCGACACGGGATTGAAGAAGGTCGTCGATGCGACGGAGGCGACGCCGGAGGAACGGGCGTTCCAGGCGCGCGTCGATGCGGACGTCAAGGTCGAGCCGAAGGACTGGATGCCCGAGGCCTACCGCCGGACGCTCGTGCGCCAGATCCAGCAGCACGCGCACTCCGAGATCGTCGGCATGCTGCCCGAGGGCAACTGGGTGACGCGCGCGCCGAGCCTGAAGCGCAAGGCGATCCTGATGGCGAAGATCCAGGACGAGGGCGGTCACGGCCTCTACCTGTATTCGGCCGCCGAGACGCTCGGCGTCTCGCGCGACGACCTGATCGACGACCTGCACGCCGGCAGGTCCAAGTACTCGTCGATCTTCAACTACCCGACGCTCAACTGGGCCGACATCGGCGCGATCGGCTGGCTCGTCGACGGCGCGGCGATCATGAACCAGATCCCGCTGTGCCGCTGCAGCTACGGGCCGTACGCGCGCGCGATGGTGCGCATCTGCAAGGAGGAGTCGTTCCACCAGCGGCAGGGCTACGACATCATGCTCGCGATGTGCCGCGGCACGCCCGAGCAGAAGGCGATGGCGCAGGATTCGCTGGACCGCTGGTGGTGGCCGTCGCTGATGATGTTCGGGCCGTCCGACGCGGAAAGCGTCCACTCGGCGCAGTCGATGCGCTGGAAGATCAAGCTCCTGTCGAACGACGAGCTGCGCCAGCGCTTCGTCGACCAGACGGTGCCGCAGGCCGAGTTCCTCGGACTGAAGGTGCCCGACCCCGAGCTGCGATGGAACGACGAGCGCGGCCACTACGACGTCGGCACGATCGACTGGAAGGAATTCCAGGAGGTGCTGCGCGGCCACGGGCCCTGCAACCGCGACCGCATCCGCACGCGTACGAAGGCGTGGGAGGACGGCGAGTGGGTGCGGGAGGCGGCAGTGGCGCACGCGCGCAAGCGCGCCGAACGCGCGGCGCGCGCGGCGGCGTGACTCGGCGATTCGACGCCGGGCCCCCTTTTCCGGAGGAACCGAGATGACCAGCGAATGGCCCCTGTGGGAAGTGTTCATCCGTAGCCAGCACGGCCTCGCGCACAAGCACGCGGGCAGCCTGCACGCGCCGGATGCCGAGATGGCGGTCAGGAACGCGCGCGACGTCTACACGCGGCGCAACGAAGGCGTGTCGATCTGGGTCGTGCGCTCGTCCGACGTCGTGGCCTCGTCGCCCGGCGACCGCGAGGCGCTGTTCGACCCGGCGCAGAGCAAGGTCTACCGGCATCCGACGTTCTTCCCGATGCCCGACGAGGTCAAGCACATCTGACCGCCGGACACCCGACGCACGAGACCGAACCGATGACACCCGCCGACCGCTTCGAATGCCTGCTGCGCATGGGCGACAGCGCCCTCGTGCTCGCGCAGCGCCTGTCCGAATGGGTCGGCAAGGGGCCCGTGATCGAGGAGGACATCGCGCTCACCAACGTCGGGCTGGACCTGATCGGGCAGGCGCGCATGTGGCTGTCCTACGCGGGCGAGGTCGAGGGCCGCGGTCGCGACGAGGACGCGCTCGCGTTCCGCCGCGACGCGCACGAGTTCCGCAATGCGCTGCTGGTCGAGCAGCCGAACGGCGACTATGCCGAGACGATGGCGCGCCAGTTCCTGTTCGACCACTGGCACCGGCTCGCGCTGAAGGCGATGGAGGGCTCGCGCGACGAGCGCGTCGCCGCGATCGCGGCGAAGTCCTCGAAGGAGGTCGCCTACCACGTCGAGCGATCGACCGACTGGGTGATCCGGCTGGGCGACGGCACGGACGTCTCGCACCGGCGCATGCAGGCGGCGATCGACGGCCTGTGGATGTTTGCGGGCGAGCTGTTCCTGCCCGACGCGGTCGACGATGCCGCCCGCGACGCGGGGATCGGCCCCGACCTAGCCGCGCTGGCCGCACCCTGGCGCAGCGCGGTCGGCGCGGCGCTCGCCGAAGCGACGCTCGCGGTGCCGACCGACGACTGGGCGCAGCGCGGCGGCCGGCAGGGACGGCACACCGAGCACCTGGGGCATCTCCTGACCGAGATGCAGTTCCTGCAGCGCGCCTATCCCGACGCGAAGTGGTGAGCGCGATGGCGGCAGCGAATCCGAACGCCGGCCCGGACGCCGCTGCGCCCGCCCGCGGCCTCGCGGACCTCTCGGCGATCTGGCGCGCGCTCGCCGCGATCCCCGATCCCGAGATCCCGGTCGTCTCGATCGTCGACCTCGGCATCGTGCGCTCGGTGGCCCGCGAGGACGGCGGGGTGGTCGTGCGCGTGACGCCCACCTATTCCGGCTGCCCCGCGACCGACTGGATCCTGGCGGCGATCCGCGACGAGCTCGCGTCGATCGGCGTTTCCGGCGCCCGAATCGAGATCCAGCTCGCGCCGGCGTGGACCACGGACTGGGTGGCGGCCGACGCGAAGCGCCGCATGCGCGAGTTCGGCATCGCGCCCCCGGGCTGCGCGATCGCCGGCTCGGCCTCCGCGGTCGACGTGCGCGGCATCAGCCCGCTGCGCCACCCGGGCGTCGTCGTGCCGTGCCCCCGCTGCGGCTCCGCGCGCACGCGCCTGACCGCGCAGTTCGGCTCGACCGCCTGCAAGGCCCTCTACCGCTGCGACGAGTGCCTCGAGCCGTTCGACTACTTCAAGCCGCATTGATCGGGTCGCCATGAGCCGCTTCCACTCCCTCCCCATCGCCAAGGTCGAGAAGGAGACCCGCGACGCGGTCGCGATCACGTTCGCCGTGCCCGACGCGCTGCGCGACGAGTTCCGCTACGAGCCCGGCCAGCACCTGACGCTCAAGGCGGACATCGCGGGGAAGGACGTCCGGCGCTCGTACTCGATCTGCTCGGCGAAGGACGACGGCGTGCTGCGCATCGCGGTCAAGCGCGCGCCCGGCGGCGTCTTCTCGAACTGGGCGAACGAGTCGCTCAGGGCCGGCGACGCCCTCGAGGTGATGCCGCCGATGGGGCACTTCAACGCGCCGCTCGACGAGGCGGCGCGCCACCACTACGTCGGGTTCGCCGCGGGCAGCGGCATCACGCCGCTGCTGTCGATCGTCAAGAGCACGCTCGCGGCCGAGCCGCGCTCGCACTTCACGCTGTTCTACGGCAACCGGGCCTCGGGCACCGTGATGTTCCGCGAGGAGCTCGCGGCGCTCAAGGACCGCTGGCTCGACCGCTTCAACCTCGTGCACGTGCTCTCGCGCGAGGCGCAGGACATCGAGCTCCTGCACGGGCGCATCGACCGGGCGCGCGCCGACGCGCTGCTCGACCGCTGGGTGCCGCTCGCCGAGGTCGACGCGGTGTTCGTGTGCGGCCCCGAGGGCATGATGGACGCGGTGACCGCGGCGCTCGACGCGCGCGGCTACCCCGCGTCGAAGGTGAAGCTCGAGCGCTTCGCGGCGAGCATCCCGAAGCACGAGCACCAGAGCGCCCGCGTGCCGCCCGAGGGGAACGCGCAGACCGAGGTCACGGTCGTCATCGACGGCGTGCGCAAGAGCTACACGCTCGACCGCACGCGCGAGAACCTGCTCGACGCGGCGCTCGCGAACGGGATAGAGCTGCCGTACTCGTGCAAGGGCGGCGTGTGCTCGACCTGCCGCTGCAGGCTCGTCGAGGGCGAGGTCGACATGGACGTCAACTTCGCGCTCGAGGACTACGAGGTGGCGCGCGGCTTCGTCCTCGCGTGCCAGAGCTATCCGGCCACCGACAAGGTGGTCGTGGACTTCGACCAGACCGGGATGGGGTGACCTCTTCCCGGCGCGCGGGGACGTGATTTCCCGGCGCGCGCTGCGCGCGCCTCCCCCCGAAGCGCGCTGCGCCGTCTGATACATTCGCGTTCGTGCCCCGCAGGCACGAAGACTCACGCAAGGAGCAAGCCTTGAGCCACCCGCTTTTCGAGAAGCACCGCGCGACGCTGGATCGCGCCCTCGCGGCGATCGCCGAACGCGGCTACTGGACGCCGTACCCCGAGTCGGCGAGCCCGAAGATCTACGGCGAGGGGGCTGCGGAGGCGGGCAAGGCCGCCTACGGTTCGTTGCTCGGGAAACCGTTCCCGATCACGCTGCCCGGGACGATCGGCACCGTGGGCGGCGAGCGCTCGCCCTACGGCGTCGACCTCGGCGTCACCTATCCGAAGGTCGACCTCGACGGCCTGTTCGCCGGCATCGCGCACGCGCAGGGACGCTGGCGCGCCGCGGGCCCCGAGGCTTGGGTCGGCGTGTGCATCGAGGCGCTCGAGCGCATCAACAAGGCGAGCTTCGAGATCGCGAACGCCGTCATGCACACGACCGGGCAGGCGTTCATGATGGCGTTCCAGGCCGGCGGCCCGCACGCGCAGGACCGGGGGCTCGAAGCGGTCACCTACGCGTGGGACCAGATGCGCCGCGTGCCGGCGAAGGCGCTCTGGGAGAAGCCGCAGGGCAAGGGCGACCCGCTGCGGATGGAGAAGCACTTCCGCGTCGTGCCGCGCGGGATCGCACTGGTGATCGGCTGCTGCACCTTCCCGACCTGGAACGGCTACCCCGGCCTGTTCGCGAGCCTCGCGACGGGCAACGCGGTGGTCGTCAAGCCGCACCCGGCGGCGATCCTGCCGCTCGCGGTCACCGTGAAGATCGTCCGCGACGTGCTTGCGGACGCCGGCTTCGACCCGAACGTCGTGACGCTGGTCGCGCACGCGGCGGGCGACGACGTCGCGCAGAAGCTCGCTCTGCGCCCCGAGGTCCGGATCATCGACTTCACCGGCAGCTCGGCCAACGGCGACTGGCTCGAGACGCACGCGCGCCAGGCGCAGGTCTACACCGAAAAGGCGGGCGTGAACCAGGTGATCGTCGACTCGACGCCCGACCTCGCGGGCCTCGCGCGCAACCTCGCGTTCTCGCTGTCGCTCTACACGGGCCAGATGTGCACGGCGCCGCAGAACATCTACGTCCCGCGCGACGGCATCGACACGCCCGAGGGCCGCAAGTCGTTCGACGACGTCGCGAATGCGATCGCGGACGGTGTGCGCAGGCTTCTGGGCGACCCCGCGCGGGCCGTCGAGGTGCTCGGTGCAGTGCAGAACCGCGGCGTGCTCGACCGGCTCGACCGGGCACGGGCCCTGGGGCCCATCCTGCTCGACACCGAGGCGATCGCGCACCCGGCGTTCCCGGACGCGAACGTGCGCACGCCGCTGATCGTCAAGCTCGACGCGCGCGACGGCGACAAGTACCTGTCCGAGTGGTTCGGGCCGATCGCGTTCGTGATCGCGACCGACTCGACGGACCAGAGCCTCGCGATCGCCCGCGAGACGGTCAAGCGCCACGGCGCGCTGACGCTCGCGCTCTACTCGAAGGATCCGAAGGTCGTCGACCGCGCGATCGACGTGGCCGAGGACGCGGGCGTCGCGCTCTCGATCAACCTCACGGCGGGCGTGTTCGTGAACCAGTCGGCGGCGTTCTCCGACTTCCACGGCACCGGGGCGAACCCCGCCGCCAACGCGGCGCTTACCGACGCGGCCTTCGTCGCGAACCGTTTCCGCGTCGTGCAGCACCGGATGCACGTCTGACCCGCGGCGCGGGACCGAGCCATGGCCTACGACCACATCCTCTACGAATCCCGCGGCGGCATCGCCCGCCTCACGCTCAACCGCCCCGACCGGCTCAACAGCTTCAACGACGCGATGCACGCCGAGGTGCGCGACGCGCTCGCGGCGGCACGCGGCGATGCGTCGGTCCGCGTGCTGCTCTTCACCGGCGCGGGCCGCGGCTTCTGCGCGGGCCAGGACCTGTCCGACCGTGCCGTGGCGCCCGGAGGCGCGGCCGTCGACCTCGGCGCGTCGATCGAGCGCAACTACAAGCCGCTCGTGCTGGGCCTGCGCTCGATGCCCGTGCCGACCGTCTGCGCGGTCAACGGCGTGGCTGCCGGTGCGGGCGCGAACCTGGCGCTCGCCTGCGACATCGTCGTGGCGACGAAATCGGCGAGCTTCATCCAGGCGTTCTGCAGGATCGGCCTCGTCCCCGACTCCGGGGGCACCTACTGGCTGCCGCGGCTGGTCGGCACGGCGCGCGCGATCGGCCTCGCGATGCTCGGCGACAAGGTGTCCGCCGAGCAGGCCGCAGCATGGGGGATGATCTGGCAGGCGGTCGACGACGCCGCGTTCGCCGATGCGGTCGAGAAGCTCCTCGCGCACCTCGCCGCCGCGCCGACGAAGGGTCTGGTGGCGATGCGGCGCGCGATCCACGCGTCGGCGTCGAACGCGCTGGAGGCGCAGCTCGACCTGGAGCGCGACCTGCAGCGCGAGCTGGGTTTCGGTGCGGACTACCGGGAAGGCGTCGCGGCATTCGTCGAGAAGCGCGCGCCGCGGTTCACCGGGCGCTGACCCATGGCGAACGGACAGGCGCTGCCTCGCGATGCCGTCGTCGCCGTCGTCGGCGCCGGCGCGATGGGCGCGGGCATCGCGCAGGTCGCCGCCCAGGCGGGCCATCGCGTGCTCCTGTTCGATGCGCGGACCGGCGCGGCGGACGACGCGGCGCGCAAGCTCGGCGCGACGTTCGACGCGCTCGCTTCGAAGGGGCGCATGACCGTCGAGGAGGCGCGTGCGGCGGCGGCGCGGATCGAGCCCGTGCACACTCCGGGCGCCTGCGTCAGCGCGAAGCTGGTCGTCGAGGCGATCGTCGAGGATCTCCAGGTCAAGCGCGAGCTCTTCGGCGACCTGGAGCGCATCGTCGCGCCGGACGCGATCCTCGCGTCGAACACGTCGTCGCTGTCGATCACCGCGCTCGCGGCCGGCATGAAGCGCGCGGGTCGCGTCGCCGGGCTGCACTTCTTCAATCCCGCCCCGCTGATGCCTCTGGTCGAGATCGTGCGCGGGCTCGCGACCGAGCCGGCCGTGTCCGACGCGCTGTTCGCCACCGCGGCCGCATGGGGCAAGACGCCGGTGCACGCGACGTCGACGCCGGGCTTCATCGTCAACCGCTGCGCACGCCCGTACTACGGCGAGGCGCTGCGTCTCGCGGCCGAGCGTGCGTCCGATTGCGCGACGATCGACGCCGTGCTGCGCGAGGCGGGCGGCTTCCGGATGGGCCCGTTCGAGCTGATGGACCTGATCGGCCACGACGTGAACTTCGCGGTGACGAAGAGCGTGTGGGAGGCGATGTTCCACGACCCGCGATACGCGCCGTCGCCGATCCAGCGCGAGCTGGTCGCTGCGGGCTTCCTCGGCCGCAAGTCCGGGCGCGGGTTCTACGACCATGGCACGGGCGCCGCCGTACCGGCTCCGCAGTCGCTCGCGACCGCGAACGCGCCGGCGCGAGTCGCCGTCCACGGCGAGCCGGGACTGCTCGCGCCGCTGATCGAGCGCATCGCCGCCGCCGGCACGACGATCCGGCGGCTGCCTGCCCATCCGATGTTCGCCGACGGCGCGATAGACACGGGCGCGGGATGGATGGCGCTCACCGACGGCCGCACGGCGACCGCCCGGTCGGATGCCACCGGCGCGCCCAACGTGGTGCTCGTCGACCTCGCGCTCGACTACGGGACGGCGAAGCGCGTCGCGATCGCGGCGTCGGATCGCTGCGACACGGCGGCGACGGGCGCCGCGGTCGGGGCGCTGCAGAAGGCGGGCCTCGCGGTGTCGCGCCTCGACGACGTCGCCGGTCTCGCCGTGATGCGCACGGTGGCGATGCTGGTGAACGAAGCGGCCGATGCGGCGATGCAGGGCATCGCGACGCCGGCCGACGTCGACCTCGCGATGCAGAAGGGCGTCAGCTATCCGCGCGGGCCGCTCGCGTGGGGCGACGCGATCGGGCCGGCGCGCGTCGCGGCCGTCCTCGCGAACCTGGCCGCGCATTACGGCGAGGACCGCTACCGCACGTCGCCGCGCCTCGCGCGCGCGGCGCAGACGGGCGGCCGCCTCGGCGCCTGAACGAAGGATCGAGCGATGGGCGAGCACCACCCGCCGAGCACCCCCGAGGAGGCCCAGCGCCTCGCCGAGCGTGTCGCGGCCGACATGAACCTGCGCGACCGCGCGACCAACGCGCTGGGCATCCGCGTCGTGTCCTGCGGACCGGGCCGCGCCGACCTCTCGATGACCGTGCGCGGCGACATGCTGAACGGCCATGCGATCTGCCACGGCGGGTTCATCTTCACGCTGGCCGACAGCGCGTTCGCCTATGCGTGCAACAGCTACAACCTGGTCACGGTCGCGTCGGGCTGCTCGATCGATTTCCTCGCGCCCGCGCGCGAGGGCGACGTGCTGACCGCGCGCGGCGTCGAGCGCAGCGCGTCCGGGCGCACCGGCGTCTACGACATCGAGGTGTTCAACCAGCGCGGCGAGAAGATCGCGCTGTTCCGCGGCAAGAGCTACCGGATCAAGGGCCACGTGATCGAGGAGCCGCCCGCCGCATGAGGGACCGGTGCGGCGCGGGGTCGCGCCGCGCGACCAGGAGGAGACGATGCCGTCGAAACAGCCGCGTCCGGAGGAGCTCGAGCCGATCGAGCGCGCCAGCCGGGACGAGATGCAGGCGATCCAGCTCGAGCGCCTGCGATGGTCGCTCGGACACGCGTACCGCAACGTGCCGCACTACAAGCGCGCGTTCGACCGGGCGGGCGCCCGCCCCGAGGACCTGCGCTCGCTCGCCGACCTCGCGAAGTTCCCGTTCACGACCAAGACCGACCTCCGCGACAACTACCCTTTCGGGATGTTCGCGGTGCCGCGGCGGCAGGTCTCGCGCATCCACGCCTCGTCGGGCACGACCGGCAAGCCGACCGTCGTCGGCTACACGGCGAAGGACATCGACACCTGGGCGACCGTGATGGCGCGGTCGATCCGCGCCGCGGGCGGGCGCGCCGGCGACATCGTGCACGTCGCGTACGGCTACGGGCTGTTCACCGGCGGCCTGGGCGCGCACTACGGCGCCGAGAAGCTCGGCTGCACGGTGATCCCGATGTCGGGCGGCCAGACCGAGAAGCAGGTCCAGCTCATCGCGGACTTCGAGCCCGACATCATCATGGTGACGCCGTCGTACATGCTGGCGATCGCCGAGGAGATGGAGCGGCAGGGCATGGACCCGAAGGCCTGCTCGCTCTCGATCGGCATCTTCGGCGCCGAGCCGTGGACGCCGGCGATGCGCCAGGCGATCGAGGCGAAGCTCTCGATCGACGCGATCGACATCTACGGGCTGTCCGAGGTGATGGGACCCGGCGTCGCGCAGGAGTGCATCGAGACGAAGGACGGGCTGACGGTCTGGGAGGACCACTTCTATCCGGAGATCGTCGACCCGGCGACCGGCGAGGTGCTGCCCGACGGCGAGAAGGGCGAGCTCGTGTTCACGTCGCTCACGAAGGAGGCGATGCCGGTGATCCGCTACCGGACGCGCGACCTGACGCGGCTCCTGCCCCCGACCGCGCGGGCGATGCGGCGCATCGAGAAGATCACCGGGCGCTCGGACGACATGATGATCATCCGCGGCGTGAACGTGTTCCCGACCCAGGTCGAGGAACTGATCCTCCGTCACCCCGAGCTGGTCGCGCACTACCAGATCGAGATCTCGCGGCCGAAGAACCTCGACGAGATGGCGGTGCTGGTCGAGCGCGCGCCGACCGCGGGCAGCGTCGACGGCGAGCGTGCCGGCGCGGCGCTCTCGCACCTGATCAAGTCGCTCATCGGCGTGACCGCGGACGTGCGCGTCGTGGCGCCCGGCGGGATCGAGCGCTCGCTCGGCAAGGCGAAGCGCGTCGTCGACAGGCGGCCCAAGGCGTAGCGGCGCGCTCGATGCGGTTCCCCGGGTCGCGCCGCGCGCGCCGGAGCGCCGCCATTCCCGGAAGGCCTGCACGATCGGCTCGCGCAGCCGCCGGTGACCGGCGTCGCCCGCCTGCCGCGGCGACCCGTGCACGGCGACGTCGAATTCCGGGAGCCCCACGCGGGGGCGCCGGACCGTGCAGCGGCC
>CALDKM010000079.1:0-2997 GCA_937898875.1 uncultured Pseudomonadota bacterium | reverse complement strand
TCGTGATCGCGCTGCGAGGCGTCGCCTCGGCCATGCTCGACGTCTCCGACGGACTCACCGGCGACGTCGGGCACATGCTCGAGATGTCCCGCGCCGGCGCGGTCATCGACCTCGCGGCGATTCCGCGCTCCGACGCGCTCGATCGCAAGCTCCGCGGCGCCGAGCGCGTGCTGGCGCTCCAGTGCCTGCTCGCCGGCGGCGACGACTACGAGCTGCTCTTCGCGGCGCCCGCCGCGACGCGCGAACGGGTCGCCGAGGCCGGCCGCCGCGCCGGCGTTCCGGTGTCGCGCATAGGGCGGATCGTCGAGTCCGCGGGATTGACCGTCGTCGACGAGCAGGGCGCGCCGCTCGCGGCACTGCCGCGCGCCTTCGACCACTTCGCGACGGGACGGCCATGACTGCCGTCCGGCCGACGTTCCGGTTCCTGGTCCGCCATCCGGCGCACTTCCTCGCGCTCGGTTTCGGCGCGGGGCTCGCGCCATTCGCGCCCGGCACCTTCGGCACGCTGGTCGCGATCCCGATCGCGCACGGGCTCCGCCACGTCACCGGCGACCTGGGCTTCGTTCTCGCGGTCGCGCTGCTCTTCGCCGCGGGCGTCTGGGCGTCGTCGGTCACGTCGCGCAACCTGGGCGTCTCGGACCACGGCGCGATCGTCGTCGACGAGGTCGCCGCGTTCCTGCTCGTGCTCTTCTTCACCGGGACGGATCCGTTCCGCGAGGTCGCCGCGTTCCTGCTGTTCCGGTTCTTCGACGTCGTGAAGCCGCCGCCGGCACGGGGCATCGACCGGAACTGGCACGGCGGGTTCGGCGTCATGGCGGACGACGTCGTCGCCGCCGGCTACACGCTCGTCGCGTTCGCGCTGATCGTGCGGCTGCAGTCGGCGCTGGGCATCGCGGCATGATCGACGCGCGCCGCATCGAGGAGGCGGGCCTGAACGCACTGCAGACGCAGCGCCAGCTCTTCTACGACGGATGGATCCTGCGCGTGTCGCCTGGCAAGGCGAAGCGCGCGCGCAGCGTCAACCCGCACTTCGGCTCGACGCTGCCGCTCGACGAGAAGATCGCGCACTGCGAGCGCGTCTACGGCGAGCGCGAGTTGCCGACGCTGTTCCGCATCACGCCGTTCGACCATCCCCGGAACCTCGACGAAGCGCTCGCGCGGCGCGCCTACCGGCCGTTCGAGACCTCGCTCGTCCAGGCGGTAGAACTGGTCGGCGGTGCGCTCCCCCCGCACGACGAGGCGGGCGTCGCGCTGGTCGAGCCGTCGATCGACGCCTTCGTCGACGCGGTCGCCGCGCTTCGCGGATTGCCGCCCGGGCAGCGGGACGCGCACCGCGAGCGACTGCACCACTCGCCGCTCGACGGCCGGCACGTGCTGGCGCTCGTCGACGGCAAGCCGGTCGCGGCCGGCAAGTCGGCGCGCGAGGGCGACGTCGTCGGCGTGTTCGACGTGGTCACCGCACCCCATGCGCGCGGCCGCGGCATCGCGACGGCGCTGGTCGCACGCCTGCTCGCGCGCGCCTGGGACCGCGGTGCGCGCGTCGCGTATCTGCAGGTCGACGCGGGCAACGAGCCCGCGCTCGCGGTCTACCGGCGGTTCGGCTTCGAGACGATCTACACCTACCACTACCGCGGCCGGGAGGGCGAGTGCCGGTAGGGACGGAGGACGCCGGGGCGCTCGCCGCTGCGTCGCGTGCGCTCGTCGACGCGCTGCGCACGCGGGGCTGGATGCTCGCGACCGCCGAGTCGTGCACGGGCGGCGGGGTCGCGCACGCAGTGACCGCGATCCCGGGGAGCTCGGACGTGTTCGACCGCGGGTTCGTCACCTACTCGAACGAGGCGAAGTCCGGGATGCTGGGCGTTCCCGCGGCCATGATCGAGCGCGACGGCGCCGTGTCGGAAGCCGTCGCAGCGGCGATGGCCGAGGGAGCGCTGCGGTCGAGCCGCGCGGACGTCGCCGTCGCGATCACCGGCGTCGCCGGGCCGGGCGGCGGCACGTCGGAGAAGCCGGTCGGCACGGTCTGCTTCGCGTGGGCGACGCGCGAAGGTGCGCGGGAGGCCCGGACCCGTCACCTCGAGGGCGACCGGGACGCGGTGCGCGCGGCGTCGGTGCGCTTGGCGATCGACGGGGTGCTCCGGCTCGCGAGAAGCGCGGTCCGGCGCTGACCGGCCGGTTCGGTGCCGCCGGTCCGCGCCCGGTGGCCGGGACCGGAACGACGCCGAGGCGATGGTCCCGGGGCAGGTCGCGGGCCCGGGTCCGCGTTCGCCATCGACCCTCCGGATTAGGACGAAGGACCCCTTCCATCGAACGATCGTTCTATGGAATAATCGACGCCATCGACGGGCACACCCCGTCGGCGGCCCCCGGCGACGGCGGGCCGGCCGGCGCCCCGAAGGCCCCCTCCACCGCTTCGGACACTACGGGAACCACCACGATGGACGACCAGAAGAACAAGGCACTGACCGCCGCCCTCGCGCAGATCGAAAAGCAGTTCGGCAAGGGCTCGATCATGAAGATGGGGGAGGCGCAGATCGCCAACGACCTGTCGGTCGTGTCGACCGGGTCGCTCGGCCTCGACATCGCGCTCGGCGTCGGCGGCCTGCCGCGCGGGCGCGTGGTCGAAATCTACGGCCCGGAGTCCTCCGGCAAGACCACGCTGTGCCTGCAGGTCGTTGCCCAGGTGCAGAAGGCGGGGGGCGTGGCCGCGTACATCGATGCCGAGAACGCACTCGACCCCGTCTACGCCGGCAAGCTGGGCGTCAACGTCGGCGACCTCCTGATCTCGCAGCCGGACACCGGCGAGCAGGGCCTCGAGATCGCCGACATGCTCGTGCGGTCGGGAGGCGTCGACGTCATCGTCATCGACTCGGTGGCCGCACTGGTGCCCAAGGCCGAGATCGAAGGCGAGATGGGCGACCAGCTGCCCGGCCTCCAGGCGCGGCTCATGAGCCAGGCGCTGCGCAAGCTCGCCGGCAACATCAAGCGCGCGGGCACGCT
>CALDKM010000078.1:0-3644 GCA_937898875.1 uncultured Pseudomonadota bacterium | reverse complement strand
CCCGCACGGGAGCGAACACCGGGGCCCGCGGGCGGTGACGTCCGCGGGCCCCGTTTTTCCCGCGCCGGCTCCGCCTGCGCCGGTTCCCCGCGGCGCCGTGCCGCGACCCGCACGTCAGGCGTTCCCGGCCTGCTCCGCGCGCGATCCGGATGTCGTCGACGCCTGCGGGGCGAAGCGCTCCAGCACGTGTTCGGTCATCCCTTTCGCGAGCTCCTCCTCGCCGTAGAACACCGCGCCGACGCCGTCCCTGCGCAGGAGATCGGACTCGTCCTCGTTGTGCGTCCGGAGCACGATCTCGACGCCCGGGTTGAGCTTGCGGGCGGTCTCGGCCATCTGCCGTACGCCGACGGGGTCCGGGATCGCGACGACGAGCATCGCCGCGGTCGCGATGTGCGCCTGGATCAGCACGGAGGCCTCCGCGGCATCGCCCGACACCGCCGCCGTGCCCTGCTTGCGCAGGTCCTCGACGCGCTCGCGGTTGCGTTCCACGACGACGTACGGAATGCCGCGCTCGCGCAGCGCGCGCGCAATGCGCTGGCCGACGCGTCCGTAGCCGACCAGCACGACCTGCCCCTCGAGGAACTTGCGCTCGGTGCTCATCGGCAGTTCCGCGTAGGGATCGTCGCGGCGCCCCAGGCGCCGTGCGAGCTCGGAGCGCTCGGCCAGCCAGCGGTTGACCGGCGCGAGCGACGCGAACAGGAAGGGATTCAGCGCGATCGAGATCAGCGCCCCGGCGAGCACCAGGCTCATCCCTTCCTTCGGGAGCAGCCCGAGCGCGAGTCCGAGCCCGGCCAGGATGAACGAGAACTCGCCGATCTGCGCGAGGCTCGCCGCCACCGTGAACGCCGTGCTGAGCGGATAGCCGAACGCGAGCACGAGCGCCATCGCCGCGACCGACTTGCCGACGACGATGACGGCGACGACGCCCAGCACGTGGATCGGCTCCTCGACGAGCACCGCGGGGTCGAAAAGCATGCCCACGCCGACGAAGAAGAGGACCGCGAACGCGTCGCGCAGCGGAAGCGATTCCTGCGCCGCGCGGTGGCTGAACTCCGACTCGCGCATCACCATTCCGGCGAAGAACGCGCCGAGCGCGAACGACACGCTGAACAGCCTGGCCGCGCCGAACGCGATCGTGATCGCCGCCGCGACGACCGCCAGCGTGAAGAGCTCGCGCGAACCGGTGCGCGCGACCTGCCAGAGGAGCCAGGGCAGAACGCGGCGGCCGGCGACGAGCATCACGACGACGAACGCGGCGACTTCGAGCAGCGTCTGCCCGACCGTGCGCCACAGCGGCGCCGCGTTCTCGGCAGGCGCGCCCGAGAGAACGCTCGCGAGCGGCGGCAGCAGCACGAGGACCAGCACCGTCGCGAGGTCCTCGACGATGAGCCAGCCGACCGCGATGCGCCCGTTCATCGTCTCGAGGATGCCGCGGACCTCGAGCGCCTTGACCAGGACCACCGTGCTCGCGCAGGACAGCGAGAGTCCGAAGACCAGGCCGGCCCCCGCATTCCAGCCCCACCACCAGGCCATGGCCATGCCCAGCGTCGTCGCGAGTCCCATCTGCGCCACCGCTCCCGGGAGCGCGATGCGTCGCACCGCGAGGAGGTCGCCCAGCGAGAAGTGCAGGCCGACGCCGAACATCAGCAGCATCACGCCGATCTCTGACAGCTGCGAGGCGATCGCGGCGTCCGCGACGAACCCGGGCGTCGCCGGCCCGAGAATGACGCCCGCGAGCAGGTAGCCTACCAGCGCGGGGATCTTCAGCCACTCGGCGGCGAAGCCCAGGATCAGCGCGAGGCCGAAGCCCGCGGCGATCGTCGTGATGAGGGTCAGGTTGTGATCCATGCGGGGCCGCTCGTCCGCGCGGCGGAACCGTCGCGCGGTGCAAGAATACCGCGCCGTCCGGCGCCGATCCCCGTCGAGCCCGCATGCGCGGGCGGGCGCCCGTCACCGTGCGACCGATGCGCGTTCGACGACCGTGACGTCCGCATGCGGGAGTCCGGGACGTCCGTCGCGAAGCGCCCGGGCGTCCGGGAGCGAAGGCGGATCCCGCGTCGCCGCGCGCGGCTACTTCGCCTTGAGGGCCTCCTCGAGCGCCTTGTTGGCGTCCTTCTCGTCGCCTTCCTGCTTGTCGAGCATGCGCTCGAGCGGATCCTTGCTATCGGGCGTCTTCTCGTCCGCGGGCGCACCCGGCGTCCCGCCGGCGTCGGGGGGCGCGCCGGACTCGATTCCCTGGAGCTGGATCTCGATCGTCGACGGATCGACCTTCGGGGCGTCGTCCTTGTAGACCATCACCATCTGCGGGAACAGGATCACCAGCCCGATCATGATGACCTGGATCACGACGTACGGCACCGCGCCCCAGTAGATCTGGCCGGTCGTGATCGGCGCCATCGTCTTCTTCGTGAGCTTGTCGACGTACTCCTTCGCCGGCGCGACGCTCCGCAGATAGAAGAGCGCGAAGCCGAACGGCGGGTGCATGAACGACGTCTGCATGTTGACGCCGAGCAGCACGCCGAACCAGATCAGGTCGATGCCGAGCTTCTCGGCCACCGGGCCCAGGAGCGGAACGACGATGAACGACAGCTCGAAGAAGTCGAGGAAGAACGCGAGCAGGAAGACGAGGACGTTGACGACGATCAGGAAGCCCAGCTGGCCGCCGGGCAGGCCCGTGAGCAGGTGCTCGACCCATTTGTGCCCGTCGACGCCGTAGAAGGTCAGGCTGAACACGCGCGCGCCGATCAGGATGAAGACGACGAACGCGGTCAGCTTCGCGGTCGTCTCCATGCCCTGGCTCATCAGCCTCCAGGTGAGGCGCCGGCGGGCGACCGCCATGACGAGCGCTCCCCCCGCGCCCATCGCGCCGCCCTCGGTCGGCGTCGCGACGCCCAGGAAGATCGTGCCGAGCACGAGGAAGATCAGCGCTAGCGGCGGGATCAGCACGAAGGTCACGCGTTCCGCGAGCTTCGACAGCAGCCCGAGCTTCAGCGCGTGGTTGACGACCGCGGCGGCGAACGCGACGCCGCCGCCCACCAGCATGCAGACGACGATGCGCTCGTCGGTCGGTGCGTCCGGGTGCCGCACGTTGAAGAACTGGTACCAGAACGCGACCGCGGCGGCGACGGATACGATCGTGAGGACGAGGAGCGAGCGCGTGCCCGGCGATCCGTCCGGCTCGCGGATCGTGCGCGCCTCGGGCGGCAGCGCCGGCACCCAGGCGGGCTTCGCGATCGAAAGGAGCAGGATGTAGCCGGCGTAGAGCGAGGCAAGCACCATTCCGGGGATGAACGCGCCCGCGTACATGTCACCGACCGAGCG
Source organism: uncultured Pseudomonadota bacterium (assembly GCA_937898875.1). GTDB lineage: Bacteria > Pseudomonadota > Gammaproteobacteria > Burkholderiales > Casimicrobiaceae > VBCG01. The sequence goes on along the minus strand of CALDKM010000078.1, from coordinate 323 downwards.
GCCGAGCTGGTCGGCCATGATGATCAGCACGAGCGACGGCGGGATGATCTGCGCGAGGGTCCCCGACGCCGCGATCGTGCCGGACGCGACGCGACGGTCGTAGCCGTAGCGCAGCATGATCGGCAGCGAGATGAGTCCCATCGAGATCACGCTGGCCGCCACGACGCCGGTCGTCGCCGCCAGCAGTGCGCCGACGAAGATCACCGCGTAGGCGAGTCCGCCGCGGATCGGGCCGAAGAGCTGACCGATCGTGTCGAGCAGGTCCTCCGCCATGCCGCTGCGCTCGAGGATCAGCCCCATGAACGTGAAGAACGGGATCGCGA
>CALDKM010000077.1:0-4519 GCA_937898875.1 uncultured Pseudomonadota bacterium | reverse complement strand
CGGCCGCCCGCCCGGCGCCGCCGCCGTCGGCCTCGGGCGGGAACGCCAAGCCGTCCGGGGACGGCAGTCGCGGCAGGCAGCCGGACCGAGGCGAGGGCGGAGGCGGAAGCCGAGGCGGCGGCGGGGGTGGCGGGCAGCAGTAGAGGGGCGGCCACCCGACCGGTCCCGGCCGACGCCGTCGGTCCGCGCACGCGAAAACGCCGGGCGTGCCCGGCGTCTTTCGTTCCCCGCGCGATCCCGGCGGCCGACGGGCCGCGCCCCCCGGGCATCCTGCGCGACGTCACTGTCCGTCGCGCATACGCCGGTTACGCGGAAGTCCCGCGGATCGCCGCGCCCCCTTCGAAGATGTCCTCAGTTCGCGACCAGCGCCATCCGGCGTCCGCCGTCGAGCAGCTTCACGCGCTCGCCCTCGTTCGCGGGCGGCCGCTCGCCGTAGGTCAGGTTGCGAACCGTCCCGTCGTCCATGCGGACGCTGACCGACCAGTATTTCTTCTTCTTCACTTCCTTCTCGACCTGGTGGCCCGCGTAGGCGCCCGCGCCGACGCCGACGATCGTCGCCGCCGTGTTGCCGCGGCCGCTGCCGAACTGGTGGCCGACGACGCCGCCGACCACCCCGCCGGTCACCGCCCCCACCCCGGACCCCTGCCCCTTCTCCTCGACGTAGCGCATCGACTGGATCACGCCGCAGTCGGCGCACTTCGGCTTCGGCGTCTGCGCGTCCGCCGTCGAAGCGATGGGCGCTGCGAGTGCAAGGAACGCGAGCGCGGCGAGCGCTGCGCGAATGCTGTCGATTCTCATCGAGGCCTCCGTTCGATCGTGCCGTGCGTCCGGTGCGTCAATCTACCAAGTCCGGCGGCGCGTCGCCACCGCCGCGCGGATCACCGACCGTCCGCACGGATGCGGACGTAGGTGCCCGGCGCGTCGGCAAGCGCCTTGAGCCTGCCCTTGCCCGGAATGCGGGGCGTCACCTCGCGGCCGGTCCGCTCGCCGACCCAGGCCTGCCAGTCGGTCCACCACGATCCCTCGTGCTGATTCGCCCCGGCGAACCACTCGTCGGGCGTGGCGGGGAGCGTCGCGTTGGTCCAGTAGCCGTACTTGTTCGCCGCGGGCGGGTTGATCATCCCCGCGATGTGCCCCGAGCCCGACAGCACGAATCGCGACGGGCCGCCGAGGATCTGCGTGCCGGCGTACGTGGTCTTCCACGGCGCGATGTGGTCCTCGATCGCCGAGACGAAGTAGGTCGGCACCTTCGACTTCGACAGGTCGATCGGCACGCCGTCGAGCGTGATGCCGCCCGGCTTCCGCAGCGCGTTGCGCATGTACAGGTTGCGCAGGTAGAAGCTGTGCATCTTCGCCGGCATGCGCGTCGCGTCGCAGTTCCAGTGCAGCAGGTCGAACGGGAACGGGTCGCGGCCCAGCAGGTAGTTGTTGATGACGAACGACCAGATCAGGTCGTTGGCGCGCAGCATGTTGAACGTGTTGGCCATCTCGCTGCCCTCGAGGTAGCCGCGCTCCTGCATCTTGCGCTCGAGCGAGGCGACCTGCGCCTCGTCGATGAACACCTCGAGCTCGCCCGCGTTCGTGAAATCGACGAGCGAGGTCATGAACGTCGCGCTCGCGATGCGCCGGTCCTTCTTCGAGGCCATCCATCCGAGCGTCGCGGCGAGCAGCGTGCCGCCCAGGCAGTAGCCGATCGCGTTGACGTCCTTCGCGCCGTTGCCCTGCACGATAGCGTCGATCGCCGCGAGCGTGCCTTCGGTCAGGTAGTCCTCGAAGTCCTTGCCGGCGAGCCTCTCGTCCGGGTTGACCCACGAGATCACGAACACCGTGTGGCCCTGCCCGACGGCCCAGCGCAGGAACGAGTTCTTCTCGCGCAGGTCGAGGATGTAGAACTTGTTGATCCACGGCGGGATCACGAGCAGCGGCCGCTCGTGCACCTTCGCCGTCGACGGCTCGTACTGGATCAGCTCGATCAGTTCGTTGCGGAAGACGACCTTGCCGGGCGTCGTGCCGATGTTGACGCCGAGCTCGAAAGCCTTCGCGTCGGTCATCGAGATGCGCAGCTTGCCGTTGCCGCGCTCGATGTCGTCGAGCAGGTTGTGCAGCCCCTTGACGAGGTTCTGGCCGCCGCTCGCGATCGTTTCCTTGAACACCTCGGGGTTGGTGAGCGCGAAGTTCGACGGGGCGAGCGCGTCGATGTACTGGCGCGTGAAGAAGTCGACCTTCTTCTGCGTCTGCTCGTCGAGGCCCTCGACGCTCGCGACGTTCTCGTGCAGCCACCGGGCGGCGATCAGGTAGCTCTGCTTGATGTAGTCGAACAGCACGTGGTCCTGCCAGTCCTCGTGCCTGAAGCGCTTGTCGCCCTTGTGCGGCTCGGCGACCGGCGCGACCGGCGCGCCCCACGCGCGCAGCATCGAGTTCTGCCACAGCGCCATGTACTGGTGCCAGAGCTCCATCTGCGACTCCGCCATGCGCGCCGGGTTCGCGAGCATGTTCGACGCGAGCTCCATGAACGCCTTGCCCAGGCCCAGCTCGTCGGCGAACAGGCTCTTGCCCGACCGGGCGTGGCGCGCGGCGAAGTCGCCGAGCAGCTTCGCGCTCTTCTCGGCGGCCGAGGCCATCGACTCGGCGAGGGCGATCGGATCGAACGCGACGCGCGCGTCGTCTTGCGGGCTCGGGGCGGAGGCGGAGGACTTGGACATGGCGGGAATCCGGGGCGGGCGTGGTGGGACGGCAGGGGCGGGGTCAGGGGGCGAAGCGTACGGCGCCGTCGTCGTCGACGACGCGCGTCGCGCGGCCCGTGCGCCACAGGTGGTTCAGGTGCGCGATCGCCTCGCCGGTGGCGAAGAATCGCTGCTGCAGATCGAGCGGGCGCCGGAAGAGCACCGGGACCAGGTCGCCTGCCGACCGGGGCGCGTGCGCCGCGGCCAGCGCCTCCTCGAGTTCTGACAGGCGAGCCTCGTGGTGCGCCCGGAGCTCGGCGACGCGCGCGGCGATGCCGCGGAACGGCATCCCGTGCGACGGAAGAACGAGCGTGTCGCCGGGCAGGCGCTCGAACGAGGCGAGCGACGCGAGGAAGCGGCCCAGCGGATCGCCTTCCGGCTCGACCGGCCAGACGGAAACGTTCGTGCTGATGCGCGGCAGCAGCATGTCGCCCGAGATCACGGCGTCCGCGGAGGGCGAATGGAGCGACGCGTGCTCGGGCGAATGGCCGTACCCGGGGATCACCGTCCAGTCGCGGTCGCCGAAGCGCAGCGTGTCGCCTGCGATCATGCGCTCGATCGCGTGCGGTGCCTCGGGCACGCCCCGCGCGTACGCATTGCCGCGCTCGACGAGCGCGTCGACGTGCTCGCGCTCGAGCCCGTGGCGCATGAACAACGCGCGGGTGTCGGTCAGCGCGTGCGTCGCGCGCTGGTCGAGGATGGCGTGCGCGGTCAGGAACTCGGCCTGCGTCATGCTGACCGGCGCGTCGAAGCGCCCGGCGAGCCAGGCCGCGTTGCCGAGGTGGTCGGGGTGATAGTGGGTCGCGACGATGCGCGCGATCGGGGCGCGCTCGAGCGTCGTCGCGAAATGGCCGTCCCAGAGGCTGCGCGTCGTGTCGTTGCCGTAGCCGCTGTCGACGGCGGTCCAGCGGCCGTCGGGTTCGCGCGCGAGCCACAGGTTGATGTGGTCGAGCGCGAACGGCAGCGGCATCCGTATCCACAGCAGGCCGGGCGCGACCTCGACGGCCTCGCCGGGGGCAGGGGGCGCGGCGTAGGGGTACTGGAGCAGGCTCGGCGGGGGTGCGTTCACGGGTGGTTGCTCGCGCGTCGGCGGCCGGGCGCGGGCGGACCGGCTGCGTGTCCTCCTCGCGTGCCGCCTCGAGTCGGGCGGTATTTTGTGCGGTGCAACAAAGCCGGTATCATCGGCCAATCCGCCGGAGGCGTCAACCCGCTATGGTATCGTGGCCCGGATCGCGCGACGCCCGCGCGCCACGCCCGATGACCGGATCCCGCCGCACGTCGACGCCCGAGCCCGGCGCCCCGGCTCGCGAAGCCCACTACACGATTTCGCAGCTCGCCGCCGAGTTCGCGCTGACGACGCGCGCGATCCGGTTCTACGAGGACGAGGGCCTGCTGGCACCGAGGCGCTCCGGGCAGTCGCGGATCTACGGCGAGCGCGAACGCACGCGCGTGAAGCTGATCCTGCGCGGCAAGCGGCTGGGTCTCGCGCTCGCCGAGATCCGCGAGATCCTCGACCTCTACGACTCCCGCGAGGGCGACCGGCGCCAGCTCGCGCGCTTCATCGAGGCGCTCGAGCATCGCCGCCGCCAGCTCGAGGTCCAGCGCGGCGACATCGACGCGCTGCTCGACGAGATCGGAGCGATCGAGCGCGACTGCCGGCGACGTCTCAGGGAGGCCGGGCCGGAGAGTCCTGTCGCGCCGCGCGCCGCGGCCGCAGCCTCCCGGGCCCGGGGAGCCGGCGACTGAGGCGCGGTCGCGCCCTGCCCGACGGATTGACGTTTACGTAAACGTAATGG
>CALDKM010000076.1:0-2485 GCA_937898875.1 uncultured Pseudomonadota bacterium | reverse complement strand
TCGAGGACGCGCCCTACGTGACCGGCGAGACGATCAACGTCGACGGCGGACGCAGTATCGCCATCTGAGGGGGTCCGGCTCCCGTGTCATCGTGGTGCGTCCCGGTGTTGTTTCCGGCCGGGCCCCGAGGGCGGCACCGGGCCCGCCGCCGCCCGCGCCCTGTCAGTCCTCCTGGAACGCAACGTCGCGCGTCGTCCGGATCCTCGGCGCGGCGATCAGGAGCAGCAGCGCCCCCGCGACGAGCAGCATCGCGAGCGAGATGGGCCGCGCGAGGAACACCGTCGGGTCGCCTCGCGACAGCAGGAGGGCGCGCCGCAGGTTCTCCTCCATCATCGGCCCGAGGACGAAGCCCAGCAGCAGCGGTGCCGGCTCGAACTCGAGCTTGACGAACAGCACGCCGACGAGTCCGAAGGCCGCGGTCTGCATCACGTCGAAATTCGTGTTGTTGATCGTGAACACGCCGATCGAGCAGAAGAGCAGGATCGCCGGGTACAGCAGCCGGTAGGGCACCGTCAGCAGCTTGATCCACATCCCGATCAGCGGCAGGTTCAGCACGACCAGCATCAGGTTGCCGACCCACATCGACGCGATGAGCCCCCAGAACAGTCCGGGATTCGAGCTCATCACCTGCGGGCCGGGCTGGATGCTGTGGATCGTCATCGCGCCCACCATCATCGCCATCACCGCGTTCTCGGGAATGCCGAGCGTGAGTAGCGGGATGAACGACGACTGCGCTCCCGCATTGTTCGCGGACTCGGGGCCCGCGACGCCCTCGACCGCGCCGCGGCCGAACCGGCTCGGATCCTTCGCGACCTTCTTCTCGACGGCATACGAGGCGAAAGACGCGAGCATCGCGCCGCCGCCGGGCAGGAGCCCCAGCACCGAACCCAGCCCGGTCCCGCGCAGCACCGCGGGCCAGGCCTGGCGGAACTGGTCGCGTGTGATCCACAGGCCCTTCACCTTCGTCTTGAGCACCTCGCGGCGCTCCGGCGACTCGAGGTTCGTGACGATCTCCGCGAACCCGAACAGGCCCATTGCGACGCTCGCCACGCCCAGGCCGTCGGAGAGCTCGGGCACGCCGAACGCGAAGCGCTGGACACCCGAGTTGACGTCGGTGCCTACGATCCCGAGCAGCAGTCCCAGCGCGATCATGCCGATCGCCTTGAGCAGCGAGCCGCGCGCGAGCACCGACGAGCCGATCAGCCCCAGGACCATGAGCGAGAAATACTCGGCCGGGCCGAACTTCAGCGCGAACTCGGAGAGCGGTACGGCGACGGTCGCCACCATCACCGTGCCGACGGTACCCGCGAAGAACGAACCCAGTGCGGCGATCGCGAGCGCGGCGCCCGCCTGACCCTTGCGCGCCATCTGGTAGCCGTCGAGGCACGTGACCGCGGACGACGTCTCGCCCGGCATGTTGAGCAGGATCGACGTCGTCGAGCCGCCGTACTGCGCGCCGTAGTAGATGCCCGCAAGCATGATCAGCGCGGACACCGGAGGCAGCGCGTACGTCGAGGGAAGCAGCATCGCGATCGTGGCGACCGGGCCGATGCCCGGCAGGACGCCGATCAGCGTGCCCAGCATCGCGCCGAGAAACGCGTAGAGCAGGTTGACCGGCGTCAGCGCGACGCCGAACCCGATCGCGAGGTGGCCGAAGAGATCCATCGGCGCGGCCTCAGCCGGACGTCGCGGGCCAGGTCGGCAGCTGCACCTGCAGGCCGACGGCGAACACCAGCACCGCGAGCACCGACAGCAGGACAGCCGCGATGACTGCCTCGCGCGGACGGAACTCGATGCTGGCGGCGCTCGCGAGGAACACGAGCACGACCGTCGAGAGCGCGAGACCCAGGCGCTCGACGATGGCGCCGAACAGAACGACGCTCCCGAGCACGACGACGGTGGGCCGCCATGGCCAGCGGGGCAGCCGCGGCCCCGCGACGCGCAGCGCCTGCACGGCGACCGCCCCGCCGATCGCGATCAGCAGCCCGCCGAGCGCGCGCGGGAAGTACCCCGGCCCCATGCGTGCCGCCGTGCCGGTTGCATAGTTGCCCGACAGCACGATCGCGCCGACGCCGAGCGCGACCAGCAACAGGCCGCCGAGGAAATCCCGGCGGTTGCGTATCCGGACCATGTGTGCGCCTTCTCGCGGGAGCCGCGGCATCCCGCAGCGGTGGCACGCAGCGCGGAACGACACCGGTCCGGGCGGCCGGGCTCGATTCTATGAGCGACCGCGCCCGCGCGCTGTCAGCAATTCGTCAGGATCGGCGCAGCGCGACGGCCATCCGCGGCGCTCCGCGGCTTTGTTACGCTATGCGGATGCACGTGCTGATCGCCGAGGACGACCCGCTGCTCTGCGACGGGCTCGCGCGCGCGCTCGGCGCGGCGGGGCACACGGTGGACGTCGCATCCGACGGCGAAGCGGCCGACCGGAAGGCGCGCACGAACGCGCACGACCTCGTCGTGCTGGACGTGGGCCTCCCGTCGA
>CALDKM010000075.1:0-21275 GCA_937898875.1 uncultured Pseudomonadota bacterium | reverse complement strand
AGCGGACGTCCGAACTCGACCACCGGCAGGTGGCGGAAGCGAGCCTCGTACATGACGCGCAGCGCCCGGACGAACGGCTCGTCCGGATGCATCGTCTGCGGCTGCGGCGTCATCACGTCGCCGATCGGCGTCGTCACCGGATCCCGCCCGTCGGCGAGCACACGGTAGAGCGCGTCCCGCTCGGTGAAGATGCCGGCCAGACGCGTACCGTCGACGACGAGCAGCGAGCCCACGTTGCGCTGCTTCATCATGCGGGATGCCTCGGCCACGGTCGTGGTCCGCATCGTCGTGATGGCGGGCCGTCCGGCCACGATGGTGCGCAGCGTTCGCACTTGCATGACGACCTCCCGTGTAGTCCGGACTTCCGGGGATTGAGCGCCGCGGCGAGGCGCGAGTCAAGGGGGCGAACGCATATCGCGAAGCGGTCAGACCACCGCATCGTCCCGGCCGCCTCCGACGGCGACGTCGCGCGCTCCGCTAAGGCGCGGGATTCGGGTAGCGCACCTGCAGCGCCGCGATCTCCTCCAGCGTCGGGGCGTCGAGCGCGAGCTGCGCGGCGGCAATGTCCTCGTCGAGTTGTGCGAGGCTCGTCGCACCGACGATCGTCGCGCCGACGTACCAGCGGCTGCGCACGTAGCCCAGCGCCAGCTGCACGGGGGTGAGCCCGCGCCGCCGCGCGAGCGCGATGTAAGCGTCGGCCGCCTCGTGGACGATCGGCTTGCGCCAGCGCGCGCCCACCGTCTCGAACAGCGTGTACCTCGCCCCTGCCGGCTGCGCGCCACCCGAGTACTTGCCGGTGAGGAGCCCGCCTGCCAGCGGGGAGTACGCGAGCAGCGACATCCGCTCGCGGTAAAGGACTTCGGCGATCTCGGTGTCGGCGCCGCGCGAGACCAGGCTGCAGGTGTTCTGCACCGTGACGGGCCCGGGCACGCCGAGCTCGCGCGCGAGGCGCCGGAACTCGCACAGTCCCCACGCCGTCTCGTTGGACACGCCCCAGTGGCGGACCTTGCCGGCCTCGATCATCGCCACCATCCCCTCGACCTGCTCACGCATCGCGGGTCCGCCCGCCCGTTCCATCGACGGGTCGAACTCGGTCGAGCCGAACATCGGCACGTTTCGCTGCGGCCAGTGGATCTGGAAGAGGTCGATACGGTCGATCGCCAGGCGCTCGAGGCTCTTCGCGACGGCTTCCGCGATGTTCCCGCGCGTGAGGTCGGTGCGGCCTCCGCGGATCCAGTCGCGCCGCCCGGGCCCCGCCACCTTCGAGGCGATCACGAGCCCCTCGCGCCCGCGCTTCGCGAGCCAGCGGCCGAGATAGGCCTCGGTGCGCCCCTGTGTCTCGCTCTTCGGCGGCACCGGGTACATCTCGGCCGTGTCGATGAAGTTGACGCCGCGCGCGACCGCGAGGTCGAGCTGCTCGTGCGCCTCGGCCTCGCTGTTCTGGTCGCCCCAGGTCATCGTGCCGAGGCAGACCTCGGAGACCTCGAGCCCGGTGCCGGGGAGGGTGCGGCGCTTCATCGACGGGTGTCCTTTCCCGGGGGGCGAGCCCGCGTGTCCGGCGGCCATCGGGTCGCGCGGCGGGCGCGCCGGGCATCCGGTCCGCGGAGCGCCGTCGCGCAATTATGTCAGGAGATCGATCGGCCTCCATCGGGGCATCGGCCTTGCCGGTTCGGAACCCGCCCCGCCACGCGCGCGTGACGCTGGCCGCGCGCACGGCGTCGGTCGCCCTCCGGGCCGGCGCCCCGGCACGTCAGTTCGCGGCGAACGTCTTCGCGAGCGGCGCGTCGAACTGGACGTCCACTTTCGGTCCGCGCGACGACGAGTGGTCGAACGCGAGGCGCCCGGCGACGCGCTTCCCGTCGCTCGCGGTCGCCGCGAGCGCCGCGGGCTTCTCGGTGCCGGAGTGCTGGACGCGCTGCCCGTTGAGCGCCACCCAGAAGGCGATGCGGGGTCCCGCGTCGAGGTCGACGGTCATGCCTTCCTCGACGCTGCCGTCGACGCAGGACATCCTCGCGCAGGCCCTGATCTTCGCGCCGATGTCCGTTGCCGAGAACACGATCCTCCGGATCGTCGTCTTCGGGTCGATCGCGTCGGGTCCGACGACGAGCCACGCGTGCCGGATCGTCGCGGTGCGCCCGCTCTGCGTGACGACGCCATTCGCAGGCTCGGCCGACACCGGGGGGGCGAATGCGATCGCGGCGGCCAGCGCCGGAGCGGCGAACACCCGGTGCGCGCGCGACGCGCGGGGACTTCTGCGATTCATGCGGGTTCCCTTCACAGTTTCGCGAGATCGGGCCCGCGCGGCGGCCCCGCCCAGGCCTTCGAGTAGGCGTTTCGCGCCGCGGCCTCGCCTTTCGCGTCGCGCTTGCGCTTGTAGACCTCGGCGAGGCCGGCAAGCGCGAAACCGTTGTTCCGCGCACGCGCGAGCGAATCGCGGAACGCCTTCTCCGCCTCGCCGAGCTTTCCCTGGCGCAGCAGCACGCCGCCCAGCGACTGGCGGACCGGGTAGTACCAGTACGGCGGCTCCATGTACGCCAGCGTGTCTTCGACGAAGGCGGCGTCCTCGTAGGCCGCCGCGGCACCGTCGAGGTCGCCCGACGCGTCCGCGAGGCGCCCCGCCGCGACCAGTCGCGCGGTCTGCATCACTTCCTTCGCCGGCACCTGCCACTCGGCGAACGCCTTGAAGTCGGTCCCGGCCTCGAGCGCGCGTATCGCGTCGATCTCCCTCTCCGCGTTCGTCGCGTCCTTCTTCGCGGCGTACGCGACCGCCCGTGCGTAGTGGTACATCGTCCGCACCAGCGCGAGGCCGTCCGGCGGCGCGGGGAGCGCGAGGACCGTGTCCGGATCCGAGAACTGCGCATGCGTCGCGTACGGCGCCGCCTTGACCGGCTGCAGGATCGCGAACGCCCGGACGACGTCGTCGGGGAGCGAGGCGTCGAGCTTCGTCGCCGCCTCGAGCGCCGTCCTGCCGTCCCCGCCCGCCTGCGCCGACACCATGACGAAGTGGATGTTGTGCGGGTAGTACGCCGACCTGTAGAGCGGATCCGAAGGGGAGGTGCGGAAGTAGGCCTCGTCGACGGCGATCGCCCTGCGGTTGACCGCGAGGGACTCGCGGTACATGCCCACGCGGTAGTAGACGTGCGCCGGCATGTGCACGATGTGGCCCGCACCGGGCATCTGCGCGCCGAGCCGGTCCGCGTAGGGAAGCGCGCGATCCGGACTCGCCGAGGCCTCGACCGCGTGGATGTAGAGGTGGATCGCGCCCGGATGCGAGGGATTGCGCTTCAGCACCTTCTCGAGCGTGCGGACGATGTAGCCGCCGCGGCCCCTCGCCTTTCCGCCGCCCGGCTCCCAGTAGTCCCAGGGCTGCGTGTCCATCGCCGCCTCGGCCGCGAGCGCGGCGATCGTGTCGTCGCCGGGGAACCGCGCGGACACGGACACCATCGCGTCGGCGTAAGCGGCGTCCAGCGCGGCGCGGTCGGCCTTCGGATCCGCGGAGTACCGCTTCTCCAGCGCCTCGATCAGCGCGCGCTCGCGGGCCGTCGCCTTCGCCTCGAGCGCGACCGCGCGTGCGAGCGCCTCGAGCGCGGGCGGGTTCACCTCGGGCATCATCGGCGCGTTGATGTTCGGCCCGAGGACGAGCGCCTCGCCCCACCAGCACATCGCGCAGTCGGAATCGAGCTTCTGCGCGGCGCGGAACGCGCGCTGCGCTTCGGCGTGGTTGAACGCGAACGACAGCCGAACGCCCTGGTTCACGTAGGCCTGCGCGCGGGCGCTCTTCGTCGTGACCGGGAACGCGAGCGTCCCGAGGTTCGCGTAGAGCGGCGGATCGCCTTCGGCGGCCTTCATCGGCGCCGGCTGGAACGGCGCGGTCTCGGTCTTCGCGAGGATCAGCGCGCGCAGCACCGCGGGCTGCCCGCCTGTGGGCGGGCCGCAGAGGCCCGCGGGATCGTCGAGCATCGGGTCGAAGGCGCCGTCGCCGGAATCGGCGGCGCCCGCCGCGAGGATCGCGCCGGCCGCCAGGCCGCACGCCGCAAGCGCGACGGCGACGCGACGGCGCGGAAACGCCGGAACGTTCATCGTGGCCTCCTTCGTCGAACTCCGACGGATCCGCGTCCGCCCGCGCCCGCCGGATCGCGGCGGACCCGGGCCACCGAAAGGGCGGAGGGCGCCAATCGTGGACCGGTCGCGCGGCGCGCGCAAGGCCGCGCGGCCGGGTTGTCGAACGTTCGCGCGGGCGGCCTGCGGGCCGGCGGGCGCCGGTCGGCTACCGCTTGACGCGCCGCACGATCGCGGTGCCCGACTTGTCCGGGATCCTGACGATGCCTTCGGGCTTGTCGGCGAAGAACGCGTCGACCGCCTCGGCGATCCCGGGCCACGCGCCGCTGCCGTAGTCGTGCATGACGAGGAACCCGCCCGACGCCATCCGCGGATAGAAGAACGCCAGCGCGTCCTCGGTCGGCTTCTTCAGGTCGGCGTCGAGGTGCACCAGAGCGAACGTCTCGTCGCCGGGGACGGCTGCGGCCGTCTCCGGGAAGTAGCCCTTGCACGCGCGGACGCGGTCGGACGCGCCCACGTGGCGAAGCACCGCCTCGAGCGACGTGTCGTCGAACCGGAAGCCGGAGGATGCCGCGCCCCGCTCGTGCGCGAGGTCGCGCGTGTCGAAGCCTTCGAACGTGTCGAACAGCCACAGCGTGCGCTCGGGGAACAGCGCGTGCAGCAGCCTCGCCGTCGTGCCCTTGTAGACGCCGAGCTCGGCGAGGCTGCCCGGCACGCCCTCGCGCTCGATGACGCTCGCGTTCTCGATGAACATCACGAGGCGCGCGAGGTCGGCTCGATCGTTCCTGGGATTCTGCGCAACCCAGAGCCTGCGCCACGCGGCGAAGTCGAACGACGACTTCGCCATCCATTCGGGCAGGTGCTGGACCGCGTAGCTGCCGGAAGCGTCGGCCATGGCGACGCCTCCGCGGCGGACGAGCGACCGCAGCAGCCTGCGGCTTGCGTCACGCTCGTGTCGATCCTTCACACCCCCCTCCCGTCCATGCGCCGACGCGGCGAGTGTAGCCTGCGGACGGGCGCTCCGCGGCGACCTGCGCGCGCTCACGCGTCCGCGAGCGACGTCTGCCCCCGATCGACGCGGGCGAACGTCGCACGCAGGTCGAGCCCGGTCTCGCGCTTGAGCGCGAGCGCCGACGCCGGCCAGTCGGCCCGATCGAGCCGCTGGCCGCCTTCCCGCCACGCGCATGCCACCGTGTTGCCGCTCTCGCAGCGGGGGAGAACGAGCACGCGCGCGCCGAACGCTTCGGCGAGCCGCGCGAGCGACGGCCCCGCGCCGCGCGTGCGCGAGAGCAGGTTGACCGACAGGAAGCCGCCCGGCGCGAGGCGCTCGCGGCACGCCGCGTAGAACCGCACCGAGTCGAGGCGCCCCGCGCTCCCGCGGGCGTCGAAGCCGTCGACCAGCACGAGGTCGAAGCTGCCGTCGAGCGACGGCACCTCGTCGGCCGCGTCGCCGACGACGAGGCGGATGCGCTCGTCGTCGGGGAGCTTGAAGGACCGGTACGCGACCGCGACCACCTGCTCGTCGATCTCGACGACGGTGAAGCGCGCCGCGGGACGGTGGCGCCAGAGGAACCGCAGCTGCGACGCGGCGCCCAGCCCCACGATCAGCACGTTCCCCGGCCACCCTGCCGCCGATCGCATCGCGAGCGGCGCCATCATCTGACGCGTGTACTCGAGTTCGAGCGCCCAGGGGCGCTGCAGGCGCATCGCGCCCTGGATCCAGCGAGAGCCGAAGTGCAGGTACCGGACCCCCGCTTCCTCGCTCACGACGATGCTGGCGCGCACGTTCCTGTTCGCGGGCGGGGGGCGACGACCGGCCGCGGTGCGCGGGGTTGTACGACGGTCAGGCCGCGGGCGCGGCCAGGTGCGGCCCGACGAATTCGAGCATCTGCGCCTTCGACAGCGCGCCGACCGCGCCCTGCACGGCCTTGCCGTCCTTGAACACGACGAGTGTGGGAATGCTCCGAACCCCGAGGGCGCCCGGGATCTGCTGGTTCTCGTCGACGTTCATCTTGACGATCTTGAGGCGGCCCGCCAGCTCCGCGTCGAGCTGGTCGAGCACCGGCGCGACGGCGCGGCAGGGGCCGCACCACGGCGCCCAGAAGTCGACGAGCACCGGCACGCCGGACTCGAGCACGTCCGTTTTGAAGCTCGCATCGGTCACTGCATGCATGTAAACCTCCTTGCCTGTCCGAGGATGCCATGATCCTGACGCCGCGTCCCGGCATCTGTGACCACGGTCACACGAACGCGCCCCCGGCGTTCCGGCTCGGCTACACTCGCCCGACTCCCCCGGCCCGTCTCTCCGACCGTGATTCCCTCCCGCCTCTGCCGCTCGTGGCTGTTCGTCCCGGGCGCGGACGAAGCGGCACTCGCCGCCGCGGGTGCGTCGGGGGCCGACGTGCTGATCCAGGAGCTCGAGGACTTCACGCCTCCCGCGCGGCGCGCGCATGCGCGCATGCTCGCCGCCGACGTCTTCCGGACCTGGCGCGCGGCGGGAGCCGTGGCCGCCGTGCGCGTGAACCCGCTCGACGGCGACGGGATCGACGATCTCGCCGCAGTGATGCGCGGCGCGCCCGACATCGTCGCACTGCCCAAGGTCGCCGAGCCGGACCACGTGCGCTGGCTCGATCGCGAAGTCGCTCGCTTCGAGCGCGACTGCGGCATCGCCGTCGGATCGACGCGCCTCCTGCCCAACATCGAGTTCGCACGCGGGCTCGTGCAGACGGTCGCGATCGCCCGGTCGAGCCCGCGCGTCGACGCGTGCCTGCTCGCGTCCGAGGACCTCGCCGCGGATCTGGGGGCCGAGCGCGGACGCGACGGGATCGAGCTCGCCTACGCGCGCCAGCGCTTCCTCGTCGAATGCGTCGCGGCCGGCGTGGTGGCCGTCGACGCGCCCTACACCTGGCGCGACGCCGAGGGCGTCGAGCGCGACACGCGCTGGGCGCGGCGGCTCGGCTACCGGGCGAAGAGCCTCGTCGACCCCGCGCACGCGGCGATCGTCAACCGCGTGCTCACGCCCTCCGCGGAGGAAGTCGCGCACGCAACGAGGCTGATCGCCGCCTTCGAGTCGGCACGCGAGCGCGGCGAGGCCCGCGCCGAGTTGGACGGATCGCTCGTCGAAGTGCCGGCCTGGCGGAACGCGCAGCGGCTGCTCGCGCGCGCGGCCGAGCTCGCGGACGCGCATCCGCGGCGCGCGTACTAGCGCGTTCGCGACCACGCACCGGGCGGACGGCCGAGTCAACGACCGGCAGGCACGACGACCAGCCGGTCCGTTCCCGATTCCGCGCCCCAGGCCTCCCCCGCGCGCCCCAGCATCTGCCGCACGTTCGCGCGCGGCCGGTCGGACGGGAAGCTCTCGAATCGTCCGGTCGCGGGGTCGAAGCGCACGATCGCGTTCGACGTCCACTCGGTAAGCCACACGGCGTCCCGCTCGTCCACCCAGACCGAGTACGCCTGCGGGTTGTCGCCGGGCAGCTTCCACTCGCGCCACGACTTCGCGGACGGGTCGTACATGCCGACCTGCCCGGTGTTCCAGTAGCTCACCCACAGGCGGCCTTTCGAGTCCGGCCAGACGCGGCGCGCCCCCTGCCGGGGCGTAGGCGGATCGACGGGCGTCGCGACCCCGCTCTCGACGTCGATGCGCGCCACGTGGTTGCCGGCGAGCGACGCGTACCAGACCTCGCCCGAGGGCGCCGTCGCGATCCCGTAGGGACCGTAGCCGCGCGGCGCGCGCCACACCTTCATGTCGTCCTTCGCGGGGTCGAGGCGCCCGTACCAGCCCGACTGGCCGGTGAACCAGATACGGCCCTTGCGATCGAACGCCGCCGTGTTGAGGTTCGCGTTCGCCGCCTCGGCGGGCAGCGGCCACGCCTTCACCGCGCGCGTGCCCGGATCGACGCGCACGATCGCGTTCAGGCCGCTGTCGGTGATCCACGGCGCCCCGTCCGGGCCGACGATCACGCCGTGGGGGGCCGAGCGGGCACCGAGCCTCACTTCCTCGACGCGCCCGGTCGCGGGATCGAGGATGCCGAGCGTCCCGTTGCGCTGGCCCGTGTAGTAGACCGGGCCGTTCGGTGACGGCGATGCCGCGACGTCGTGCGGGCCGGATCCGGCGACGACGTCGTAGTACCGCGGCGCGGCGCCGGCTGCGCACGGCGCGGCGGCGAGCGCGACGAGGACGAGCGACGTGGCAAGTCGTGCGTGCATCTCACCTCCCCGACGCGTCGATCAGGGTCGCCGGATCGGCAGGCTGCCGGACTGGCTCGAGTAGCGCCGGAAGACCCACCATGTCGCGCGGAGTCCGACGATCGCGATCACCAGGGTCAGCACGCCGTGCGCGACGAACCTGCCCCAGCCGGGACGCTCCGGCAGCGCGGCGACCGGCACCGCGTTGGTCCATTCGCGGTTGTAGGAGAAGAGCGGCGCCTCGGGCGAGTACCAGACGGGCACCGTCGCGCCCGCCTCGAACGCGATCGCCGGCGCCTCCTTCAGCACGCGGCGGCCGTCGGCCTCCGCCCCGGGCAGATGGAACGGCGAGGGCTCCCCCGAGTCCGCGAGATGGCCGGCGACGTACGGCGAGCCCTCGTTGGGACGCCATTCGTCCATCACGAACGGGACCTGCCGGTAACTGTCGCTCCAGTAGGCGTGCACGAAACCCATCACCGCCCCCTGCGCGGCATAGAACATCGCCGCGCCCGTCGCCACGATCACGACTGCCTGGGGCGAGAACCGGAATCCGAACCGCAGCCGGGGTGCGGCGGATTCCGGCGGCGGCGGTGAGGAGACATCGGCCATCGGTGGGCTCCGGCGTGCGCGCGGCGCGACCTCGCGACTCTACGCCCCGGGCGCGACCGTTCCAAGCGGCGCGCCGCGTTGCGCGGATCGCGCACCCCGCTCATCCGGCCCCCTACCGGGCATTCGCCCCGCCCCCATCGGCCCCAACCTATGCTAACGTCATAACTTCTCTCCCGATCCCGCCACCCATGAAACAGCGCACGCTCGTCTCGGATCGACGCTATTTCGGCCTGGATGCCCTGGCGTTGCGCGCCGCTGCGGGCCGCGTCGCCGCACGCGTCGCCGGGCTCGCCCCCGACCGCGCCCGCGTCCGGGGGGCGTTCCTGCGACAGGACTTCGGGGTCGACACGGTCGACGGGCGGGCGCTGCTCGACGACCTTTGCGCCGACGGCCTGCTGGCCCGGCCGGAAGGTCCGACGTCGGATTTCCTCGTCACGCCTCGCCTCGTCGAGTACGCGGCGGCGCGCGTCGTCGAGCCGCTGTCGCGCGTGAAGGCCAAGCTGCTCGTTTCGCGCGCCTGCGAGCTCGCGGAGCGCGTCAACCGCGAATGGGGCCGCAATCCGCTCGAGATCGCGATGATCGTGCCCTACGGCAGTTATCTCGCCCGCGAGCAGCGGATGGACGAGCTGCCGCTCGCGCTGGTCGTGCGCTCCCGCCCCGAGTCGCGACGCGCGCGCTGGAACCGGATGAGCAAAGTTGAGGGCGCGAAGGGGCTGCGCGAGACCTTCGGCGACCTCTCCTCGTTCGTGCGCGTCCGGCTCGTCACCGCGGTCGAAGCGGTGCCGCGGCCGTTCACGGTCGCCTGGCAGTCCGACGACGACAGGATGTGATCCCCCCGAAGCTCGCTTCGCGCGCCTCCCGCCAGGAGGCGCGGCGATCGCGGGTCGGCCACTCGGTCGCCCGCGCATGCCACGGCAGGCGTACGCGGGCCCTCTCTGAAGTGCTCCGTGCGGCCGCGGCGGTTGCGGGCGTGGCACTGGCGATGCCGACCGGCGCGGCGCCGGCCATCGGCGGCTGCCCCGTGTTCCCGGCCGGGAACGTCTGGAACGTCCGCGTCGATGCGCTGCCCGTCCACCCGCAGTCCGCCGCGTGGGTCGCGACGATCGGAAGCGCGAAGCCGCTGCACCCGGACTTCGGCACCGTGTACGCCGGCGCGCCGAACGGCATCCCGTACGTCGTCGTGCCCGCCGGCACGCCCGGCGTCGCGGTGAGCTTCGAGTACGCGGACGAGAGCGATCCGGGCCCCTACCCCATCCCCTCCGACCCGCCGATCGAGGGCGGGCCCGCGTCGACCGGAGATCGCCACGTGCTGATCGTCGAGTCGGGGCGCTGCCGCCTCTACGAGCTCTACGCCGCGTACCGCAACAGTGACGGGAGCTGGCGTGCCGGTTCCGGGGCGATCTTCGACCTCGGAAGCAACGCGCTGCGATCCTCGGGCTGGACCTCCGCCGACGCCGCGGGGTTGCCGGTGCTGCCGGGGCTCGCGCGCTACGACGAGGTCGCGGCGGGCGAGATCGCGCACGCGCTGCGCTTCACCGCGCCGCAGACCCGCGGCGAATTCACGTGGCCGGCACGGCACGAAGCCTCGAGCCTCTCCGGGATCCAGTACCCGCCGATGGGGCAGCGGTTCCGGCTGAAGGCGGGCGTCGACGTCGCGCGATTCCCCGCGTCGGTGCAGCCGATCCTGCGCGCGCTCCAGCGGTTCGGGATGATGCTCGCCGACAACGGGTCGTCCTGGTATCTGTCGGGCGCTCCCGACCCGCGGTGGAACGACGACGAGCTGCACGCGATGCAGCGGATCACCGGCGCGGACTTCGAGGCGGTCGACGTGTCGTCGCTGACGGTCGACCCGGATTCGGGCGCGACGCGCGCCCCGGCGCCGTCGGACGGGCGCACGGCCGTCGAGTTCCATCGCGCGTCGGTCGACCACTACTTCGTGTCGTCGGATCCCGCCGAGATCGCGGCGCTCGACACCGGCGTCTTCGCCGGCTGGGTCCGCACGGGCCTGTCGTTCTCCGTCCTGCGGGCGGGCGAGCGTTCGGGCGAGGCCCGCTCGCCCGTGTGCCGCTTCTACGGCCGCCCCGAGGCCGGGCTGGACTCGCACTTCTACTCGGCGTCCCCTGCCGAGTGCCAGGCGGTGATCGACCGCTACGGCGCCGACTGGCAGCTCGAGTCGCCGGAGGTCTTCGTCGTCGGGCTGCCCGACACGGCCACCGGCGCGTGCCCGGCAGGCAGCGTCCCGGTCCACCGGATGTTCAACGCCCGGCGCGACGCGAACCACCGCTACGTGACGTCGGCGGCGATCCGCGACCGGATGGTCGGGGTCGGATGGATCGCCGAGGGCTACGGCCCGGACGCGGTCGCGATGTGCTCGCCGGCATCCCCCTGAATCCCGTCGGGCTGGTCTACAGTAGCGGACCTCCGCAACGGTCCGTCCCGATGGCCCTGCTCGTCGCCGGTCTCGTCCTCTTCCTCGGCATCCACCTGGTCCCCGCGGTGCCCGCGCTGCGCGCCTCGCTCGTCGCCCGCCTCGGCGAGCGGAGTTACAGGGGCGCGTACTCGGTCCTGTCGGCCGTCGGGCTGGGCCTGATCGGCGTCGGTTTCGGCCTCGCGCGCGGCGGCCCCGCGCTGTTCGCGCCGGTGCAAGGCGCGATCGCGCTGGCGCCGTACGCGATGGCGGCCTCGTTCACGCTCTTCGCCGCCGCGAACCTGCGCGGGCACCTGCGCCGCGCCATCGGGCACCCTATGCTCGCCGGCACGATCCTGTGGGCGGGCGTGCACCTCGCGGCCAACGGAGATCTCGCGAGCACGATCCTGTTCGGCGCGTTCCTCGCGTGGGCCCTCGTCGACCTCGCCTCCGCGATCGCGCGCCGCGCGGTCCGCGCCTTCGAACCGAACGTCGCGCACGACGTGATCGCGGTGGTCGCCGGCATCGGCGGCATGCTCGCGTTCGCCATGCTGCACCGCGTGCTGATCGGCGTGAAGGTCGTGCCGTTCGGCCTGTGAGCGGCGTGGGCGACACCGCGCAGGTTCGCGGAGCGGACGCTCCCGGCGCTCTGCCGCGGCGCAGTGCCCGCCTGCGGCACTACGTGTCCCCGGCGGTCGAGATCGCGCGCCACCCGTGGCCGTTCCTCGTCGAGGTGTTCCGCGAGTTCGGGCGCAACCACGGCCTCCTGCTCGCCGGCGCGGTCGCCTACTACATGCTGCTGTCGATCGTGCCGCTGCTGATCCTTCTCCTCGTCGTGCTGTCGAACGTGCTCGATCCCGCCGCGCTCCTGGCCACGCTCGCGCGCTACCTCGACCTCGTCGTGCCCGGCCACACCAAGGACATCATCGACGATCTCGCCGGGTTCCTGCAGCACCGCGCCGCGGTGTCCGGCGTGATCCTCCTCACGATCCTGTTCTTCAGCTCGCTCGCGTTCGGCGTGCTGGAGAACGCGTTCGCCGTGATCTTCCACCATCGCCGCCGCGAGCGGCCGAGGAGCTGGCTCGCCTCGGCGCTGATCCCCTACGCGTTCATCGTCGTGCTGGCCGTCGGCCTGGTGGTGATCACCATCGTCTCCGGCGCGCTGCAGACGCTCGCAATGCGCGAGTTCCACGCGTTCGGAGAACTGCGGACGCTCGGCGTCCTGTCGGTCTGGTTCATCTACCTCACCGGCATCGCGGGCGAGATCCTGCTGCTGACCGCGATCTACCTGGTGATGCCGGCGGGGCAGCTGCGGCTCAGGCACGCGCTGATCGGCGGCATCGTCGCCGGGCTCCTGTGGGAGCTCACGCGCCACGTGCTGGTCTGGTATTTCGCCACGCTGTCGCAGATCAGCGTCGTCTACGGGTCGTTCGCGACGACGATCGCGCTGCTGCTGTCGTTCGAGATCGCCGCCACGGTGCTCCTGCTGGGCGCGCAGGTGATCGCGATCTACGAGCGGCGCCTGAAGCGCGCCGAAGGCCTCCTGCCGGGCCCCCCGATCTGACCTTCGCTTGCGCCGGCGCCCCGGCGCGTTATCATCGGCCCCGTTGGGAGGCGCTTTCAGCATGCCGCAGCGGGCTCGAAGACCCGTGTCGCCACGGGAGCAACCATGCCAGGCTTGTCCGCCGCAACGGCGCGCCTCGCCGTCCGCGCACGCGCGATCGCCCTGACCTTCATTGCCGCCGTTTCGCTCGCGTCGGTCGCGCTGCCCGCGCGGGCGGCCGTGTCGCCGTTCCCCCCGATCGACGTCGGCACGCTTCCCGTCGGCTCGTCGACCTCGTACGACCTCGTCGTCCCGCTGACGATCCCCTTCTCGTCGATCCCGGCGAGCTACGACGGCGTCGTGCTCTTCACGGCACCCGATCCCGCGACCGTGACCGCGCTGGCGCTCGCGGGCTTCGCGTCGCCGGTCACCGTCGGGCAGGTCAAGGCGCTGATGCCCGCGGCGGCGATCACGTTCGCAGCGCCGACCGCGAATTTCAGCAATCCGTCGGGCGGCTACCTGTTCACCGAACTCGGATGCGACGCGTCGTCGTGCTCGTACCGGTTCGGGTTCGTGCCGCCGGGACCGGGAACCTTCGACGCCCACGTCGAGATCGGCGTCGCCGGCGTGGCGATCGTCAACGGCGGGCTGCTGGGATCGCTCCTCACCCTGCTCTACCCGCTCGCCGCGGACATGATCAATGCCTACCTCGTCTACGACGTCACGGGCAAGGCGGTCGTGCTGGCGCGGCCACAGCCGGTGCCGGGGCCCGACGCGCGGATGATCGCCATGCTGGTCGCATTGCTCGCGCTCGCCGGGTCGCTCGCGCTCGCCGGTGCGAAGGATCAGCGGCGGCAGGACTCCGGCAGGTAGCGCGCGGGAATGTCGACCGGCACGCACATCCACTGCACGCGCCGCGCATCGTCGATCGCCGGCGCCAGCAGGATCTGCTTGCCCGCGGCCCCGGGCACCGAGGCCCCCAGCGAGACGCGCACGCGGCCCGTGGTCGGGCTCACGGCGACGTCCTCCACGTAGCGGCGTTCGTTCTGCGCGACGAGCAGTCCGACGTCGCGCGCCTGGGCGATCGAGCCGGTCCTGTCCCAGGCCGACTCGACCGCGTCCTGGACGACCTTGAGCGAGGCGAGCGTCGTCGCGACGGCGCCGCGCGCCGCGTGCGCGACGTACTCGGCGCGCAACGCCGGACCGAGAAGCATCCCCGCCACCGCGATCGCGCCGCCGCCGAGCGCGATCCCCGCCGTGAGCGAGGTGGGCGTCGTGCGTGCGAGCGCCTCGACGGTCGTCGATGCGCTCCTCGCGTCGCCTTCGACGCGAGCGACGTCGCGACGCACCCGCCCCCACAGCAGGGCGTCGGCCGCGAGCGCCGTCAGAACCGAAGGGAACAGCCACACCGAGGCGGCCAGCGCGATCCACCAGAGGACGCCGGTCCCGTCGAGCGGGCCGCCGAGCGCCGCGAACGCGAACGCGCCTGCGACCGGCAGCAGCGCGAACGCGATGCCCTCGGGCCACAGCTTGCGATAGAAGGCCCACACCGGGGGCAGCAGGAACGCGGGCCAGTTCCATCCCGGACGCGCGCGCCCCGCGCGCTCGAACGCGAGGAACCGCGGCACGTATCGATCGGCCTCGGGGCCGACCGCGATCCGGTAGAAGACCGCGAGCGCCGGGCGAACGACGGTGGCCGGCCTCGCCTCTCCCGTGCCGGGAAGGCGGATCGTGACGTCGGCGATCGTCGCGCCCGCGGCACCCCGGCTCCCGGTCATGCGGCTCGTGCCGCCGTCGAGCGGGTTCGCCGCGCCGTCCGCCTGGTTCATCCCCGCATTGTTGCCGCGCGCGACGCCGATGGCAACCGCGACGTGCCGGGCGTCGGTGCGCGTCCTACGAACCGGTGTCGAACTCGACCGTCTCGGACGGGTCCTCGTCGTAGCCGTGGCCGAACGAGATGCGCCCGCGGCCGCGAAGCGTGAACTCCTCGCGCCTGAGCTCGATCTCCTTCTCGCCTTCCACCGTGCAGAACGTGCCGTTCGTGCTGTGGTCGATCAGCACGAACTTGTCGCGGCGCCGCTCGATGCGCGCGTGCTGGCGCGAGGCCATCCGGTCCGCGATCGCCATGTCGCTCTGCGCGTCGCGTCCGAACGTGTAGAGGTTCACGTCGGGGCCGAGTTCGACCTTCGTCCCGCCGTGCGAGAGCTTGAGCATCGCCGCGCGCAGGACGGCGCGCGGGGCCATCGCAGTCAGCTCCTCGCGCGACTCCTGCCAGATGAGCTCGAAGACCGCGATGTCGTTCTGCTTGCCGCGGACCGTGTGCGTGTCCTGCGGGCGCGTGCGCGAGCGCAGCGACGGCGACAGGATCGCGAGCGTGTCCTCGGACAGCAGCGTCTGCCCTGCCTTGGCGAGCGAGGTGAGCCGCGCCGCGAGGTTGACCGAGTCCCCGAACACGTCCTTGCTTTCCTCGATCACCGGCCCGTAGTGGAACCCGGCGTGGATCGAGAGCGGCGTTCCGCGGCTCGTCTTCATGCCCGACACCTGCGTCTGCATCGTGATCGACGCGTAGGCGGCGTTCGCGGCGTTCGGGAAGATCGCCATCGCCTCGTCGCCGATCGTCTTGACGATGTGCCCGCCGTGCTCCTCGCAGACCTGCCGGATCACGTCCAGCGCGTGTCCGATCGTGGCCAGCGCCTCGGCGTCACCGAGCGTCTCGTAGAGCCTGGTGCTGCCGGCGATGTCGGCGAAAAGGATCGCGGCCTGTCGCTGTGCGGGTGCGGTTTCCATGCGTGCGCTGCGGGTCGAACGCGAGAGTATAGGGGATCAGGCGGAAGCATCAAGGCCGGGCGGGAGCCTCGGTCACGCCGCCCGTCGGCGTCAACGCGAACTTTCCCGGCGACCGGCCGTCGTGCGGGGCTTTGCCCCGGCGCGCGTGTGGCAGTATCCTCGCCGGGCGCCGGGGCCGGCTCGAGGCCGGCGGCGACGGACGGGACACGCGATGGAAAAGCTTGGACGCTATCAGATCCGCGAGATCATCGGCGAAGGCGCGATGGCGCGGGTCTACAAGGGCTACGACCCCGAGATCGACCGGGAAATCGCCATCAAGCTGCTGAAGAGCCAGCTTGCCGAGGACGACCAGTACCGGATGCGGTTCCTCCGCGAGGCCAAGGGCGCCGGCACGCTCTCGCACCCGAACATCGTCACGATCTTCGACGTCGGCGTCGACGGCAAGCACCCGTACATCGCGATGGAGCTGGTCGACGGCATGACGCTGACCGACCTGATCCGCACCGGGCAGCCGATGTCGACGCGCGACGTGGTCGAGATCGGCATCCAGCTCACCCGCGCACTCGACTACGCGCACAAGAAGGGCATCATCCACCGCGACATCAAGCCGGGCAACATCATGCTGGTGTCGTCGGGCAACCAGGTCAAGGTCACCGACTTCGGCATCTGCCGGATCGACGGCTCCGACCACGAGCTCACGCAGCACACGCAGCTGGGCGACGTCCTCGGGACGCCCAACTACATGTCCCCCGAGCAGGTGCTCGGCCAGAAGGTCGATTCCCGCTCGGACCTGTTCTCGGTCGGCGTCGTCCTCTACAAGCTCGTGACGGGAGCGCTCCCGTTCGAGGGCGACTCGATCATCAGCGTCGCGATGAAGATCACGCAGACCGACCCGCCGACGGTCGACAAGCTGCGCCCCGACGTGCCGCTGTCGCTGCGCCGCGTCATCGAGCGCTCGCTCAAGAAGCAGCCCGAGAAGCGATATCAGACCGGCGAGGAGTTCGCGCAGGCGCTGATCGGCGTCGCGCGCGAGCTCAAGGAGGCGGAGGAGAAGAAGGGCAAGGGCAAGGGCCTGTCGCTGTCGGTCCGCTGGGCCGCGATCATGGCGGCGATCGTCGTGGTCACGATGTCGCTCACCGCGACGATCCTCTACCAGCGTCAGTACGCGGCGATGCTCGACCAGGTCAAGGGCTACGGCGGGTCGCTCGCGAAGTTCATGGCCACGCAGAGCGCCGTCCCGCTGCTGGCCGAGGACTACGCGGCGATCGACGTGTTCGTGCAGGAGACCCTCGCGCGGCAGGACTTCCCGTACCTGGTCGTCACCGACGACGAAGGGGTGGTCCGCGGCAGCAACGACCCCAAGCAGGTCGGCCAGCGCTACCCGGCGCCGGTGGCGACGCTCGTGGGCTCGCCCGACGCCGAGGTCGAGGTGCGCACGCACGAACTGGCGAGCGGAAACGTGCTCGACTTCACCTCGCCGATCCTGTTCCAGAAGAAGCCCATCGGCGCCGTGCACCTCGGCATCTGGGAGGCGCCGCTCGCTCGCGTCGCGAACCTCGTCTACGTGCTGCTCGCGATCCTCACGCTCGTGACGGTCGCGGCCGTGGCGGCGGGCACCTACCTGCTCGCGCGCCGGATCGCCGCGCCGATCCGCGTGCTCAAGAGCTCGCTCGACGAGATCGCGCACGGGCGCTACGACGTCCGCATCGGCGAGACGCGCAAGGACGAGTTCGGCGAGCTCTACGCGGCGTTCGACAAGACCGCCGAGGCGCTGGAGGCGAGACACGAGCCCGCGACGGCCGCCGCCCACGCGGCCGCCCCCGCCGGCGAGCCCTCCACCGTGGCCCAGGGGTGACGACATGCTGCGCGCCCTCGCCATCGCCACGCTGACCGTCCTGCTCGCCGCCTGTGCGGAGACGCCCCAGCGCCCCGAGCCCGCCCCCGCGCCGGTCGTCTATGCGCCCGCCGACAGCGGGCCGACGCTCGCGCGGGACGCCTCGTTCATCGTCGTCGTCCCGCGCGCCGGCGAGGACTTCGGCGCGCTCGCCGAGCGCTGGCTGGGCGATCGCTCGCGCCGCTTCGAGATCGCGGAGTTCAACCGGCAGGACGAGGCGCGGGCCGGCCGGCCGGTAGCCCTCCCGGTGAAGCCCCTCAACCCCGGAGGCGTCGAACCCGCGTCGGTCCAGGCCGTGCCGATCATCACCTACCACCGCTTCGGCGCGAAGCCCTCCACGATGACGGTCACCCCCTCGTCGTTCGAGGCGCAGATGCGCTACCTCGCGCAGAACGGCTACACGGTGGTCCCGATGTCGCGCCTCGCGGACTTCCTCGAGGGCAGGATCGCGCTGCCCAGGAAATCGGTGGTGATCACGATCGACGACGGCTACCGGTCGACCTACGACATCGCATGGCCGATCCTGAAGAAGCACGGTTTCCCCGCCACCGTGTTCCTCTACACCGACTTCGTCGGGGCATCCGATGCGCTCTCCTGGCCGCAGATGAAGGAGATGACCGCCTCGGGACTCATCGACATCCAGCCGCATTCCAAGACCCATTCGAACCTGACGATGAAGCTCGCCGACGAGAACGACGCGCGCTACCGCGAACGCATCCGCCGCGAGGTCGAGACGCCGGTCGACACGATCCGCGAGCGGCTGGGCGAACCGACGGTCACCTACGCGTTCCCCTACGGCGACGTGAACGAGACCGTCGTCGAGTACCTGCGCGGCAAGGGCGTGAAGCTCGGCGTCACCGTCACTCCCGGCGGCAACGCGTTCTTCGCGCCGGCGCCGATGCTGCGCAGGACGATGGTGTACGGCGCAGACGACATCGACGTGTTCCGGAGCAAGCTCGTGACGGCGCTCCCGGTCGCACGCCCGTGAGGACGCCCGTGCACGCCCGCACGGCAGTCGCGATCGCCGTGGCGACGCTCGTCGGCGCCTGCGCACAGGCGCCGACGGCGCCAGAGGGGGACCCCGCGCCAGCGCCCAGGGTCGTCCGCGCCGACGGGCCGCGCGACGAGGCGATCCGACGCCACCGCGAACTCGCGCGCGAAGCACGCGCCGCAGGGGACCTCGCCACCGCGCTCGACCATCTGCACGTCGTCACGATGCTGGCGCCGGGCGACGAGCCGGCCAGGCGCGACGCCGAGTCGCTGCGCAGCGAGATCCAGCGCGGCGTGCGCGAGAACCTCGAGGCCGGCCGCAGCGCGATGCGGGCCGGCGACAACGGCCGCGCGTCGACCGCGTTCCTCCGCGTGCTCGCGCTGGAGCCGAGGAACGCGGAGGCCGCGCGCAGCCTGCGGGAGATCGACCGCCAGAACATGGCGCGCGCGCAGGCCAACCGTGCCGCGCGCGTCCGCGTCGAGGACCTCTTCGCCGACGCGCGCGCCGCGAAGGCGTCGCCGCCTGCGGGCTACGGCACCGCGGCAGCGGCAGCGGCCGCGGCGGCCGGCGGAAACGACGCCTACGACCTCGACCAGCGCATCGAGATGTTCCGCGCCGGAGACACCGCGACCGCGCTGCGCGAGCTGAAAGCGTGGGTGGACGCGCACCCGAAGGATCGCGCGGGACGCCAGCGCATCGGCGCGGCGGTCGCCGAGCGCGCGAAGGAGCTCGAGGGCAAGGGCCAGCGCGAAGCCGCGCTCAACCTGTACGAGCAGGCGCTGTCGCTGCGCGGAGAGCCGCAGCAGGAATGGTCTTCTCGGGTCGCGGCGCTCCGCAAGTCGGTCGCCAACGACTACTACAACGAAGGCGTCAAGGCGATGCGCACCGATCTCGGCGTCGCCGTGCGGTCGCTCGAAACCGCCGTGAAGCTCGACCCGCAGAACGCGAACGCCGCGAACCGCCTGCGCGAAGCGAAGGCCGCGCGCGACAAGCTGTCGCGCATGCCGGCGAAATGACCGGCGCTACCCGGGCGGAAATGCCCCGGTAGCGCCTGCAAGCCCTACTTCTTTCCGCCGAACTTGTCGGCCATCCGCTTCTTGAGGTCGAGCGCCTGCTCGCGCTTCAACCGTGCGTTCTTGTTGTTGGGGTCGAGCTCGAGCACGCGGTCCCACTTCGTGATCGCGAGATCGAGGTTCTGGCGCTGGAACGCCTGCGACGCCTCGCGGTCGAGCTGGCGGATCAGCGCGACCTTCGAGGCGTCGCGCCTCTTCGCCGCGTCCGCCGACGACGGGAACCGGACCGCCGCATCGCCGTAGGTCGCGTAGGCGGCTTCCAAGTTTCCCGCCTTCTCCAGATCGGCGCCCCTCTTCAGCAAGTCGGCAAGCTCGGGCTTGGGCTCGGGAGCCGGCGCGGGCGCCGGCGGCTCGGCGCGCGGCGGCGCCTCGACGACCGGAGGCGGCGGTGTCGCGGGCTGGCGGCCCGGGATCTTGATGACCTGCCCGGCCCCGAGCCGGGACGGGTTGGCGATGTCGTTGTACTTGGCGAGAATCCAGAACCGGAATCGGTCGCCCATGTACTGCTGCGCGAGCTTCGAGAGCGTGTCGGCCGGCTGGACCGTGTAGCGGAAGAACACCGCGCCGAGCTCGCGCTGCGCGTCGGCGTTGATCTGGTCGAGGAGCTTCTTCGCGAGTTCGTTCGCGGGATCGAGCTTGAGGGCCTGCTCGATCGTCGCCTTCGCTGCCGCTTCGTCGCCGACCTGGAGCTGGTCCACCGCCTGCAGCGCCATCTTGGCCGCCATCGGCCGCGCCTCGGCGGGCGGGATCTCGGGCGCCGCGGGCGCGGCGGGCTTGACGTCCGCTGCCGCGGGCTGAGCCGCCGGCGCCGGCGCCTTGGGGTCGGGCGGCTTCGTGCCTTCGGAGGCACATCCGACGATGACGATCGCGGCGGCAACCGCGGCAGCGATGCGAAGTGCGCTCTTCTGCGACTGAATGACCATGAGCTTTGGGTATCCTCGTGCCCGCGGACCCGCATCCCGGGTCCGACGGCGATCCGGCACTATTGCACGGCTCGCGCCCTGCTGCCAACCCGAACCGGACGAACGCGATGCCACGCCGCCCGCGAAGCGCTAGACTGGCGCTTCCGCACCCCTCCCGTCCACCGCCATGCGCCTCGCCCTGCCGCTCGCCGCCGTCCTCGTCGCCGCCACGTTACACCTGCCGGAAGCGCGCGCGCAGGCCCTCGCCGTCGCCGCCGACGATACGGTCGAGAAGGTGCTCGGCGCGCAGAAGGGCAAGCGCGTCACCGTCAAGCTCGGTCCGGGCGACGAGCTCACCGGCGTCGTGAAGCTCGTGACGCCGCAGGTCGTGCACCTGGGCGAGATCGCGGGACGCGAGTTCTTCGACGCGGTCGTCGACACGAAGCGGGTCGTCGCGGTGCTCGTCCGCGTCAAATAGCCGCTCCGGGCGGTATCCGGCACGACGGACCGGTCCGCGGCCGCCGGACGGCCAGGTCAGTTCCCGTACTCGCGCTCCGGCCGCGCCGGACACGGCGCCACGCGACCCCAGTAGCCTTCGCACTGCTCGAGACGCAGCGTCTCCTGGCACACGGTCCGTGCGACCACGTCGTTCGCGGGGCATCGCGCGAGCGAGTCGCCGAGACGCTGCCATCGGTCCGGGACGGGCTTCGGCGCCGGGGCCTGCGCGACGACGACGGGGGGCGATGCGGGGACCTCGGCGGGAAAGGCGCCCAGGCCGGGATCGGTGGCGGCGCCCCGCGCGGGAGGTGCATTCGAAGCCCG
>CALDKM010000074.1:0-2931 GCA_937898875.1 uncultured Pseudomonadota bacterium | reverse complement strand
GGACAGAGGACAGAGGACAGAGGACAGAGGACAGAGGACAGAGGACAGAGGACAGGGGCGTCGGCGTTTCCGGGGGCGGCGCATCGAGCGCCGATGCTGCGGCTTGCCCGTACCTGCCCCCTCTCCCCGCGTGCGGGGAGAGGGCCGGGATGAGGGGTCCCGCCCCTCGGCTGGCGGCGATGACCGGAATCGGGCTATAATTCAAGGCTTTCCCGGCCTCACGGGTCGGGTGCCACCCGCGGACGACGGACGGACTCGCTTCGAGGCCGGGCCGAAGGCCGCAGACAAACGTGAAGGAGTCGCAACGATGGCATCGATCGAATTCACCGCCTTCCCGCGCCAGGGGGGCGAAGGCCGCGGCGCCTCGCGCCGGCTGCGCGCCGGCGGCAAGGCGCCCGGGATCGTCTACGGCGGCAGCGCCGAACCCACCCAGATCGAGCTCGACCACAACGCGCTGATCCACGCGCTCAAGAACGAGGCGTTCCACGCGTCGATCCTGACGATGAAGCTCGGCAGCGCCGCGCAGAAGGTGCTCCTGCGCGACGTGCAGATGCATCCGTACCGCCCGCAGGTGCTGCACGTCGACTTCCAGCGCATCGACGAGAACAAGAAGATCCACATGAAGGTGCCGCTGCACTTCGTCAATGCCGAGCTCTCGCCGGCGGTGAAGATCGGCGGCGCGAACGTGAGCCACGTGGTGAACGAGATCGACATCGCGTGCCTCCCGAGGGACCTGCCCGAGTTCATCGAGGTCGACCTGTCGGCGCTCGAGACCGGACACGCGTTCAAGACGTCGAACCTTAAGCTCCCGCAGGGCGTGGTCGCGGTGACGCGCGGCAAGGACCCGGTCATCGCGACCGCCGTCGTGCCGAAGGCGGTCGTCGAGACCGAGGAAGCGGCGGCCGAAGGCGCCGCCGTGGCTGCCGCGCCGGCCGCCGAGGCGAAGCCCGCCGAAGCGAAGGGCGCCGAGAAGAAGGACGACGACAAGAAGAAGAAGTAACGCGAGCGGCACGCCCGCACGACCGAGGCCCGCCGAGCCGAGACGCCGGCGGGCCTTTTCGTTGCGGCCCCGACGTCTCGCGTTGCCCCGTCGTCCGATCCGATGGCCGCTTCCGCTCCGATCCGCCTCGTCGCCGGCCTGGGCAACCCGGGCAGGAGCTACGAGCGCACGCGCCACAACGCGGGCTTCTGGTTCGTCGACGCTCTCGCGTCGACGCTCGGCGCGTCGTTCGCGCCGCAGACGCGATACTCGGGCGACGTGGCGCGCGACGGCGAATTGAGGCTCGTCAAGCCCTCGACTTACATGAACGAGTCGGGTCGGAGCGTCGGGGCGCTGGCGCGCTTCCTCGGCATCGCGCCCGCGGAGATCCTGGTCGTGCACGACGAGCTCGACCTTCCGGCGGGCGCGGTGAAGCTCAAGCTCGGCGGCGGCGTCGCGGGGCACAACGGGCTGAAGGACGTCCGGGCGCACCTCGCGACACCCGAGTTCTGGCGGCTGCGGATCGGGATCGGCCATCCGCGCGACTCGGACACGCCGCAGCAGCAGGTCGTTGACTTCGTGCTGAAGCCGCCCCGGGCGGACGAGCGCAAGGCGATCCACGGCGCGATCGACCGCGCGCTCGATGCGTGGCCCGCGATGGCGGCCGGCGACTTCGAACGCGCGATGATGTCCCTGCATACGAAAGAACCGTGAACCCATGAGCCTGAAATGCGGCATCGTCGGACTGCCCAACGTCGGCAAGTCGACGCTCTTCAACGCGCTCACCCGCGCGGGCATCGCGGCGGAGAACTATCCGTTCTGCACGATCGAGCCCAACGTCGGGATCGTCGAGGTGCCGGATCCGCGCCTCGCGCGGCTGGCGGCGATCGCGAAGCCCGAGAAGGTGATCCCGGCGGTCGTCGAGTTCGTCGACATCGCGGGGCTGGTCGCCGGCGCGTCGAAGGGCGAGGGACTCGGCAACCGGTTCCTCGCGAACATTCGCGAGACCGACGCGATCGCGCACGTCGTGCGCTGCTTCGAGGATCCGAACGTCGTGCACGTCTCGGGCAGGATCAACCCGGTCTCGGACATCGAGACCATCAACACCGAGCTCGCGCTCGCGGACCTCGACGCGGTCGACAAGCAGATCGCGAAGGTCGAGAAGGTCGCGCGCTCCGGCGGCGACAAGGAGGCGAAGCGCCTCCACGAGGTGCTGGTCAAGGTCCAGAAGGTGCTGGACGAAGGCCGCCCGGCGCGCGTCGCGGATCTCTACGACG
Organism: uncultured Pseudomonadota bacterium; assembly: GCA_937898875.1. GTDB lineage: Bacteria > Pseudomonadota > Gammaproteobacteria > Burkholderiales > Casimicrobiaceae > VBCG01. The sequence goes on along the minus strand of CALDKM010000074.1, from coordinate 675 downwards.
AGGAGCGCGAGCTCTTGAAGCCGTTCTTCCTGCTCACGATGAAGCCGACGATGTACGTCGCGAACGTGGCCGAGCGCGGCTTCCACGACAACCCGCTGCTCGCCCAGGTCGAGGCGTTCGCGGCGAAGGAAGGCGCGCCGGTCGTGCCGGTGTGCGCCTCGCTCGAGGCCGAGATCGCCGACCTCGACGGCGACGACAAGAAGGCGTTCCTCGACGACCTGGGGCTCGCGGAGCCGGGACTCGACCGCGTGATCCACGCGGGCTACAAGCTCCTGGGCCTCCAGACCTATTTCACGGTCGGGCCGAAGGAGGTGCGCGCGTGGACGGTCGAGGTCGGCGCGACGGCGCCGCAGGCGGCCGCCGTCATCCACACCGACTTCGAGAAGGGATTCATCCGCGCCGAGACGATCGCGTTCGACGACTTCATCGCCTGCAAGGGCGAGCACGGCGCGAAGGAGGCGGGGAAGATGCGGCTCGAGGGCAAGGACTACGTCGTGAAGGACGGCGACGTGATGCACTTCCGGTTCAACGTCTGAATGGCGTCGTTCGCGACGCGTTTCACGACTGCCGGCGATCGTGCACGCGGTCGCTTTCAGGATCTGCTGCAAAGCGAAAATCCCTGATGGCGCGCGCGTCAGCGCGCCGGGTTCGATTCGGGCGGGCTTGTCCGTCCGA
>CALDKM010000073.1:0-2362 GCA_937898875.1 uncultured Pseudomonadota bacterium | reverse complement strand
CACGATGCGGGCCGCCTCGACGCGGTGCTGCCGATGCTCGAGCGCGACGGCATCCCCCCGGATGGCGTCGCGCAGGCGGCCGTCCTGGCGTGCCTCGGGAGCGCCGCCGGCCGCGGGCGCGTGATCGAGGCGCTGTCGGCGCCGCGCGACGAAGACGTCCGGATCGCGCAGGTCTACCTGCACCACCGTCCGCTGGTGGAGCCGATGGAGGTGCGCGCCGCCGTCGCCGCGATCACGGGCATGCGCGAGTCGCCGGCGCAGGCGCGCGCGCTCGAGACGCTCGCGCGCCAGGGCGTCGCCGACCGCGGCAGCCTCGACGCGTTGACGCGCCTGTTCGCGACCACGCGCTCGGCCGACGTGCAGAGCGCCATCGCGGGCATCCTGATCCGGTCCGACCCCGACGCGATCGGACCGTCCGCGCTGCTCGACACCGTGCGCCTCCACCGCGTGAAGCCCGCCGGCGACGCGACGCTGGTCGACGTGCTCGTCCGCGTGCTCGAGAATCGCTCGCAGGAGCGCCCGTGAAGGCCCCCTGTACAATGGTCGACACCTCGTGGCCGCAGGCCCGCCGCATGGCCCGTTTCAAGACATTCGCGCTGTCCCTGGCATGGCTCGCCGCCATGTCGCCGCTCGTCGCGCACGCCGCACCGAAGACCGTCTGCACGATCACGGTCAACTCGGACGACGAGCGCGAGGTGCTGAAGCGCAACCTTCCGGCGGGCGACTACCAGTTCGTCGAGCTCGTCGACCGCGGCCGCCCGGACTGGCTCGCGTCGTCGTGCAGCAAGGGCGTTCGCTGCGACGTCCTCGTCATCTCGGGCCACTTCGACGGCGGCACCGAGTTCTACACCGACCGGCTCGACGTGCGCGAGTACCTCGCGGTGGACGAGCTCGAGCGCGTGTCGTGCAGCGAGTCGTGCCCGGGGCTCTTCTCGCAGCTGAAGGAGGTGTACCTGTTCGGCTGCAACACGCTGAACGCCGAGCCGATGCGCAGCGCCTCGCCCGAGGTCGCGCGGGGCCTCGTCCGGTCGGGCCACTCGCCGGCCGACGCGGAGCGGTTGTCGCGCACGCTCGCGGAGCGCCACGGCGAGAGCAACCGCGACCGGATGCGGCACATCTTCAAGGACGTGCCGGTGATCTACGGGTTCTCCGGCAAGGCCCCGCTCGGCCGCTACGCGGGCCCGACGTTCGAGCGCTACGTCAAGTCGACCGGGGGCGCCGAGTTCGGTACAGGGCGGCCGAGCGCCACGCTGCTCGGCCTGTTCGCGCCCACCGGCATGACGGTCACGCCGGGGCTGAAGGATGGCGATCCGAACGCCGGATTCCGGCGCGACGCCTGCCACTTCTCGGACGACCGCCTGACGGTGGCGAGCAAGGTCGACTTCGTGCACGAGCTCCTCGGCCGCGAGATGGCGGAGGTGCGGATGTTCCTCGACCCGATCGAGCGCTTCGCCGGTTCGGTGTCCGACGCCGAGCGCCGGTCGCCCGCGACCGCGCGTTCGCTCGACGCGGTCGCCCGCGACAAGGCCGCGCGGGAGCGCTACCTGGCGTTCGCGCGCGATGCCGACGACCCGGCCGTGCGCGTGCGCATGATGGCCGTGGCGCGCAACCTCGGCTGGCTCACGGCCGACGACGAGCGTGTCGAGTACGCGCGGATGGTCGGCGAGCGGATCGTGCGTGGCACGGTCGGCGTTCCCGACGTCGAGCTCGCGTGCTCGTTCGACCCGGGCCGCGAGATGGGGCGCGACCTCGTCGCGCGTTCGCTGCCGGCCGGACAGCGCGACGACGTCGCGGTCGCCGCGGTGTTCGCGTGCCACGGGAGCGTCGAGGGTCACGCGCGCGTGCTGCGAGCGCTCGTCGGCGCCAGCGAGGACGACGTCCACGTCGCGCAGGTCTACCTGCACCACCGGCCGATCGCCGACGAGGGCGAGATCCGCGCCGTCGCCGACGGCATCGCACGGATGCCCGGCACCGAGGCGCAGGTCCGCGCGCTCGACACGCTGGCCGGCCATCGCCTGAGCGATCCGGTGAGCCTCAAGACGCTCGCAGGGCTGTTCCCGAAGACGCGTTCGCTGCAGGTCCAGCGCGCGATCGCAGGCATCCTGATCCGGGCCGACACCAGGCTCATCGCCGGCGTCGATCTCGCGAAGACGCTCGCCGCGCACCGGGTCAGGTCGCCCGACGGCAAGGACCTGATCGACGTGCTGATCCGGCGTCTGCAGTCGTCGTAGGCCGGACCGCGCGCGCCCGCTCGCGGGCGCATGATGCAAGTCAAGACCGCTCGCCGAAGGGCGGCATACCGTGAAGGGCAACGGGTAGCCGAAGGGAGGATCGCGATGCGAGGCTCGTTGAGGGGGCCGGA